>NZ_JBIBKS010000017.1:0-223371 GCF_042959345.1 Streptomyces sp. NPDC007905 | reverse complement strand
TCAGCCACCAGGTCGGCTCGGTGGGCAGTCAGCAGCGCGAGGTCCGCGGCGAGTTGGGCAGGCACATCGATGGCGGCGAAGTCCCGGCGGTGGCGAGCGGTCTCGGCGATGACATAGGCGTCGCGGGCGTCGGTCTTCGCCTCGCCGCGGTAGGCGCCGGACATGCGGTTGACCGTGCGGCCAGGCACGTAGACCGCCCGCTGGCCGTGGGCCGCGAGCAGCGCCAGCAGCAGCGCGGACGAGGTGCCGGAGATGTCCACCGCCCAATGGACCTCATCGGCCAGCTCCAGGATCTCGCCGAGCGCGGCCAGGATCGCCGACTCGTCGTTGCCGATCTTCTTCGACCACAGGGTCGCACCGGCCTCGTCGACCACAGCAGCCCAGTGGTGGCCCTTGCCCGCGTCGACACCGGCCCAGACGTGGGCCTTCCGCTTGGTCACTCGCCCCTCCTCGTTCCGCACAACACACCGTCGGCCCGAGGAACACCCCGCTGTCATCTCCGTAAACAGCGACCGCACACAGCGCGCACATCTCAATCAGCAGCCAGGGCGCCCCGGAGAGCCGGACGGCCACTCCTCGGAAGCCACTGAAGACAAGACCCGATAAGCCACATCCGGCCCTCCCGGGCCGCCTAACAACTTACGGAGACCCGATGAGCGACCCCAGCAAGAACAGCGAGCGGACAGCCGCCCTGCGCTCCGCCTACCAGGCCGACCTGGCCGCCGGCACGGACCGCTTCTTCGCGCCCAGGCGCAGCACCTGCCCCTGGTGCGCCTCCGCCCGGCTGACCACCCGCCTGCGCACCATCGACCTGCTCCAGCACAAACCCGGCCAGTTCACCCTCGACCGCTGCACGGACTGCGGCCACACCTTCCAGAACCCCCGACTCACCGACGAGGGGCTCGAGTTCTACTACCGGGACTTCTACGACGGTCTTGGCGAACAGCGCATGAGCGGCACGTTCGGCGGCCGCACCACGATGTACCGGGGCCGGGCGGAGGCGATGGCACCGCACGACCCGAACCCGAAGAACTGGCTCGACGTCGGCACGGGCCACGGCCACTTCTGCGAGGCCGCCCGGACCGTCCTGCCCGGCACCGCCTTCGACGGGCTCGACTTCACCGACGGCGCCGAACTCGCGGCCCGCGAGGGCCGCGTGGAGCACGCCTACCGCGGCGCCTTCCCCGACCTCGCGCCCGAACTGGCCGCCCGCTACGACGTGGTGAGCATGTTCCACTACCTGGAGCACAGCACCGACCCGGACCGCGAACTCCGCGCCGCCCACGAGGTCGTACGCCCCGGCGGCCATCTGCTCATCGAGGTCCCGGATCCGGAGAGCCGGTACGCACGCCTCCTCGGCCGCTGGTGGCTGCCCTGGCTCCAGCCGCAGCACCTGCACCTCATACCGGTCGGCAACCTGCGGCGCCGGCTCACCGAACTCGGCTTCACGGTGATCGCCGAGCAGCACGCCGAGCCGCACGACCCGGTCGACCTCCTCGCCGCCGTCTGGCTGGCCCTCGACCACACCGCCCCGCGTGACGACGCGCCCTGGTTGCCCGAGCCGCCCGGCGGTTTTCGGCGCGCCCTGCGCACCGCGCTCCTCCTCGCGGGCGTGCCCGCCCTGCTCACGGCCACCCTCCTCGACCGGTTCGCGGTACGCCCGCTGTCCCACCGTCTGGGCCTGTCCAATGCCTACCGCCTGGTCGCCCGGCACGAGTGACCGGCGCTCACAGCACCTCGGCGCGGATCAGCGCCGACAGCACCAGGGCGCCCGGCAGCAGCGGCAGCCAGTCGGTCAGCACCCGGTAGCCGATCACGGTCGCGGTGGCCACGGCCGGCGAGGCTCCGAACGCGACCAGCGTCCACACCAGCGCCGCGTCCACCGCGAGACCACCGGGCGCCGGTACGGCTCCGACCGCGGTGCCCGCCGCCAGATGGGCCAGGACCACGTGCTGCCACGGCAGCCCCAGGCCGAGCGAGACCCCCACACAGACGAGCGCACCCGCCTGTAGCAGGGGCATCGCGGCTGCCCCGCCCCACAGGGCCAGCACCCGGCAGGGCCGGCCGTGCACCACCCGCGCATCGGCGAGGGCGGAGCGCAGCAGCCCCGTCACCGGACGCCGTAAGGGCCGCACGACCGTCAGGAGCACCCCCGCCGCGGTGAGCGCACCACCCGCGACGGCGACGGCGGGCACCAGCGCCCGCCCGTCCTGGAGCAGGTCCCCGAGCCGCCGCCATGTGGGCGAGGACGCCAGGAACACCAGCAGCACCAGCGTCTTCGCAGTGGTCCTCGCCAGGGAGTACAGGCCGATCGAGGCGGCCGCCCGGTTGAGCGGCACCCCTCGGGTACGCAGAAAGCGCAGCGTGACGGCGTGCGCGCCCAGGCCACCCGGCAGCGTGTGGTTCGCGGCACCCGCGGCGAACTGCGAGGCCAGCAGCAGCCCCGGCGGCAGCCGGTCCGGCAGCGCACCCTGCCGGACACAGGAGGCCGCCACCCAGGTCAGACAGGTGAAGCCGGCCCCGGCCAGCAGCCACCAGGGGCCGGCGGCGACGAGCCGCGCGGCACCCTCGTACGCCACGGGCCGGTGGGCCAGGGCCCAGCCGCCGGCGAGCAGCAGGGGCGACAGACACAGGGCGAGCCGGACGGGCCGGCCCACCATGAGGGAGCCGCGCCGCACCGGCGCCCCGGACCCGTGACAGGACGGATCGGAGGCCGGGGGGACCGGCGAGGGCAGGGATGCCGGGGAGGCCACGGAAGCTGCAATGACCGGAGTGGGCGGGGACGCCGAGGAGGCCGAGGAGGCGAGAAAGACCGGCGAGGCGGGGGAGACCGGCGAGGGCGGTGAGACCGCCGAGGCCGCGGAGACCGGCGAGGACGGTGAGACCGACGACGGTCGGGAGGCCGGTGACGCCGACGAGGCGGGGGAGACCGGCGATGGCCGGGAAGCCGGGGACGCCGAGTAGGCCGGGGAGAGCGGCGACGGCGGGGAGGCCGAGGGAGCTGGGGAGAGCGGCGACGGCGGGGAGAGCGGCGACGGCCGGGAAGCCGGGGAAGCCGGGGACGCCGGGTAGGCCGGGGGGAGCGGTGACGGCGGGGAGGCCGAGGGAGCTGGGGAGAGCGGCGACCGCGGGGAGAGCGGGGAGACCGGCGATGGCCGGGAAGCGGGGGACGCCGGGTAGGCCGGGGAGAGCGGTGACGGCGGGGAGGCCGAGGGAGCTGGGGAGAGCGGCGACCGCGGGGAGGGCGAGGAGGCCGGGGACACCGGCGAAGGCGGGGACGCCGAGGAAGCCAGGGACGCCAGGGACGCCGGGGGCGTCGGGGAGAGTGAGGACACGGGGACGTGGTCCTTCCGCATCGGGCCCCGGCAGGGGGACCTTGGGGAGGCGGAGCGGCGAAAGCCTCGGGGAGCCTTCCCCTTCCGCATGACACCGGGATGTCCGAAAACCGAAGGCGCGAGGGCGGGACGGTGCCGTAGGGCGCGTGCGCGGGAGCTGTCGTTCACGGCCGACCAGGTAGCCTTCCCATGGGGCGCGCTGCGCAAGCCACGCCCTGGCAGACAGGAACGCCCTCAGGGGAGGAACCGGCGGTGCACGTCCAGGAATGGCTCGACACGGTGCCCGCGGCCGCCGTCTACGCCGTGGTGGGCCTGGTGATCGGCCTGGAGAGCCTGGGCATCCCGCTGCCGGGCGAGATCATCCTGGTGTCGGCGGCGCTCATGTCCTCCCAGCACTCCGGCATCAACCCGATCGTCCTCGGCGTGTGCGCGACCGCCGGAGCCGTCATCGGCGACTCCATCGGCTACGCGATCGGCCGCAAGGGCGGACGACCGCTGCTGGCCCGGCTGGGCAGGAAGTTTCCGAAGCACTTCGGCGAGGGCCATGTCGCCACCGCCGAGCGGTCCTTCGAGAAGTGGGGCATGTGGGCCGTCTTCTTCGGCCGCTTCGTCGCCCTGCTGCGCATCTTCGCCGGCCCCCTCGCGGGCGTCCTCCACATGCCGTACTGGAAGTTCCTGATCGCCAACGTCCTCGGCGGCATCTGCTGGGCGGGCGGTACCACGGCCGTCATCTACTACGTCGGCATCGTCGCCGAGGACTGGCTCAAGCGCTTCTCGTACCTGGGCCTGGCGGCAGCGGTCCTGATCGGCCTGACGTCCGTGCTGATCATCAAGCGTCGGGCCAAGAAGGCCCAGCTCGAACACCGAGAAGCGGAACCTGTGGGCGCCGGGGACTGAAACCCCCCAGGGCCGTGGGGAACTGCGCGATCAGCCCCACGCACGCGCTCCCGCACGCGCACCCACACCCGCGAACGCCCCTACTCGTGCACATGCTGATGCGCCTTGGCCAACTCCGCATACATCGTGCCGTTGAGGGTGATTCCCTGCCGCTCCTCCGCGGAGAGGGCCCGCTTGACCTTCGCCGGAACGCCCGCGACCAACGACCCCGGCGGCACGACCAGCCCCTGCGGAACCAGCGCCTGAGCGGCAACGAGGGACCCCGCCCCGATCACCGCCCCATTCAGCACGGTCGCTCCCATCCCGATCAGGCAGTCGTCCTCCACGGTCGCTCCGTGCACCACCGCGTTGTGCCCGATGGAAACCCGCTCCCCGACGCTCACCGGAAACCCGGGATCCGCGTGCAAGGTGCAGTTGTCCTGCACGTTGCTGTTCGCGCCGACCTCGATCCCCTCCACATCTCCCCGCAGGACCGCGCCGTACCAGACACTCGTCCCCGAGCGGAGCGAAACGTCCCCGATCACCGAGGCCGTGGGCGCCACGAACGCCTCCGAGTCGATCCGGGGCTCCTTCCCCCCGATTCCCACGATCAGCGCCTTGTGCGTCATCACCGTCTCCTCGCCATGTCAGTGGTACTCGGCACGGTACGTCAGCAGTGGGGCAAAGATCACAGCAGTGTGCCCTCTCGCCGAAGACAACCGCTGAGTAACGTGACCCCGTGCCGAAGCGCAAGAACACGTTCTCGTCCTGGAGACGGGGCCTCGCCCAGCGGGCCGTCCACGCGGCCTGGTCCTGGGCGCAACGCAGGGGCTCCGTCACGGCTGAGCACCCGGCCGGGTTCCGCTTCGGCGCGCTGGGCACCGGTACCAGGCTGGCCTTCCCGCTCGGCACGGTCTTCGGCGAGCCCTGGATCCACCTCGGTGCCCACTGCATCATCGGCGAGCAGGTCACCCTCACCGCCGGTCTGATGCCGGACCTCGACCTCGGGCCGGAGCCCATCCTGCGCGTCGGCGACGGTGTCGTGCTCGGCCGGGGCAGCCATGTCATCGCCGACACCACGGTCACGATCGGCAGCGACTGCTACTTCGGGCCGTACGTCTACGTCACCTCCACCAACCACTCCTACGACGACCCGCACGAGCCCATCGGCAGGCAGTGGCCGCGCATGGAGCCGGTGGAGATCGGCCCGGGCTGCTGGATCGGCACCGGTGCGGTGATCCTGCCGGGGGCGCGGATCGGCCGGAACGTGGTCGTGGCGGCCGGCGCGGTGGTGCGGGGAACCGTGCCCGACCACTCCGTGGTGGCGGGGGCGCCGGCCCGGGTCGTACGGCGCTGGACTCCCGCCGACGGATGGCAGCCGCCGCTGCGGACCCCGGCTCCGGTGCCGCTCCCGGAAGGGATCACGCCGGAGCAGTTGCGCGCGCTGGCCGATCTCGACGAGGAAGGGATGGAGCGGCTGGCCCGCCTCGAGGCCGACGGCTGATTCAGCCGGTCGCCAGCAGCAGCGTCCCCAGCAGGGCGAGCCCGGCGCCCGCGGCCTGGACCGCGCGTAGCCGCTCGCTGAGGAAGCCGCGCGCGGCCAGCGCGGTGACCACCGGGTACAGGGAGGCGAGCACGGCCGCCACGGTGATCGGGCCGTGCTGGGCGGCGACGGCGTAGGTGCCGTTGGCCGCCACGTCCGCGAGGCCGACGAAGGCCAGTGCCGGCAGCGAGGTACGGGCAAGGCCGCCCTCGGGCAGGGCGGGGGTGCCGCGCCGGACGGCGGTGTACAGGGCCGCGCCGCCCGCCGCGACGCTCGTCACCCGCTGGACGAACAGCGACAGGAACAGGCCGGTGACATTCGTCGAGGCCTCCGTGATCAGCGCGAACACCGTGCCGAAACCCAGCGCCGCGATCAGCGTGAGCAGGATCGTCAGCCGTTGCACCGGCGCGCCGCGCAGCTGCGGGCCGCCCGCGAGGACGACCCCGGTGACGGCGACCGCGATGCCCGCCACCTGCAGTGCTCCCGGGCGCTCGCCGAGCACCAGGCCCACACCGACGGGCACGGCCACGCTCAGCGTGGCCAGCGGGGAGACCACGCCCATCGGGCCCAGTGCGAGTGCCTTGTAGAACGAGAACACGGCCACCGGACCGGCCAGACCGGCCGCTACCGCGAACCACAGCCGCGGGCCCGCCTCGCTCCAGCCTCCGGTCGCGACCACGATCGCGGCGAGCACGGCCGCCGCGATCGCCTGGGAGGTGACCACCACCGTCAGTGCGGGCGTGCGTCGGGTCAGCAGCCCGCCGCCGAAGTCGGCCAGGCCCCACAGGAGGCTGGTGGTCAGGGCGAAGAACGCTGTCACTGAGGGCCTCGCAGTACAGTTCGGTGAACAAGCGGGTGCATCCCACCGTAGTTCCTTTCATTGAACTCTGCCATCCAAAATAGTTGACCTCATCTCCCTGGACATTGGACGGAACGTGTCGGACCTCGACCTCCTGACCCAGTCCCTGGCGCGCAACGTCAAGCACTGGCGCGCGGTGCGCGGCTTCACCCTGGACGTGCTCGCCGTCCGGGCCGGTGTCAGCCGCGGCATGCTCATCCAGATCGAGCAGGCCCGCACCAACCCGAGCATCGGCACCGTCGTCAAGATCGGCGACGCGCTGGGCGTCAGCGTGACCACCCTCCTCGACTACGAGCGGGGTCCCAAGGTCCGCGTCGTCCCCGCCGAGCGGGCCGTACGGCTGTGGCACACCGAGGCCGGCAGCTACAACCGGCTCCTCGCCGGCACCGAGGCCCCGGGGCCGCTGGAGATGTGGGACTGGCGGCTGATGCCGGGCGACCGCAGCCCCTCCGAACCGCACCCCGGCGGCACGGTCGAGCTGGTCCATGTCACCGCGGGCGAGCTGACGCTCACCGTGGACGGCGAGGAGTACCGTGTCCCGGCGGGAGCGAGCGCCTCCTTCGAGGCCAACATCCCGCACGTCTACGCCAATACCGGCGACGTCCCGATGGAGATGGTGATGGCGGTCTCGGTGCCGCCCGTGCAATGAGACGCCGGTTCGGCCGCCGGGCGGCCCTTGTTAGCGTGCGGCCATGCGCGCACCCATCGGAGACTTCGACACCGCCACCCCGGCCCCCGACTGCCTGGACGAGCTGACCGCCCCGGTCGCCGACGCCGTACGCCACTGGCGGGGCAGCGTGCCCGCCGACCGGATCGTCTACGTCGACACCGACCCGCGCTGGGCCGACACGGCCGTCTTCGTGGAGCACTACGGCCGCGAACTGCTGGAGCGGTCGGCGAACTGTGTGGTGGTCGCGGGCAAGCGGGGCGGCGAGACCACCCTCGCGGCGTGCGTGGTGCTCTCCACCACCCGGGTCGATGTCAACGGCGTGGTGCGCCGCCAACTCGGGGCGCGCAAGGCCTCGTTCGCCTCGATGGACACGGCGACCGGCGAGAGCGGCATGGAGTACGGCGGTATCACCCCGGTCGGACTGCCCGCCGACTGGCCGCTGCTGGTGGACGCGGCCGTGGCCGACCTGCCCTACGTCCTGGTCGGCAGCGGGCGCCGGCGCGGCAAGCTGCTGGTGCCGGGCAAGGCGCTCGCGGAGCTGCCCGGCGCGGTGGTGCTCGAAGGGCTCGGGGTCGCCTGAGATCAGGCCGTCAGGTGATGGGCCAGCACCAGATGCGGGTCCGTCGCGCCCGGCACGGGTGCCGGATCGGCGTGCACCAGGGCGGCCGTGAGCCTCGGAACGGCGTGCAGCAGGGCGTGTTCGGCCTCGACGGCGATCGCGTGCGCCTGGCGGACCGTCGCCTCGCCGTCCACCACGACGGCCAGCTCGGCCCGCAGCCGGTGCCCGATCCACCTCAGCCGCAGCTCGCCCACCTCGCGCACGCCCGGCACCGCACGCACCACCCGCTCGGCCCGGTCCACCAGCGCCGGGTCGACGGCGTCCATCACCCGCCGGAACACCTCCCGCGCCGCGTCCCGCAGCACCAGCGCGATCGCGGCGGTGATCGCCAGCCCCACGACCGGGTCGGCGAGCCGCCACCCCAGGGCCGCGCCTCCGGCGCCCAGCAGGACGGCGAGTGAGGTGAAGCCGTCCGTCCGGGCGTGCATGCCGTCGGCGACCAGTGCGGCCGAGCCGATCTCCCGGCCGACCCGGATCTGGTACCGGGCCACCCCCTCGTTGCCCAGGAAGCCGACCAGCGCGGCCACCGCGACCGCCGGCACGTGCTCGACCGGGCGCGGGTCCAGCAGCCGCCCGACGGCCGCCCAGGCCGCGAACGCGGCGGAGGCCGCGATGGTCAGCACGATCGCGAGGGCCGCGAGGTCCTCGGCGCGCCCGTAGCCGTAGGTGAACCGCCGGGTCGCCGCCCGTCGGCCCAGCACGAAGGCGATGCCCAGCGGTACGGCCGTCAGCGCGTCCGCCGCGTTGTGCACGGTGTCCCCGAGCAGCGCCACCGATCCGGAGACCACGACCACTATCGCCTGGGCGAGCGCGGTCGCCCCGAGCACGGCCAGGGACACCCACAGCACGCGCATGCCACGCGCCGAGGACTCCAGGGCGGGGTCGAGCTTGTCGGCACTCTCGTGCGAGTGCGGGGTGAGGAGGTGGGCGAGGCGGTGGCGCAGCCCGGGGGAGGTGTGGGCATGGCCGTGGGGTTCCCGGCCGTGCCGGTGCGTCTGCTCGTCGCCGGGGTGGTGCGTGTGCCGGTCGCTCACGTGGATCCCCTTCCGGTGTCCGGTGTCCGGGAATGGACGCGGCGGCGCCCACGGAGCCATTATGTGCGTATGAGCGCACGCATGCACCTATCACCTGCGCATCATGAGCAGCCGCGCGCACCGGGCGACGCGCAGTTCGCGGTCGCCGCCGATCTCCTCGCCCTGCTCGGCGACCGCACCCGCCTCACCCTGCTGCACGCTCTGACCACGGGTGAGGCCGACGTCACCACCCTCACCGAGGCGTGTGGCGCCGCCCGTCCCGCCGTCAGCCAGCACCTGGCCCGGTTGCGCCTCGCGGGTCTGGTGAAGACCCGCAAGGAGGGCCGCCGCGTGGTCTACTCGCTGCGCGACGGCCATCTGCGCCGCCTGGTCGACGAGGCGCTGAAGGTGGCCGACCACCGCCTCGCCGAGCGTGGCACCGAAGCAGAGAGCTGAGCCGCTCCAGCAGCGCCGGCACCTCGTCCGCACCGCTGGTCACCGCCCCGGGTTCTTCGTGACCTCCGGCCGGACCCCCTGCGCCAGGTCCCTCGCGGTCGTCCTGCTCGCCCTCGCGGGCACCGCCCCCTGCCTCACCCGCCCGGGTCCCGAGGCCGTCACCGTCCGAGGCGCGCGGCGCGGGCTCAGAACGCCGCGGCCGCGCCCAGGTACTGCTCGGCGAAGGCCGCCGCCGACGCGGGCGAGGTGAACAGGCGGCGCAGCCGGGCCAGCGTGGTGCCCGCCCGGAACGGATCGCCCGAGGCGACGCCGTGGTAGACGTCCGACAGCCACTGCGAGAACTCCTGGTAGTCCCACACCCGCCGCAGGGACGCGTCGGAGTAGCCGTCCAGGCCGCTGTCGTCGCCCCGGGTGACGTACGCGACGAGCGCGTCACCGAGCAGGAAGGCGTCGTGCAGGGCGAGGTTCATGCCCTTCGCCGCGATCGGCGCCGTGAGATGGCCCGCGTCGCCGGCCAGCAACAGCCGCCCGTGGACGAGGGGCTCGACGACGTAGTGGTGCATGTCCAGCACCCGCTTCTCGATCAGCCGGCCCTCCATGAGCGGCGGCGCGCCGGCCGCGCCGAGCCGGGTCCGCAGCTCGGCCCAGACCCGCTCGTGCGGCCAGTTCTCCGGGTCGTCGCCGGGCGGGCACTGCAGGTAGTAGCGGGTGACCTCGGGGCTGCGGGCCATGTGCCCGGCGAAACCGTGCGGATGGACGCCGAACAGCACACAGTCGGAGGAGGGCGGGGCCTCGGACAGCAGGGCCAGCCAGCCGATGCCGTCGGCCTGCCGGGCGATCCGCGCCCGTCCCGGCGGTATCGCGTCCCGCGTCACCCCGCGCGCCCCGTCGCAGCCCGCGACGAAGTCGCAGCGCAGCACCCGCCGTTCGCCCGTCTCGGGACAGAGGTACGACACCGCGGGCCGGTCCGAGTCCAGGTCGTGCAGCCGCACGTCGCGCACACCGCAACGGATGTCACCGCCGCGTACGTCGGCGTACTCCCGCACCAGGTCCGTGACCAGCAGGGGCTGGGGATACACATAGTGGTGCCGGCCCGACAGCTCGCCGTAGGAGAACCGGTACCGCTCGCCGCCGAAGCGGAACTCGCAGGCGTCGTGCACCTGGGCCCGCTCCAGCAGGTTGCCCGCCAGGCCGCGCTGCCCGAGGGCACGCACCGCCCATTCCTCGATGACGCCGGCTCTCGGCCGGGTCTCGATGAACTGCCTGCTCTCGGTCTCCAGGACCACACAGTCGACGGAAGCCGCCCGCAGGATGTTGCCGACGGTGAGACCGGCGGGTCCGGCGCCCACGACGACGACCCTACGGCGTTCCTCGGGCGCGGAGCCGGGGCGGGGGGAAGGGGAGATCACCCCCGCATTATGACGGTGTCCCGTCAGCCGCGGCGGAGTTGCCGTGGCTGACGGGACACCGGGAGGAGTGCGGGGTCAGTGCGCCGGAGCGTCGGTGACCACGACCTCCTCGATGCTGCGCTCGATCGCCTCGGGCTTCGACGCGGTGGCCTTGGCCCAGTAGTAGATGCCGAGCGAGAACACCGCCACGACCAGGATGTCCCAGTACAGCGGGATGGTGCCGTCGCCGCCGAAGGTGCTCAGGTACGAGATCACGCCGAGGCCGATCAGGTATCCGGGCAGCCACTGCGCGGCCTTGAAGTCCAGCCGGGGCGCGTCGGGCAGGTTCTTGCGGATCGCGTACCAGGCGTAGGAGCCGAGCAGCACGTAGCCGAGCAGGATCGCGAAGCCGAGCCGCCACAGGGTGTCCCAGCCGGACCAGAAGATGATCAGGTTGGCGACCACGAACGACAGCGGCGAGATGACCTTGCCGAAGGGCAGCCGGTACGGGCGCTCGTGGTGCGGCAGCCGGTCGGCGAAGACGCCGTACGCCAGCGGCGCGCCCGCGTACATCAGGACGCTCGCCGAGGTGATGAAGCTGACCAGCTCCTGCCAGCTCGGGAACGGCAGGAAGCAGATCACACCGGTCACGAACGAGACGATGAGACCGAACCACGGCACACCGCGCGAGTCCGTCTTGGCGAACACCTTGGGCGCGTAGCCGTTCTTGGCCAGGCCGTAGGAGATGCGGGAGGTGGCGGTGGTGTAGATCAGGCCGGTGCCGCCGGGGGAGATGATCGCGTCGGCGTACAGGACGAGGCCGAGCCAGCCGAGGCCCACCAGCGTGGCCAGACCCGCCCAGGGACCGCTGATGCCGGGGAAGTCGAGCTTCGCCCAGCCGTGCGCGAAGGAGCTGTGCGGCAGCGCGACGATGAACACGACCTGGAGCAGGATGTAGATCACCGAGCCGATCGCGACCGAGCCGAGGGTCGCGCGCGGCAGGTCCCGCTTCGGGTTGCGGCTCTCACCGGCCAGCTGGATCGCCTGCTCGAAGCCGAGCAGCGCGAAGATGATGCCGCTGGAGCTGATGGCGGCGAGAATGCCCTTGGCGCCGAACGGCGCGAAGCCCTCGGAGGTGAAGTTGCCCGGGTGGAAGTTGCCGATGGCGATCACGAAGATCGCCGCGAGCGGGACGGCGATCTTCCACCAGGTGGCGGCGCTGTTGGTGTGCGCGAGGACACGGACGCCGAGGAAGTTGACCGCCACGAAGACGGCCATGAGGACGACCGCGACGATGATGCCGCTGGCGGTGAGCGTGCCGTTGGCGCGCTGCAGCCCGTCGGCCCACTGCCAGTGCTTGGCATAGCCGATCATGGCCTCGACCTCGATCGGCGCGACGGTGGCCGCCTGGAGCCAGGAGAACCAGCCGAACGACATGCCGGCCAGGCCGCCGAAGGCGTAGTGCGGGTAGCGGGCCGTGCCACCGGCCACCGGGAACATGCCACCGAGTTCGGCGTGCACCAGCGCCAGCAGCACGATGGCCACCGCGCCGATCACCCACGAGATGATCGCCGCGGGTCCGGCCACCACGACCGCCTTCTCGGCGCCGAACAGCCAGCCGGAGCCGATGATGGAGCCCACGGAGGCCCACATCAGTCCGATCAGGCCGACGTCACGGCGCAGGCCGCCCTGGCCCTTCGTGGTTATCGGCGCTGCATGGTCGACTTTCACCATGTCAAGTGGCCTCTCAGATCGTAAACGCAGGATTAACGAGCAAGGACGCCACAGGCTAGGAAAGCTTTCCGCACCGACAAAAGACTGTTTCCCAAATCTTGACCCAAGAACTTGTGTGACTTGCGCACAGTCTCCGCACAGGTCAGACGGTAGGCCAGAATGTCAATATTCAGCGGTGAAATGTGAGAAGAACGAGAGACAGGCTAGCCGAGACGGGGAATTTCGATCGCTGGGCACCGGTCCATGACCATGTCCAGTCCCGCCTCCCGGGCCCGTGCGTAGGCGGCCACGTCGACGACGTTCAGCTGGAACCAGACCGCCTTCGCGCCCTTCGTCACGGCCTCGTCGGCCACCGCGCCCGCGAGATCGCTGTTGACGAAGACGTCGACCACGTCCACCTCGAAGGGGATGTCCGCGAGCGAGGCGTACCCTTGCTCGCCGTGCACCGTCTCCGCTTTGGGGTGCACCGGCACGATCCGCTTGCCGAACCGCTGCAGCACCTGGGCCACCCCGTACGCGGCCCGGCGCCGGTTCGAGGACAGGCCGACCACGGCCCAGGTGTCACCCCGTTCGGTCAGGATCCTGCGGATCGTCGCTTCGTCGCCGTACACGGCCGCCTCCTCGGGCTGCGCGGGAATCTGTCGTCCCGGCAACAGTGTCCGCCAGGTGCTGATTCCCCCGCGGTGGGCCGCCACGGTGACCGGAATCGGCGCAAGGTGCCTGCGTACGGCCGCCGGCACGCCTACGCTCGGGCCGTGCTGCGCATCCTCGACGCCCGAACCGGTGAGCCCGTCGCCGCCGCGCCCGCCCGCCGCGGCCTGACCCGAATCGAGGCCCATGCCGCGGACCTCGACCTGACGGCGCTGCGGGTGCTCCTCACCGCCGACGTCCTGGTCCGTGCCCTGGAACTCGGCGGCACCCCGGTCTGGACGATGCTCACCGCCCCCCGCCGGCACGCCGAGCTCCGTACGGCCGCGACGACCCTGGCCATCCGCCCCTTCGAGGACGGCCGCGACCTCGCGTCGGGCCTGGGGGAGGCGCAGGTGATCCATGTGGTGGGAGAAGACACGGAGGAGCCGCCCGGGGAGGGCCCCCTGCTGACCGTCGCACCGGCGACGGTCGGCAGGGGGCCGGGGGCGGCGGGGCACGGCGAGCCGGGCGCGGCGTCGGACGCCGCACGCGGCGGCGAGCCCGTCACACCCCCCTCGCCGGACGGCGCACCGCCTGTCGACCTCCCGGCCCTCCTGTCCGACCCCACCGCCCTGCGCCTGTCCCTGCTCTCCGTCCCACGGAACACGCCGGTACGCCTTGACCCCGGAGGGCTGGACGAGGCCGCGCGGACCCTCGCCCGCTGGCGGCGCGCCGTCGCCGGGTGGGCGCGGCAGCCGTCGCGTCCGGTACCCGAGGAGGTGCGGGTGCGGTTGCGGGCCGCGTGGGAGGACGATCTCGACCTGCCCGGGGTGCTGGGCGTCCTGCGGGACGTGGAGAGCGCGCCGGGGCTGCCCGACGGGGCCCGGTTCGAGACGTACGTGTACGCGGACCGCCTGCTCGCCCTGGACCTCGCCCGTGACCTCGGGAGCCTCGCGTGATCGAGCGGGCGGGCGCGGGCCCACTGCGCCGGCTGGTCGTGCTGCGGCACGCCAAGTCCGCCTGGCCCGAGGGTGTCGAGGACCACCGGCGTCCGCTCGCGCCGCGCGGCCTGCGGGACGCCCCGGCCGCCGGGCGTGTGCTCGCCGAGGCCGACGTCCTGCCCGACCTCGTCCTGTGCTCCACCGCCGTACGCGCCCGCCGGACCTGGGAGCTGGTCTCCGCGCAGTGGGGCACGCCACCTCCCGTGCGTTTCGACCGGAGGCTGTACGCGGCCGCCGTACCGGGCCTGCTCGAGGCCGTGCACGAGGTGCCGCGGGAAGTGGAGACGCTGCTGCTGGTCGGGCACAACCCGGGGCTGGAGGAACTGGTCCTGGAGCTGGCCGGGGACGGTCTGGACGACACGCTCGCGCAGGTGCGCGTGAAGTTCCCGACCTCCGCGGTCGCCGTGCTGGTCTGGCGCGGCACCGGCTGGCCGGCCCTCGCCCCCGGCACCGCCCTGCTGACGTCGGTCGCCGTGCCACGCGGGAAGAAGAAAGGGGGGGAGTCGTGACGCGCACCGCGATCAAGGGTGACCCCGGCGCTCGCATAGGCTGACGGGATGCAGGACGAGTACCGCACAGTCGCCCGCGCGGGCGTGCACGAGATCGAGATCAACCGCTCCCGTTTCCTGTGCGCCCTCGCCCCGGCGGCCACCGAGCAGGAGGCCCAGGAGTTCGTCGCGGCCGTCCGCAAGGAGCACGCCGACGCCACGCACAACTGCTGGGCGTACGTCATCGGCGCCGACGCGTCCGTCCAGAAGGCCAGCGACGACGGAGAACCGGGTGGCACCGCCGGCGTGCCCATGCTCCAGATGCTGCTGCGCCGCGAGATGCGGTACGTCGTCGCCGTCGTCACCCGCTACTACGGAGGCGTCAAGCTCGGCGCCGGCGGCCTCATCCGGGCCTACGGCGGAGCGGTCGGCGAGGCCCTGGACGCCGTGGGCACCCTCACCCGGCGCCGCTTCCGACTGGCCACGGTGACCGTCGACCACCAGCGCGCGGGCAAGGTCGAGAACGACCTGAGGTCCACCGGACGCGAGGTCCGGGACGTCCGCTACGGCGAGGCCGTCACGATCGAGATCGGGCTGCCGGACGCCGACGTGGACGCCTTCCGCGCCTGGCTCGCCGATGTGACGGCGGGCACGGCCGGGTTCGAACTGGGCGGAGAGGCCTACGGAGACGCGTGAGGTTCGCTTCACTTGAAGGGTGACGTTAACCCTGAATCGGGCATAACGGTCAGTTGTGGGACGGGTCATGACGGTCTGATACGGGAGTAACCGCCCGTGATGTCGGACCCGGCCGTTAGTCTCGGGGATCATGAGACTCCTGCACACGTCCGACTGGCATCTCGGCCGGGCCTTCCACCGGGTGAACATGCTCGGGGCCCAGGCCGGGTTCATCGGTCACCTCGTCACCACTGTGCGCGAGCACGCGGTCGACGCGGTGGTCGTGTCCGGGGACGTGTACGACCGGGCGGTGCCCCCGCTCGCCGCGGTCGAGCTGTTCGACGACGCCCTGCACCGCCTGGCAGACCTCGGCGTGCCCACGGTCATGATCTCCGGCAACCACGACTCGGCCCGCCGGCTCGGCGTCGGCGCCGGACTCATCGACCGCGCGGGCATCCATCTGCGCACCGAGCCGTCCGCCGCCGGCGTCCCGGTCGTGCTGCGGGACGCCCACGGCGACGTCGCCTTCTACGGGCTGCCCTACCTCGAACCGGCATTGGTCAAGGACGAGTTCGCGGTGGAGAAGGCCGGCCACGAGGCCGTGCTCGCCGCCGCCATGGACCGCATCCGCGCCGACCTCGCCACGCGCGCGCCGGGCACCCGTTCCGTCGTCCTCGCCCACGCCTTCGTCACCGGCGGCCGGCCCAGCGACAGCGAGCGGGACATCACCGTCGGCGGAGTCGCCGCCGTACCGGCCGGGGTCTTCGACGGCGTCGACTACGTGGCACTCGGGCATCTGCACGGCTGCCAGACCCTCACCGAGCGCGTGCGCTACTCGGGCTCCCCGCTCGCCTACTCCTTCTCCGAGGCCGACCACCGCAAGAGCATGTGGCTCGTCGACCTGGCCGCCGACGGCTCGGTCACCGCCGAGCGCGTCGACTGCCCGGTGCCGCGCCCGCTGGCCCGTATCCACGGCACCCTGGACGGACTGCTCGCGGACCCCGGGCTGGCCCGCCACGAGGACGCCTGGGTCGAGGCCACCCTCACCGACCCGGTTCGTCCGGCCGACCCCATGGCCCGCCTCACCGAGCGCTTCCCGCACACGCTCAGCCTGGTCTTCGCCCCGCAACGGGCACCGGACGACCGCGAGGCGTCCTACGCCCGGCGGCTCGCGGGCCGCGGCGACCAGCAGATCGCCCAGGACTTCGTGGCCCATGTGCGCGGCGCCGGACCCGACGCGCAGGAGGCGGCCGTGCTGCGGGAGGCCTTCGACGCCGTGCGCGCCGGCGACGCCGTGCGGGAGGTCGCACGGTGAGGCTGCACCGGCTCGACATCACCGCCTTCGGCCCCTTCGGCGCCTCCCGGACCGTCGACTTCGACGCGCTGTCCGCCGCCGGCCTCTTCCTGCTGCACGGCCCCACCGGCGCGGGCAAGACCTCCGTCCTGGACGCCGTCTGCTACGCGCTCTACGGCTCCGTGCCCGGCGCCCGGCAGAGCGGCCAGGGCATGAACCTGCGCAGCGACCACGCCGAAGCCGGCACCCGCACCGAGGTCCGCCTCGAACTCACCGTGGCGGGGCGCCGGTTGGAGATAACCCGGCAGCCGCCCTGGGAGCGCCGCAAGCTGCGCGGCAAGGGCACGACGGTCGACAAGGCCCAGACCTGGCTGCGCGAGTACGACGCCCAGGCCCGCGCCTGGAAGGACCTCAGCCGTTCCCACCAGGAGATCGGCGAGGAGATCACCCAGCTGCTCGGCATGAGCCGTGAGCAGTTCTGCCAGGTCGTCCTGCTGCCCCAGGGCGACTTCGCCCGCTTCCTGCGCGCCGACGCCGAAGCCCGCGGCCGCCTCCTGGGCCGCCTCTTCGACACCCAGCGCTTCGCCGACGTGGAGAAGCGGCTCGCCGAACGCCGGCGCGCCGCCGAGGCCCGGGTACGGGAAGCCGACGCCATGCTCCTCGCCGACGCGCACCGCATGCAGCAGGAGGCGGGCGACGCCATGGAGCTGCCCGAGCTGAGCCCCGGCGAGCCCGGCCTGGCCGAGGTCGTCCTCGGTGCCGCCGCCGTGGCCCGCAGCACCGCGCGGGAGCGTCTCACCGTCGCCCACTGCCGCCTCACCGCCGCCGAGTCCGGCCACGCCGCGGCCCGGCGAGCCCTGGAGGAGATACGCGAACTCGCCCGGCTGCAGAGCCGGTTCGCCGAGGCGCGGCGGCGGGCGGAGCTTGTGCAGGAGCGGGCCGGCGCCCACCGCGAGGCGCAGGAGCGCATGGAGCGCGCCCGCAAGGCGGAGGCGGTGGCGCCCGCGCTGGAGCTGCGGGAGGCCGCCGAGGCCGAGCACCACGGGGCCTGCGAGACCGAGACACGGGCACGCGAAGCGCTCCCCGACTCCTACGCCGACGCGGGCCCCGCGGGCCTCGCGGCCGCCGCCCGCCGCGCCACCGAGGAGCTGGGCGGCCTGGAGTCGGCCCGGCGCGCGGAACAGCGGCTCACCGAACTGGCCGAGGAATGGGCCGGGTCGGACCGGCAGGAGCGCGCCGACGAGGAGGTCCTGCGCGAGGCCGACGCCTGGCTCGCCGACTGGGACGCCATGCGCGCGGCCCTGCAGTCCCGCATCGACTCCGCCCAGGAGGCGGCCACCCGCGCCGAACAGCTCGCCGTCCAGCGCGAACCCGCACGGCGACGCCTCAACGCGGCACGCACCCGGGACGAGCTGGCCGCGGATCTGCAGGAGGCACAGCGCCGGGCCCTCGCCTCCGGACAACGCGCCCTGGACACCCGCGCCCACTGGCTCGACCTCAAGGAACAGCGCCTGAACGGCATCGCCGCCGAGCTGGCCGCGCACCTCACCGACGGCGAGCCGTGTGCCGTCTGCGGAGCCACCGAACACCCCGCACCGGCCCGCAAGGTCGCCGGGCACGTCGACCGCGAGGCCGAGGAGCGCGCCCTCGCCGCCCACCAGCGGGCCGGCGAGCAGCACACCGAGGACGAGCGGCGCCTCGGCGTCGTACGCGAGGCCCTGGCCGCGGCCACCGCCGAGGCCGGCGACACCCCCACCGCCCGGCTCGCCACCGAGGCGGACGAGCTGGAACAGGAGTACGCGCGCGCCCGCCGGGCCGCCGCGGCCCTGCACGCCGCCCACGAGGGGCTGCGGCGCGCCGAGCACGAGCGCGAGCGGCGCCTGACCGACCGCCAGCGGGCCGCCGTACGGACCGCCTCCCGGCTCACCCGGCGCGAGGCCCTCGAGCGCGAACAAACGGCGCTGGAGGAGGAGTTGACGCAGGCGCGCGGAGCCGCGGCCAGCGTGGCCGCCCGCGCCGCGCAGCTGGAGCGGCTGGCGGGGCTGCTCACCGCCGCCGCCGACGCCGCGCGCGCCGCCGGGGACGCCGCCCAGCGCCTCAAGGACGCCGACGCCCGCCTCGCCGACGCCGCCTACCGCGCCGGATTCGACACCCCGCAGGCCGCGGCCGCCGCCCTCCTGGACGACGCGGCCCACCGCGAACTGCAACACCGGCTGGACGCCTGGCAGTCGGAGGAGGCGGCCGTGCGCGCCGTGCTGGCCGAGGCCGACACCGCGGCCGCCGCCGAGCAGCCGCCCGCCGACCTCGCCGCGGCGGAGCGGACGGCGGCCGAGGCGGAACGGCGGCTGCGCGCCGCCGCTTCCGCACGCGACGCGGCGGCCCGCTGCAGCACCGAGCTGGACCGCCTCTCCGCCCGCGCCACCGAGGGCGTGCGCCGGCTCGCCCCGCTGCGCGAGGAGTACGACCGGGTGGCCCGCCTGGCCGCCCTCACGGCGGGCACCTCCGCCGACAACGAACGCAGGATGCGCCTGGAGTCCTACGTGCTGGCGGCACGGCTGGAACAGGTCGCCGCCGCCGCGACCGTACGGCTGCAGCGCATGTCGTCCGGCCGCTACACCCTCGTCCACTCCGACGACCGCACCGGACGCGGCCGCAGCGGGCTCGGGCTGCACGTCGTGGACGCCTGGACCGGCCGCGAGCGGGACACGGCCACCCTGTCCGGCGGCGAGACCTTCTTCGCCTCCCTCGCCCTCGCCCTCGGCCTCGCCGACGTCGTCACCGACGAGGCCGGAGGCGTCCGCCTCGACACCCTCTTCATCGACGAGGGCTTCGGCAGCCTCGACGACCAGACCCTGGACGAGGTTCTCGACGTCCTCGACTCCCTGCGCGAACGCGACCGCAGCGTCGGCATCGTCAGCCACGTCCCCGACCTGCGCCGCCGCATCCACGCCCAGCTGGAGGTCGTCAAGGGCAGATCGGGGTCCACGCTGCGGCAGCGGGGCGTGTGACGAGATCAGCGGCCGAGCGGACGCCGGGGCAGGGGCGAGGAGTACACCACGCTCGTCGTCACCGAACCCAGCGCACCGATCCTCCCCGAGACCTCCTCCAGATGGGACATGGAGCGCGCGGCGACCTTGATGACGAAACAGTCGTCGCCCGTCACATGGTGCGCCTCCAGGATCTCGGGCGTCGCGGCCACCAGGTCGTGGAACGGCTTGTAGTTGCCGTTCGGGTACCTCAGCCGCACGAACGCCATGATCGCCAGGCCGAGCCGCTCGGGATCGACGACCGCCGCGTACCCCTGGATCACGCCCGCCTCCTCCAGCCGCCGGACCCGTTCGGTGACGGCGCTCGGCGACATGGAGACCTCACGCGCCAGCTCGGCGTAGCTGGCCCGTCCGTCGCGCTGGAGGACGTCGAGAATGCGCCAGTCGGTGGCGTCCGGGGAATACGCGGTCATCCGGGAGGGATAGCAGGGCAATCCCCGGCACGGCAAGGGCAACCCCGTGGATCCCCACTTCAGGGAGCCGGTCACGGGCCATAGATTCTCAGGCATGATCACTGAGACCTCCGTGAACCCCGTCCTGCGCACGGCCCCCGCCGCCCCCGCCGAGGCCGCCGCCTACTTCCGGGCGATCCTCGCCCTGCACGCCGACGTCTCCGACGTGGCCGCCGCGCTCGCGGCCGGCGGTGACCCCGGCTTCGTCGTGGTCGACTCCCGCTCCACCGAGTCCTGGGACCAGGGGCACGTCCCGGGCGCCGTCCACCTGCCGACCGCGCTCATCCCCGAGCAGGCCGAGCAGCTCCTCGACAGGTCCGTGCCCGTGGTGACGTACTGCTGGGGACCCGGCTGCAACGGGGCCACCAGCGCCGCCCTCGCCCTGGCCGAACTCGGCTACCGGGTCAAGGAGATGCTCGGCGGCTTCGAGTACTGGGCGCGTGAGGGCTTCGCGTACGAGACCCGGCAGGGTCCCGCACGCCGGGACGCCGACCCGCTGACGGCCCCGGCGGCAGGCGAGTGCGGCTGCTGAGACCCACCCGTGTAGGTTCTGCCCATGGCTCGATACGCGGATCCAGGCGCTCTGGAGTGGGTGGAGTCGGGCGGCGGCCCGCTGATAGCCGTACCGGAGACGGTGCTGCCGTTCTGGGCGGGCGCCGACAGCGAGGAACTCGCCACGGACTACGACCGCGCGTGCGAGGTCGACGGCTACGTCGGCCTGCTCCCGGTCGGCGACAGCGCGGCCCTCGTCCTCGGCGACGAACCCGCCTCCACCTCCTACTTGCCCGACCACGGCACCTTTGTGCGCTGGTCCGCCGCGAACTCCGAGAACGAGCTGCTGACCCAGATCCCCGCCGCGCTCGACGCGGCCGTGTGGGGGGACGAGATCCGCTGGAACGTGCCCGGCCCGGTGGTGCTGTTCGACTCGGCCTGGCCGGGCGGTGCGGCTCAGGGCGAGGAGCACCTGCGGGTCCCGCTCGAACCGGGTCCGTACGCCGTGCGCGCTGCCTACGCCCAGCCGGGACCGGAGACCTGGGTCGGCCTGGTCCGGCTCAGCCGGCTCGCGCACTGACCCGGCCGCCGCCGGCCGTCAACGCAGGTCGTCGAAGGCGATGTTCAGATGGCTCGGGCCACGGAGCACGGCGTTCTGCCGGTAGGGCGGCGGATCCTCGACGAGACGGGGGTTGTCCAGCCGGCGGGCCAGTTCGGACAGCGCGATCTGCGCCTCGAGACGGGCCAGCGGAGCGCCGAAGCAGGTGTGGATGCCGCTGCCGAAGCCGAGGTGCTGGATGTCCTCGCGGTCCGGGTCGAAGCGATCGGGCTCCTTGAACCGCTCCGGGTCACGGTTGCCCGCCGCGAGCACGAGCCAGATCCGTGAGCCCTTCGGGATGGTCACCCCGCGCACCTCGATGTCCGCGATGCAGGTGCGCTGCGGCACGAGCTGCACCGGCGGCTCGTAGCGCAGGAGCTCTTCGACGATCTTCACGGACAGGCCCGGATCGTCGCGCAGCCGCTGGAGGTACTTCGGGTGGCGCAGCAGGGTGAGCATGCCGTTGGCGATCAGGTTGACGGTCGTCTCGTGGCCGGCGATGAGCAGCAGCACCGCGGTGCTGAGCACTTCCATCGTGGTCATGGCACCGTCGGGGCCGTGACTGTTCACCAGGTCGGACAGCATGTCGTCGCGCGGTTCCCTGGCGCGCTGCTCCACCAGCCCGTTCAGGTACATGCCGAGCTGCAGCCGTGCCTCCTGCGCGGTGCGCTCGGATTCGGCGCTCGTGCGGGTGTCGGGGTCCAGGCCGGCGACGATCGGGTCGACCCAGGCACGGAAGCGGGGCTCGTCCTCGCGCGGCACGCCGAGCAGCCGGCAGATCACGGTCACCGGGAAGGGGTACGCGAACTGGTCGACCAGGTCGATCTGCCGCGCGTCCCCGAACCCGTCGATCAAGTCGGCGACGATCCGAGCGAGTTCGCCCCGCATGGAGTCGATGCGGGTGGGCTGGTGCGGGGGACCGAAGGAGCTGTTGGCGATCCGCCGCAGCCGGTCGTGCTCCGGTGGGTCGAGCCGGATGAAGCTCGGCGGCAGCCCCGTGGCCTCCGGCCCCGACAGCTCGTCGTCGCCCGAGGCGACCAGGTTGGTGAAGTCGGAGCTGATCCGGGGGTCGTGGAGCAGGCTCTCGATGTCCCAGTACGAGCTGATGACGTAGGGGCCACCCTCCTCCTCGTGCAGCACCGGTTTCTTGCGGAGCTCTTCGTACAGCGGATACGGGTTGGCACGGTTGGCGAAGTCGGTGATCTGGCGCAACAGCGAGGCGTGCGTCATGGCAGGTCCTTGGAGCGTCGGCGCCGGGCGGCGGTCAGTGGCGGGCGGGGTGGAAGACCAACTGCTGGTCGGCAGGCGAGTAGCCGCTCAGGGTGACGGTGGGGCCGTGGGTCGGCAGGGACGGGTCGGGGAAGTCGGCCGAGACCGGCTGCCGGCCCTCGGGACGCCGGTCCACCGTCGGGAACTCCACCGGGAACGGAGCGCCCCGCTCGATCTGCCGCTGGTAGAACTCCAGCCACCGGGTGTTGTCGAAGCTGACGGCGGCGATCATCCGGCCCTGGTAGCCGTAGACGCCGACGAACCTGCGCTCCGCCAGGGAACCCTGCGTGATCATGATCTGGTCGGCCATGGGCGGCACACCGACGGACTTGACGTTCACCCGGAACTGCGAGGACCAGAAGGCGGGCATCCACAGGTGCGGACGCCGGTCGGCGCCCCGGCAGATCATGTTGTGCGCGGCCGTCTCCGCCTGGGTGACGGCGTTGCCCCAGTGTTCGAGCGAGAGGAACTGGTAGCCGAACAGCGCGTGCGGGGACCGTGCCACGTCGCCCGCGACGAAGACGTCGTCGGTGACGATGCCCCGGAAGTCGAAGGCCCGGCAGCCCGCGTCGCAGGCGATGCCCCGGGGGCCCGCGCCCAGTCCCGACCCGGTCAGCCACTCGGTGTTGCGCTGCGAACCGAGCGAGACGACCACCACGTCCGCCTCGACGGTGCTCTCGTCGGACAGATGGACGGCCCGCACCCGGCCGGCCGAGTCGCCCTCCAGCGCCGTCACCGTGACATGGGTGCGCAGGTCCACGCCGTTGTCGAGCTGCAGGCCGGCGGCGACCGCGCCGATGACTCCACCGAGGGCGCCCACCAGCGGCGCGCCGGCGCGCTCCGCGACGGTGACGGCGATGCCCATCTCCCGGCAGCCGGAGGCGATCTCGGAGCCGGTGAACCCGGCGCCGATGACGAACACCCGGCGCGCCCCGGCCTTCAGCCGCTGGTACAGCCCGGTCGCGTCGTCGCGCGTGCGCAGTACGCAGACGCCGTCCAGGCGGGCCTCCTCCTCCTTCGGCCAGGGCCGGGCCCGGACGCCGGTCGCGATGAGCAGCCGGTCGTACTCCACCTCGTCCCCGTCGGCCAGCCGTACCCGCTTGGCCGTCAGGTCGAGTCCGGTCGCGGGGACGCCGAGCCGCCACTTCGCGTCGATCTCCCGGCGGTGGGGCAGCTCGGTGTGGCGCGGTGACGCCTTGCCCAGCAGGACGGCCTTGGACAGCGGCGGCCGGTCGTACGGCTCGTAGGGCTCGTCACCGATCAGGGTGAGCTCACCGGTGAAGCCCTCGGCGCGCAGGGTCTCGGCGGCCCGCAGGCCGGCCAGTGAGGCGCCCACGATCACGATCCGGCCCTCGCGCCTGAGCCAGTCCACGTAGTCAGTGGCCATCGGACACCTCCCGGCCGGACGTGGCGCTCGCACCCGGGGCGTCCAGACCGTCGGTCGTGATCGCCTGCACCGGGCAGGCGGCGACGGCGCGCGCCAGCCGCTCGCGCTGCTCCTCGTCCGCCCGCGGGTTGTAGACCAGCGACTCCTCACCGTGCATGGCGAAGACGTCGGGCGCGAGGAACGCGCACTGCGCGTACCCCTGACACTTGTTGAGATCGACGACGAGCCTCATCGACGCTCCGCCCTTCCGGTGGCCAGGTCCGGTGCGCACCACCGCGTCTCGCGCGGGCATCGCCGGACGGCGGTCATGTCCCGCTCGCCAGCATGGGAGCCGCACTGGGGGCCTCGCCCGCTGGAGTGAGCCGTTCGAGTGAACGGCCGCGGGATGCGGCGATGCCACCCCCGCCAGGTCACGCGGAGGGAGCGCCACGGGACCCTGCGCGACCGCTCGCCACCAGGATGTAGACGCTGATCACCAGCGACCAGGCGGGGAAGACCAGTTCCGCCCAGGGGACGTTCGAGGAGAGGAAGAGCAGGATCAGGGCGGTCAGGAAGCCCAGCGCCGAGAGCCGGCGCGGCAGGACGCCGAGACGGTGTCCGATCACCGACAGGGAACAGACGAAGACGGCCGCCATCCGCATCGCGTACCCCGTCATCAGCGTGTACGCGAAATGACGGCCGAAGTCCCAGGCGGTCAGCCCGGGCGCGGTACCGGAAGGGTGCGCGACAGCCAGCACGGCTCCGGCCGCCGCGGCGGCGCCGAACATCGTGGCGGTGAAGACCAGCCCGCTGCCCAGCAGGACGGTGGCGAGGAACTTGTCCTCAGCGGCCCCGACGTGGGCCCGTACGGCCCCCAAGAACCACAGGAAGAAGATGCCGGCGAACGGCACGAGCGCCAGGGCCGTGCGCACCGCGTCGCGCCGCCCGGAGTCCGTGAACCCCTGGGGGGCGACCGCGTCGGCGCCTTCGGGAATCCCCAGCCGGATCAGCACGATCGCCGCCGCGAGCAGCAGCGCGAACACGACTCCGGCCAACCCGGCGGCCCGCGGGGTCTGCAGCGCCTGCCGCCCCGGCCCCTTTGCCTGCATGCCCGGTCCGCCTCTCCGCGTCGGCCCCGGACACCAGCAAGCCGCCTGCGGACCACCCGCGCCACCGGGAGGCGGCCGTACGGCCGAGCGGTGCCGACACCCGTCCCTGCCGTTCTTATTCGCTCGCGCGCCGCCCGGCACCCTCCGTACCGTGATCGTCCATGCCCACTCCTGGCCACCCCACGCCCGACGACCTGCGCCGCGACCCCCTGCCGCTGCGTGGCCGTACGGCCCTGGTCACCGGGGCCGGCAGGCGAGCCGGGATCGGGCACGCGGTGGCCCGGCGGCTGGCCGCGTACGGAGCGAGTGTCCATCTGCATCACCATGTGCCGCACGACGCCGCGATGCCCTGGGGCGCCGACAGCCCCGAGGCCGTCGCCGACTCGGTGCGCGAGGTGCTCGGCGACCCCGGGGCGCGGGTCACCTCCGGACCCGGTGATCTGTCCGTTGCGGCGGCACCGGCCCGGCTGGTCGAGGGCGTCGTACGGGAGTTCGGCCGGCTCGACATCCTCGTGGCCAACCACGCGCTGAGCGGGTCCGACGGCACCCTGGACGAGATCGACGCCGCGATGCTGGACGCCCACTGGGCGGTGGACACCCGCTCGGTCCTGCTGCTCGTCCAGGCGTACGCCCGCTCGCGCGCCCGGCTCCCGAAGGGCACGCCCGGCGGGCGCGTCGTGATGATGACCTCCGGACAGGACATTGCGGGCGGGATGCCCGGCGAGATCGCCTACGCCCTGCAAAAGGGCGCCCTCGCCTCGATCACCCGCTCCCTGTCAACCACCCTCGCCGAGCACGGCATCACCGTGAACACCGTCAACCCCGGTCCCGTGGACACCGGTTACGCCACCGGCGAGGCCCACGCGGCGGTTGCCGCCCGGTTCCCCGCCGGACGCTGGGGCCTGCCCGACGACCCGGCCCGGCTCATCGCGTGGCTGGCCACGGACGAGGCGGACCGGGTCACCGGTGAGGTCGTCAACTCCGAGGGCGGCTTCCGGCGTTGAGGCGGGACGTCAGAGCCGGGACAGCTCGTCCACCAGGTCGTCCAGGCCCAGCGAACCCTGGGACAGGGCCGCCATGTGCCAGGCCTTCAGGTCGAAGGCGTCGCCGTGCCGCTTGCGGGCGTTCTCGCGGCCCAGCAGCCACGCCCGCTCGCCCAGCTTGTAGCCGATCGCCTGGCCCGGAATCGTCAGGTACCGGGTCAGCTCGCTCTCCACGAAGTCCGCGGGCCGGCTGCTGTGCGCGCCGAAGAACTCCTGCGCCAGCTCCGGCGTCCAGCGCTCACCGGGACGGAACGGCGAGTCCGCCGGGATCTCCAGCTCCAGGTGCATGCCGATGTCGACGATCACCCGGGCCGCCCGCATCATCTGCGCGTCCAGGTAGCCGAGCCGCTCCTCCGGGTCCGTGAGGTAGCCCAGCTCGTCCATCAGACGCTCCGCGTACAGCGCCCAGCCCTCGGCGTTGGCGCTGACCCCGCCGACCGTGGCCTGGTAGCGGGAGAGGTCCTCGGCCACGTGCGCCCACTGCGCGAGCTGCAGATGATGTCCGGGCACCCCCTCGTGGTACCAGGTCGACACCAGGTCGTAGACCGGGAACCGGGTCTGCCCCATGGTCGGCAGCCAGGTCCGGCCGGGACGTGAGAAGTCCTCCGACGGGGCCGTGTAGTACGGGGCGGCGGCACCGCCGGGCGGGGCGATCCGGGACTCCACCTTCCGCACCCGCTCGGCCAGTTCGAAGTGGGTGCCGTCCAGATCCTCGATGGCCCGGTCCATCAGGCCCTGCAGCCACTCCCGGACCTCGTCGACCCCCTCGATGTGCCGGCCGTGCTCGTCCAGATGCGCGAGCGCCACCCACGGCGTCGCGGCGCCGGGCAGGATCTTCTCCGCCTCCTGCTTCATCTCGCCGAGGATGCGGTGGAACTCCGACCAGCCGTACGCGTACGCCTCGTCCAGGTCCAGGTCGGTGCCGTTGAAGTAGCGGGCCCAGCGCGCGTACCGCTCACGGCCCACCGTGTTCGGGGCGCCCTCGACGGCCGGCGCGTACACGTCCCGCATCCAGTCGCGCAGCTCCACCACGGCGGCGGTCGCCGTACGGGCCGCCTTGTCCAGCTCGGCGCGCAGCGCGTCCGGGCCGGCGGCCGCGAAGTCCTCGTACCAGCCGCGGCCGTCGCCGTCGGTGTCCGACCACTCGGTGAGCTGCTCGATGAAGGTCGCGGTCGGCCGCGGCGCCGCGTACAGCTTGCGTTCCAGACCGACCTCCAGGGACTGGCGGTAGCCCGCGAGCGCGGCCGGCACCGCGCGCAGCCGCTCGGCGATCGCCGTCCAGTCCTCCTCGGTCTGCGCCGGAGTCACCGTGAAGATGTCCCGCACCGAGTGGCCGGGCGTGCTCATGTTGCCGACCGCGCGCAGGTGCTCGTCGGCCTCGTGCACGGCCAGCTCGGCGGTCAACCGCTCCCGCAGCAGCCGGGCACAGCGACGCTCGACGTCCCTGTCCGCGCCGGGCTGCCGCTCGGCCTCGTCGAGCCGGACGAGGGTGGCCCGCGCCAGCTCCGCGAGGGCCTCCTGGCCCTGTGGGGAGTAGTCGGGCAGCCTGCTCGAACTCTCCTTCACGCCGAGGTAGGTACCGGTGACGGGGTCGAGGGCGATGAGGTCGTCCACGTACGCGTCGGCGACCTGGCGGGGCAGCTGGCTCTGGATCTCAGACATGCCGTCCATCCTCGTACGGGGAGTACGCCTGCGTCACCCACGCCTCCCTGATTCAGCTCTGGGCGTGCGGAGGCAGCAGCGGCCCGCAGTCCCACTGCTGGAAGATCAACCGGGTCTCCACCCGGGCCACTTCCCGATGCGCGGTGAACTCGTCCAGCACCAGCCGCTGCAGATCGGTCATGTCCGCCACGGCCACATGCACCAGGTAGTCGTCCGGTCCGGTCAGATGGAACACGGTCCGCGACTCCGGCAGCGCGCGGATCCGTTCCACGAAGGGGCCAACCAGCTCCCTTCGATGCGGCCGGACCTGCACCGACAGCAAGGCTTCCAGACCGCGCCCCAGCTTCGCCGGATCCAGCCGCAGCTGGTGGCCGAGGATCACGCCCGAGCGGCGCAGCCGGGTCACCCGGTCCAGGCAGGTCGACGGTGCCACGCCCACCTGCGCGGCGAGATCGCGGTAGGTGGTCCGGGCGTCGTTCTGCAACAGGCGCAGCAGATGGAGGTCCACCGGATCCAGTACGACAGATTCGGCCATAGGCCGAACGTAGCACGGTGTTCGATGTCAGAGAACCGTTCACTGTTCACTCTTCCGCCCATGGACACAGCGAGCACGGGTGCCTACGACGCCGTACGCCCCGCATCGAGAGCACTGGCCACCGAGGCCGTGCACGCCGGCCGTGACGATCTCGCCCGCCAGGGCCTGCACGCCCCGCCCATCGACCTGTCCACCACCTACCCCTCCTACGACAGCCGCGTCGAGGCCGGCCGCATCGACGCCTTCGCCGCCGACGGCGCCGACCCGGCCGGCCCGCCGATCTACGGCCGCCTCGGCAATCCGACCGTCGCCCGCTTCGAGACCGCCCTGGCCCGGCTGGAGGGCACCGAGTCCGCCGTCGCCTTCGCCAGCGGGATGGCGGCGCTCAGCGCGGTCCTCCTGGCCCGCTCGGCCATGGGCCTGCGCCACGTCGTCGCGGTGCGGCCCCTGTACGGCTGCAGCGATCATCTGCTGACCGCCGGGCTCCTCGGTACGGAGGTGACCTGGACGGACCCGGCCGGCATCGCCGACGCGCTGCGCCCCGACACCGGCCTGGTGATGGTCGAGTCGCCGGCCAATCCCACCCTCGCCGAGGTCGACCTGCGGGCCGTCGCCCACGCCTGCGGCTCGGTCCCGCTGCTCGCCGACAACACCTTCGCCACGCCCGTCCTGCAACGCCCCGCCGAACAGGGCGCACGACTGGTGCTGCACAGCGCCACCAAGTACCTCGGCGGTCACGGCGACGTCCTGGCCGGTGTGGTCGCCTGCGACGAGGAGTTCGCCGGACGACTTCGGCAGATACGTTTCGCCACTGGTGGCGTCCTGCATCCGCTGGCCGGCTATCTGCTGCTCAGGGGCCTGTCCACGCTGCCGGTGCGGGTCCGGGCCGCCTCCGCGAGCGCCGCGGAACTGGCCCACCGGCTCGCCGCCGACCCGCGCGTGGCCCGTGTCCGCTATCCGCGCCTGGGCGGCGCGATGGTCGCCTTCGAGGTGCACGGCGACCCGCACGAGGTGATCTCCCGGGTCCGGTTGATCACCCCGGCGGTGAGTCTGGGCAGCGTGGACACCCTCATCCAGCACCCCGCGTCCATCAGCCACCGCATCGTGGACGCCGACGACCGGCGCGGGGCCGGGGTGAGCGACCGGCTGCTGCGGATGTCGGTGGGCCTGGAGGACGTCGACGACCTGTGGGCGGACCTGGACCACGCCCTGGGGGAGCGGACCCGGACGCCGGTACCGCTGCAGGAAACCGTGCGCTGACGGGGTTGCGCACGACGACGGCCCGGCGGGAAACCGCCGGGCCGTCCGCCGAGCCGGTTCAGTCGCGGCGCGCCGCACCGCCGAGCCGCTGCTCACTCACGTCGTACGGTGGCCGTGCGGCGGCCGGGGCGGCGTCCAGGCGGGCCGTGATGACGAGCGTGCCCTCCTCGATCTGGTAGTCCAGGGGCAGCCCGAGGCCGCGCATCGCGGCCACCATCCCGGTGTTGGAGGCCTGCGTCACGGCGTACACGCTCTCGCAGCCCGCCTCCACCGCCATCGTCACCAGGCGGCCGAGCAGTTCGGCGCCGATCCCGCGCCGCTGCCAGTCGTCCTCGATCAGCAGGGCGACCTCGGTCTCGTCGCCGTCCCACAGCAGATGCCCGAGGCCGACGATGCGCCCCGAGGGGGTCTGCGCGGCCAGTGTCCGTCCGAAGCGGGGGCTGAGCAGGTGCTTCAGATAGCGGTCGGCGTCGCCCACGGGCCCGTGGTACCGCATGCCGAGGGTGCGCTTCGAGCACCGCTCGTGCATGGCCCTCGCCTCCGCCAGGTCGCCGGTGTCCACCCGGCGCACGGCGATGTCGTTCCCCTCGGGCAGCGTCAGCACGTCGTGGCCGCGCGGAATCCGCGGTCCGAGCCGGCTGTCCAGCTCCACGAGGGCCCGGGCCCGCGCGAACTCGGTCGGCGTGAACGGCAGGTACGGCCGCTCCACGGTGAGCACGCCGCCCTCCGGCGCCCGCAGCCGCATGACGGTGTCCTCGAGGACCCCCTCGACCGGCACGGGCTCCGGCCCACGGCCCCCGCCGACCGGCCTCGCGGGCAGCGAGCGGATCGTGCACCGGCCCAGCAACTGCCGCAGCGCCAGCGGCAGCTCCGCCGTGTCCAGCGCGGTGCGCGCCGCGAGACCGAGGACCCGGGTGGGGGCGTCCACCAGATCGTGGGCGTCGGCCCGCTCGATCCAGGTGGACGCGCCTCCGGCCAGCGAGACCGCCCGGGTGATCTCGGCCGCCGCCAGCGCCCGCGGCGCCCGCAGGAGGAACTCGTCGACCGTGCCGTCGGCCAGCGGGTGCGTCTGCAGGCTGAGGATGTCGACCCGCCGCCCGGCCAGCGCCATGCACAGCGCGGCCAGCGAACCCGGCTCGTCCCTCACCGTCGTCCGCATCCGCCACAGCGTGCTCGCCGCGTCCACCTCCTGATCGGAGGGGTCCGTTTCCGGCGAGGGCCCGGACGACCGCGGCTCGGCGGCCGGCCGGGCACCGGTATGCTCGGCCGGCGGTGCGTGCCCGTGCCGCCGGGCCCACCAGGTGTGGAAGCCTGCCGTCGCGGCCAGCACGATCGCCGAGATCACCAGCAGCGCCGGACCGTCGGGCCCATGCCCGATCAGGTTCGCCACTCCGTCGGCCGCCGCAACGGCCGTGAACAGGGCGGCGAGTTCGACGAGGTCCCGCCGCCAGTGGTGCACGGGCCGTCCGTGCTTGGCCCGGTTCACTTGAGAGATGTCTGGAGTCATGCAACCACTGTGAAGGAACGGTGTTGCGTGATCACGAACGCTTTGTGACCGATGGGTAAAGTATGCTTCCGCCCTTTTTGTCGCGATCTCTACCGTTGAGGTATACGCCGTAGGACGGGGGAGTCGGGCGGCCACCTCCTCGGCCGGCGCGTCCCGTAGCCGTCGCGCCTGGGTGGCCGGGCGGGAGGAGCCGCCGCGGGCGGCCGTCGCCGCCAGGTGCGGCACCTCCCCGCCTGCCCGGACCGCTCGGCGCACTCCGCCGCCACGGCCATCAGCTCCCCGAGGCCCCGCGCCGCCACCGCCGCCTCCGGCCGGGCGGCCGCGAGGGCGGCCGGCGGAACGGGCAGGGCGTGCCGGAGCACCTGCCCTGTCGTCGCGTTGGCTCCCGTGGCCGTCGCCGTCCGGGCGCGGCCGGCCGTTTCGGCTTCACCGCGCCGCGCCCCACCGGCTCGCCCGGATCCGAGTCCGGCCGCGCGGCATCCAGCTCTCCCCGGGCGGCGAGGACCAGCAGGGCGTCCACTGGGCGAGCAGGTGCCGCACCACACCGTCCAGTGCCCGCTCGAAGGCGGCCACGTCGCCCTTGGCGGCCGGCAGCGTGCCCACCTCTTCGGCCACTTGCCGCTGTCAGCGGCATGGGCGCCGGCCGTACCGGCTGTGGGGCGGCCCGCAGCGCCTCCTCGTACACCTCTTCGGAGCCGGTCGCCGCGACGCCCAGCGTGGCGACGGCCAGCGCACAGCGCCGGGGTCAACCGCTCGGCTGCGCAGGCACGTTCTTCACACACCTCGCCGGAGCCGATCTTCTCCACGTGACGCTCGACGAGCCTGAGCGCCCGCTCCTGCACCTGCGATGTCCTCGTGCCCGAACGCCTGAGCCACGACCGGGAGCAGCTGCAAGGCCGTGCCGGACCCGCGGGAGAGCGCCTTGCCGGGCAGCACGAGCTGGGCCCGCACCAGTTTCTTCTCGTCCCGGAACAGAAGCCCCTCGGAGGCCTCAGCCGGAGGCGACCACTGACAATCATCCTGACCTGCGAAAACGCCTGATCGGCGGGAGAGCTGGCCGTGCCGCGCTCCGGGGGATGACGCCGGTGCGCGGCACGGCTCAGAACGTACGGGACCCGGCGGCCGCCGGTGCCCTACTGGCCGACCCGGCCCGGCTGCAGCGTCTGCGTGAACAGCACCGTGCCGTCCTGCTCGCGCAGCCGTACCGTCAGCTCGCCGCTGCCGCCGTCGATGTCGACCTCGCCGAAGAACTGGTACCCGTCGGCGGGCGAGACGTTCGACACGGTCGGCGCCTTCACGAACACCCGCTCAGGCCCGAACGTGTCGTCCAGCGTGTTGGCCGGGAACGCGCCGGCGTTCAGCGGTCCGGAGACGAACTCCCAGAACGGCTCGAAGTCGGTGAACGCGGCCCGCGACGGCTGGTAGTGCTGGGCCGAGGTGTGGTGCACGTCGGCCGTCAGCCACAGCGTGCCGGTGATCCGCCGGTGCTTGACGAAGCGCAGCAGCTCGGCGATCTGCAGCTCACGGCCGAGCGGGGCGCCCGGATCGCCCTGCGCCACCGCCTCGAAGTTCGGCTCGCTCTCCATCGGGTCGGGCACCACCAGGCCGAGCGGCATGTCGGCGGCGATCACCTTCCACACCGCCCGTGACCGGGACAGCTCCCGCTTGAGCCACTCCAGCTGCTCCCGGCCGAGGATGCCCTGCGGGTCCAAGGTCTGGTCGTCGGGCGAGTTGGCGTTGCGGTAGGTCCGCATGTCCAGCACGAACACATCCAGCAGCGGGCCCTGGCGCAGCACGCGGTAGACGCGGCCCTCCTGCGTGCCCGGCCGCAGTGTCGGGACGGGGAAGTACTCGCTGAACGCCCGCCGGGCGCGCGCCGTCAGCACGTCGACGCTCTTCTCGGTGTACCGGGTGTCGGTGGAGGCGATCATCTCGCCCGGGTACCAGTTGTTGCGCACCTCGTGGTCGTCCCACTGGACGACGGACGGCACCTGGGCGTTGAACCGCCTGAGGTTCTCGTCGAGCAGGTTGTAGCGGAAGTTGCCGCGGTACTCCGCGAGGGTCTCGGCGACCTTCGCCTTCTCCTCGGTGGTGATGTTCCGCCAGGTGCTGCCGTCGGGCAGGGCCTGGGTGGCGGCGATCGGACCGTCGGCGTAGATGTTGTCGCCGCTGCACAGGAAGAAGTCCGGGTCCAGCTTCGCCATGGCGTCGTAGATCCGGTAGCCGCCGCGGTCGGGGTTGATGCCCCAGCCCTGGCCGGCCAGATCGCCCGACCACAGGAACCGCACGCCGTCCCGGCGGTGCCGGGAGACGGTGCGGAAGGTGCCGGTCACGGGCTCGCCCGTGCGGCGCGGGTCGTCCGGATCCGCGAGCAGCACGCGGTAGTGGACCTGCTCCCCCGAGGGCAGACCGTGCAGTCGGGTGGTGCCGGTGAAGTCGGTGTCGGCACCCAGCAGCGGACCCTGCCATCTGCGCGGGTTGCGGAACGACTCGGTGGCCGACGTCTCCACGATCATCCGGGCCGGCCGGTCCGAACGCACCCACACCAGGCCCGAGTCGGCGGTCACGTCGCCCGTCTGCACGCCCCAGCCCGCCTTGGGGCGGCCGGAGAGGGCGAACGCCGGTGCCGCGCCGAGCCCCGCGGGCAGGGTCAGGGCCGCCGACGCGGCGAGAGAGCCGCGCAGAACGCTGCGGCGGCCGGGGAACGGACGGTGTGACATGGCTGCGCCTCCGGGGACGGGATCCGGCCAGTGTGCACAGCCACACCTACTGGTGCGCCGAGGCGCGCGCGCAAACCCCGAGTGAACAACGGGCTGTCCGGCCGGGGCTCAGCCGGCGAGCGCCTGCGCCATCAGCCGTACGCCGGCCCGGATCCGGGCCGGCGGCAGATGCGCGTACCCGAGCACCAGCCGGACACCACCGTCACCGGTAGGCGCGTGCGTGCAGGCACTGAGCGGGCGTACGGCGATCCCGGCGTCGGCGACCCGTTCCAGGAAGACGTCCTGCGGACCGTACCGGTCGGGGAGTTCCGCGATGGCGTGCAGGCCCGCGGCGATCCCGGACACCCGTGCCTCGGGGAAGTGCTCGGACAGGGCCGCGACCAGGGCGTCGCGCCTCTCCCGGTAGGCCCGCTGACAGCGGCGCAGCTGACGGTCGTAGTCACCGCGCTCCAGGAAGCGTGCGAACAGGGCCTGGTCGAGCGAGGGATGGCCGAGGTCCATGGTCCGCTTGCGCTCCACGACCTCCTCCGACAGGGCGTCGGGTGCGAGCAGCCAGCCCAGGCGCAGCCCGGGGGCGAGGGACTTGCTGACCGACCCCATGTAGGCGACGCGTTCCGGATCGAGGCCCTGGAGCGCGCCCACGGGTGCCCGGTCGTAGCGGAAGTCCCCGTCGTAGTCGTCCTCCAGCACCAGGCCGTCCACCGACCGGGCCCAGTCGAGCAGTTCGGCGCGCCGCTCCGCTGTACAGGCGATCCCGGTCGGGTACTGGTGGGCGGGCGTCGTCACCACGGCCCGTACACCGGACGCGAGCAGCGGTCCGAGGGCCAGTCCGTCCTCGTCCAGCGGCAGCGGTACGGTGCCCAGGCCGGTCGCGGCGTAGAGGGCCCCGTGCTGCGGACTGCCCGGGTCCTCGACACCGATCGTGCGCATCCCGCGCGCGTGGAGCACGGTTCCGAGCAGTGTGGTGGCCTGTGTGACCCCGGAGACGACGACGATCCGCTCGGGGTCGGCCACCACGCCCCGACGGCGGGCCAGCAGTCCGGCCAGCGCGGTGCGCAGCCGGGGCAGTCCGCGCGGGTCCGGGTAGCCGAGGTCGTGGTGCGGCAGTTCGGCCAGCACGGCGCGTTGCACGGCGGCCCAGGCGGCCCGCGGGAACAGCGACAGGTCCGGCGTACCCGGGACGAAGTCGACCCGGGCCGGGGAGCGGGGAGCGAGGTCACGCGCGCGTGACCGGGCCGCCCGTACCGCCTCGCCCACCCACGTCCCGGCGCCCCGGCCGCTGCGCAGATACCCTTCGGCGACCAGCTGTTCGTACGCCTCGGTGACCAGGCCCCGTGACACGCCGAGGTCGGTGGCGAGGTCCCGGCTGGACGGCAGGCGCGTACCGGACGCGAGCCGGCCCGAACGGATCGCCTCGCGCAGCGCCGCCTGGAGGGCACGGCCACGCGCGCGTGCCGGTGCGGAGGCGGCCGGCAGCAGCAGCTCCCACGCGGCGGAGCCCGCGAGGCCGGCCGTATTGGTCCCCGATGACGTCATGGAAGTGGACCTTAAACCGGACCGCACGGCTTCCTAGCGTCACGGTCATGAAAGCCACCGCGCCACGCACGAAGCCGACCGCCGCGCCCAGGAAGGCCACGGCGACCCACGGAGCGCTCCTGGCCGCCCTCGCCTGTGTGCTGGTAGGCGGGTCCTTCACCGCCAACAGCGTCCTGGGCCACTACCCGTACGCCGGCGGCCAGTTCCTGCGCTACGCCCTGGCCGGTCTGCTGCTGGCCCCGCTCGCCGGACGGGCCGGGGCCCCGCGGCTGCGCGCGCTCGGCACCCTCCAGTGGGTCCGGCTCGTGCTGCTGGCGGCCATCGGCATGGTCGGGTTCAACCTGGCCGTCATCGCCGCCGAACGCGGCGCGGAACCCGCGGTCCCCGGTGTCTTCGTCGGCTGCGCACCGGTCGTGGTGGCCGTCCTCGTCCCGCTTCTCGGCGGGCGCCGCCCCCAGCGGGCGGTGTTCCACGGTGCGTTGCTCGTCGCCGTCGGTGCCTTCACCGTGCAGGGCTGGGGCCGTACGGACGGGCCCGGGATCGCCTTCTCGGCATGCGCGCTGGGCGGTGAGGTGGGGTTCGCGGTGCTCGCCGCTCCGGTGCTGCGGCCGCTCGGGCCGCGGCTGCTGTCCGCGACGGTGTGTGCCGTCGCCGCCGTCGAGGCCGCGCTCGCCGGTGTTGTCCTGGACGGCGGCGCATGGCTGCGCCGTCCCGACGCCACGGAGGCCGCCGCGCTGCTGTGGCAGGCGGCGGTCGTCACCGTCGTCGGCTTCGTGTGCTGGTACATGGGGATGCAGCGGCTCGGCGCGGAGCGCGCCACGCTCTTCTCCGGGCTCATCCCGGTGGCCGCCGCCTGTACCGCCCCGCTCGTCGGCACCGGCGCCTACGGGCCCGTACAGGCCGTTGGCAGCGCCCTGGTGGGCGCCGGGGTCGCCCTCGGCTCAGGTGCGCTGGGCCCTGTCGGCACACTCCGCCGGCCCACCGCGCGACGCCATGCACGCCCCTGACGCCGCAGGGGGCGCCCTCCGGCGGACGACGGAAGGTCGACGCCAGGACCGGGGCCCGGGCCGGTCAGTGGCTGCCGTCGAGGAGGACGCGTGCCACCAGCGCCGGGTCGTCGCTCATCGGGCAGTGCCCGCAGCCGGGCAGCCGCACCAGCCGGGCGTGCGGGATGATCGTCTTGGCGCGGATGCCCTGGCGGCGCACCAGGAGCCGGTCGCGGGTGCCCCAGGCGACGGTGACCGGCAGGCCCGGCAGACCGTCGGTGAAGCGGACGGTGGTGCCGGCCCGCAGGGTCGCGTCGAAGCCGGTGGCCCCAGCGAGCGCCAGCGTCTCGGCGACCACGGCCTCGGGCGAACGGCGGGCGGGGCGGCCGTAGATGGTGCTGGTCAGCGCGGTACGCCCGGCCGCGGTCCGCGACAGCCGCTCCACCAGGGGCAGCGGGAGCCGCTGGGCGATGCCGCGCATGGTGAGCAGCAGCGCGAAGGCGTAACGCCGCTCGGCCTCCGTCCAGAAGCCGGCCGGGGAGAGGACCGTGACGGACCGTGCGAGCCTCTCGCGGCCCAGCTCCAGGGCCAGCAGGCCGCCCAGCGAGTTTCCGGCCACGTGCGGGCGGTCCAGGTCCAGGGCCTCGAACAGGGCGCCGAGCACGGAGTTGGTCGTGGGGAGGTCGTAGGCCAGGCCGCGCGGCAGGCCCGGGGACGCGCCGAAGCCCGGCAGGTCCACGGCGATCACCTCGCGCTCGGTCGCGAGGATGTCCACCACCGGGTCCCAGGCCTGCCGGTGGTGGCCGATGCCGTGCAGCAGGACCAGGGGTTCGCCGCGTCCCACGCGCGCGTAGGAGACGGTCACGTCCTTCGGGCCGTGCGGAGTGGGGACCTTGAAGGAGACGGTGGCGGACATGGGGGTGCTCCTCGTCTGGGCTGCTGACGGACGCCGTAGACAGCTTGTCAGCAATTGCTACCGGCGGGTAGCCCCCTGGGGATGCGCGTGCGCCCGTGCCGTCCTCAACGCCCTCGGCGTACCTCGAAGTTGAAATCCCCGTGCCCGAACTTCTCGAAGAGGCCCAGCCACAACGGCAGCAGCATCTCCATGCCCCGCGCCGACCGGATGCCGCCCAGGTCCAGTACCCGCTCGGCCGGCCAGCCGAACTCCCCGAGCAACTCGGTCACCTGCCGCTTGGCGTCGGCGTCCTCGCCGCACACGAACAGGTTGTGCTCGCCCGGCACCCGCCCGGGATCCACCATCACCTGGCAGTTGACGGTGTTCAGCGCCTTCACCACGCGCGCGTCGGGGAAGGCCCGCTGGATCCGCTCGGCCACGCTGTCCGACTCCACCGGATCCAGTCGCAGCTGCCCGTCCTCGAACGCCAGAGGATTGCAGACGTCCACCACCACCTTGCCGTCCAGGTGGTCCGCCCCCGCCGACCGAAGGGCGTCGAGCGCCACCTGGCCACCCACCGCGTTCACGACCACCTCGGCCGCCGCGGCCGCCTCCGCGAACGTGCCGGCGTGCGCCCTGCCCCCCGCGGCCGTGGCCCACTCCAGCCCGACCGGATTGTCCTTCGAACGCGACCCGAGGGTCACCTCGTACCCCAGCTCCACCAGCCTGCCGCCCAGTGTGCGGCCCACCTCGCCCGTGCCCAGCACCGCGTAGCGCATCGGTCACCTCCGGACCCCGGCCGCCGGCCACCGACGGTCCGCGGACATTGTGGGCCGGGCCGGTCCCGGACGGGCCGATTCCGCCTCGACACCGGCGGGTGTGTCGGCCGGGATGGAGCCGTGAACGCCGACACCGTGACCGACGTCTTCCAAGAGCACCGGTCCCTCCGCATGGAAGTCGCCCACCGCATGCTCGGCCGTGTCGCCGCCGCGCAGGACGTGGTCCAGGGCGCCTGGCTGCGCGGGTCACGCGCCGACCGCGCGGAGGTCCGCGAACCACGCGGCTACCTCGTGCGCATCACCACCCGGCCGGCCATCGACCGGCTGTGCCGGGTGAAGACGCGCGGCGAGGCCTGCACCGGCCCCTGGCTGCCCGAACCGTACGTGACCGAGTCCGGCGACACCCTCCCGGACCGCGCGGACCGCGCGCACCGTCCCGGACCGCGCGGACCGCGCCCTGCTCGCCGACTCCGTCTCCCTCGCCGTGCTGGTCGTCCTGGAGTCGCTGTCGCCGCTGGAGCGGGCCGTCTTCGTCCTCCGGGAGGCGTTCGGCTACCCGTACGCCGAGATCGCCGCCCTGCTCGACCGGGGTGAGGCGGCGGTACGGCAAGCTCGCCGGGCGGCCCCATCGGCACGTCGAGGAGCGGCGGCCGCGCTACGAGGTCGACCCCGCCCGGCGCCGGGACCTGACCGAACGGTTCCTCGCAGCCGCGACCGAGGGGGACCTCCAGGGGCTGATGTCCCTGCTCGCCCCGGAGGCCCGGCTGGTCGCCGACAGCGGCGGCAGGGCGAAGGCGCCGGTGCGGATCCTGCACTCCGCGGACAAGGTGGGCCGCTTCCTCGCCGGCGTCGCCGCCAAGAACGCGACCCACCTGTCCTTCCGGCTCATCGAGGTCAACGGCGGTCCCGCGGTGCTGACCCTGTCCGGGGGCAAGCCCGGCACCGTGCTCCAGGTGGACGTCGCAGACGGTGTCGTCACCACGGTGTACACCATCCGCAACTTGCGGTCCCTGGCCGGCCACTGAGCCGTACGGCCCCGAAAGCCCCCCTCGTACGGCGGGGGCTTTGCCGGAATGTCACATGTGCGGTGGCGTGCGAACGCCTCATGAACGCTGCACGGCGCAGCGCCCGTGCAGCGCCCCAGGGATCGAGGATTGGTCTTGACCAAGGGTGACGGTCGCCCTATGGTCGCAGATAAGTGCAACAACCTTTAATAAACAAGGGCGCTAAAAACCGCCGGACCACGGCTCTTGCGGAGGACAGGGTGGGGACCACGCAGCTGGAAACGGTGCCGGAACCGAAGTACTGGCATCTGAAGACCGTGCTCAGTGAGGCACTGGACTCCGAGTTCTCGGTCGGTGAGATTCTGCCCAACGAGCGTGATCTCGCCGCCCGCTTCGGCGTGGCCCGTGCCACGCTCCGCCAGGCCCTCGAACAGCTGGAGCTGGAAGGCCGGCTGCAGCGCCGCCGCGGTGTCGGTACGACCGTCGCGCCCCCGCGCATGGGCGTGGCCGTCGGCACCGAGCAGCACACCTGGCCGGGGACCGGCGACGACGCCTGGCAGCCCGTCGACTGTGTCCAGTCCGCTCCGCCGCCGGCCGTCGCCGCGGCCCTGGAGACCGGCTCCGGCGAAGCCGTGCACATCGTGCGCCGCTCCCGGATGTCCCACGGCCAGCGAGTCGCCACCGAGCTGCTCCACATCCCGGCCGCATCGGTGCCCGACCTCACCGCGATCGACGCCCCGTCCGGCCCGGCACGCGCGCGTACGGTGCTGCGCGAGCTGCAGCGCCTGGAGCTCGAGGGCCAGGACCGTGCCGTCGAGCTGGGCTCGGCCCGCGCGGACGACGCCAAGGACCTCGACCGGCTGCCCGGCTCGCCCGTCCTGGTCGTCACCACCCGCTTCTTCACCGAGGGCCGTACCGCGGCGCTCTCCGTGGCGACCTACCGCGCCGACACCTGCCGGCTCACCTTCGGCGACTCGCCCGGCGTCGAGATACACCACGACCCCGAGCAGCGGGCCTCCTGAGTCTGCGCACCTCCCGCCGCGCCCCGGAACTCCGCCGGGGCGCTAGGCGTTTCACAGGGGCTGGGGCTGGGGCTGGGGCTGGGGCTGGGGCTGGGCGCTGGTGAGCGTCGCAGCGACAGCCTGAGCGACGAACCTCAGCGCCGCGCCGTCACGGTCCCCTCCACCGCGAACAGCTGTTTCTCGACGTGGTCGAGGGCCAGCCGCAGCGCTCCCGCGGCCACGGCCGCCTCACCGAGCAGGGACAGCGCCACCCGGGGCGGGCGCAGGCAGTAACGGGCGAGTTCGCGGCGCAGCGGATCGAGCACGCCGTCCAGCCCGGCCGCCCAGCCGCCGATCACGACCAGCTCCGGGTCGAGGGCCAGCACCAGCGCGGCCACGTCGTGGACGAGCCGTTGGATGAACCGCTCGACGGCCGCCCGCGCCCGCTGATCACCCTGTCGGGCCAGCGCGAACACCTCGGCTACCGCCTGCTCGTCCAGCGGATGCAAAGGTTCGTCGGTGGTGGACAGCAGCGTCTCGGGGGTCGCCTCCCGGCCCAGCAGATGCAGCGCGCCGATCTCCCCGGCCGCACCGCCGTACCCCCGGTGCAGCCGCCCGCCGATCAGCGAACCGGCGCCCGGGCTGAGCCCGGCGAGGACGAACACCACGTCGTCCGTCTCCGTCGCCGCACCCTTCCAGTGCTCGGCGACGGCCGCCGCGTTGGCGTCGTTCTCCACCAGCACCGGGCACTTGAAGGAGCGGCTGAGCCGCTCACCGAGCCTCAGGCCCGTCCACTGCGGCAGCGCCGTGCCCAGCCGTACCGTTCCATCGGCCTCCACGATGCCCGGAGTCCCCACACCCACCGCCCGCAGCGAGCCGCGTGCCACCCCGGCCCGGCGCAGCAACTCGGCGACCGCGCCGCGCAGCCGGTCCAGCCTTTCGTCCGCCGGGGCCGACTCGTCGACCTCCTTGGCCTGTGCGCCCAGCACCCGTCCGTCCAGGTCCGACAGGAGCGCGGCGACCCGGTGGGCGCCGATCTCCAGGCCCAGCAGATGACCGGCCTCGGCCCGGAACCGGAACCGGCGTGCGGGCCGCCCCTGGCGGCGCACGGTGCCCTCCTCGGCCGCCTTCTCGACCACGAGCCCCGCCTCGATGAGCCCTTCCACCACCCCCTCGACCGTCGGCCGGGACAGCCCGGTGACCCGGGTGATCTCGGTGAGCGTCGCGCACTCCGAGGCACGCAACGCGTGCAGCACCACCGCGGAATTGATCCTTCGCAGCAGCGAGGGATCGCCGCCGGTCAGCTGCCCCACCGTCCGTCCTTCCCGCTCGCGCGCGTGTTGGGCGGATCGTACTCGGCCCGGCGCACCCCGGCGAGTGTCGGGCTCCCCGGCCCGGCGGACCTCGCGCCTCAGCCCGGCGCGACGAACCCCGACTCGTAGGCGGCGATCACCGCCTGGGTGCGGTCGCGCGCCCCGAGCTTGGCCAGCACGGCACTCACGTGCGACTTCACCGTCTCGGTGCCGACGATCAGCCGGGCGGCGATCTCCGCGTTCGACAGACCCCGCGCCATGAGCCGCAGCACCTCCGCCTCCCGTTCCGTCAGCCCCGTCTCCGAAAGCGGGGCACGTGGCGCGTGGTTGCCGCCGTACCGAGTCGCGAGTTGTCGTACGGACACCGGGAACAGCAGCGACTCGCCCTCCGCCACCAGCCGCACCGCGTGGACGATCTCGGCGGGCCGGGCCCGCTTCAACAGGAACCCGTCGGCTCCCGCGCGCAGTGCCGTCGGCTGCGGCCTCCACCTCACGCTGACGGCACTGTTCGCCGCCGGACTCACGGCCGTGCTGCGCAGTGGCGTCGCGACCCTCTCCATCCTGATCCCGTTCCTGCTGATCGTGTCCTTCGTCATCGGTGACATGTCCTCTGGCGTCGCCGACTTCCTGCCCGACCGGGCCGGCCAAGTCATCCTGCACAGCACCTGGGACGGCGCCCTCGGCCCCTGGACCGGGCTCGCGGTCACCGCACCGTGGGCGGCGGCCGCCCTGCTCGCCGGGGCGTGGAGCGTGCACCGCAGGGACGCCTGACGGCACGCCAATTGTCAGTGCTGCCCGCTTTACTGGATCACATGGACATCGCGACGTGCCTGACCCGCATAGACCTGCTGTGCGCCCGGGAGTTCCCGGCGGCGCACGGCAGGTCGGAGCACGGCGAGAGCGGGCCCGGTTATCACATAGCCGTATTACAGACGAGTGGTGACTTCTGGGAGGACGACGGCACGGAGTGGGAGGAGACGGCGGCTCAGTACGAGGCCGACCTGGACGGCCTGGCGGAGCGGCTGACGGAGCGGTGGGGGCCACCGCAGCGCTTCAGCCTGCGCAGCGTCTTCGCCCGGGCGGCGGACGGCGAGGATGTCGAGGAGCCGTGGGCGGGCCTCAGCGAGCACGTGCCGGACGTCCACCTGTGGGAGGCGGCCGGCTCGGGCCGGTGGGTCGCCCTCGGCCTGTCCCACTGGGACAAGGAACTGCCCCTTCAGCTCCTCGGCGTGGTGACCGAAACGGATCCTCCCTGATCCGTCGCGCGCGCCGCCTCCCGCAGCCGCGCGAACTCCTCCGCCATCGTCGCCGCCGTCCAGTGCGCGTTCAGCCCGCTGGGGTTGGGCAGCACCCACACCCGGGAGCCGCCGACGGTCCGCTCCTGCGGCCCCACCTGAGCCCGGCGGTCCCCGAAGGCGGCCCGGTACGCGGTCACTCCGACCACGGCCAGCCACGTCGGCCTCCGCCGTGCCACCTTGGCGGTCAGCAGCCGGCCGCCCTCGACGTACTCCTCGGCACTCAGTTCGTCGGCCCGCGCGGTCGCCCGCGCCACCACGTTCGTGATGCCCAGCCCGTACGTCAGCAGCTCCTGCTGCTCGGCGGGCTTCAGCAGCCTCGGGGTGAAGCCGGACAGGTGCAGCACCGGCCAGAAACGGTTGCCGGGACGGGCGAAGTGATGGCCCGTGGCCGCCGTCATCAGGCCCGGGTTGATGCCGCAGAACAGCACATGGAGACCGTCCGCGACCACGTCCGGGACGAGACGGTCGCGGGCGGCCTCCAGTTCCGCCTGGGTGAAGCGGGTCAGAGGATCGCTCCGGGGGTGTAGCCGGCGGCCTCCGGGTGCTGCTTGACGATCTCCCCGACGCGGCCGACGACCACGCCGACCTGGTCGGCCGCGGCGCCGGTGAAGGACAGCTTGTCGGCCATCAGCGCCGCAAGCTGCTCGCGGTCGAGCGGCAGCCGCTCGTCGGCGGCGAGCTTGTCGAGCAGCTCGTTGCGCTCGGCGCCCTGCTCGCGCATCGCGAGCGCGGTGGCGACGGCGTTCTCCTTGATCGCCTCGTGCGCGACCTCGCGGCCGACCCCGGCGCGCACGGCGCCCATGAGGACCTTGGTGGTGGCGAGGAACGGCAGGTAGCGGTCCAGTTCTCGGGCGACCACCGCCGGGAAGGCCCCGAACTCGTCGAGGACGGTCAGGAACGTCTCCAGCAGGCCGTCGAGGGCGAAGAAAGCGTCCGGCAGCGCGACCCGGCGCACCACCGAGCAGGACACGTCGCCCTCGTTCCACTGGTCGCCCGCCAGCTCACCGGTCATCGAGGCGTAGCCGCGCAGGATCACCATCAGGCCGTTGACGCGCTCGCAGGAGCGTGTGTTCATCTTGTGCGGCATCGCGGAGGAGCCGACCTGGCCCGGCTTGAAGCCCTCGGTGACCAGCTCGTGGCCGGCCATCAGCCGGATCGTCTTGGCCAGCGACGACGGCGCCGCCGCCAGTTGCACCAACGCGGTGACGACCTCGTAGTCCAGCGAGCGCGGGTAGACCTGGCCGACCGAGGTGAACGCCTGCGAGAAGCCCAGGTGCCGCGCGATCCGGTCCTCCAGCTCGGCGAGCTTGCCGGCGTCCCCGCCCAGCAGGTCCAGCATGTCCTGCGCGGTGCCGACCGGGCCCTTGATGCCGCGCAGCGGGTAGCGGGCGAGGAGCTCCTCGACACGGCCGTAGGCGACCAGCAGCTCGTCGGCGGCGGTCGCGAACCGCTTGCCGAGGGTCGTGGCCTGCGCGGCCACGTTGTGCGAACGGCCCGCCATGACCAGCTCGGCGTACTCGCCCGCCAGCTTGCCCAGACGTGCCAGGACACCCACCGTGCGGTCGCGCATCAGCTCCAGCGACAGCCGGATCTGCAGCTGCTCGACGTTCTCGGTGAGGTCACGGGAGGTCATGCCCTTGTGCACGTGCTCGTGCCCGGCGAGGTCGTTGAACTCCTCGATCCGCGCCTTGACATCGTGCCGGGTGACCTTCTCGCGCTCGGCGATCGAGGCCAGGTCGACGGTGTCGAGGACACGCTCGTAGTCGGCGATCGCCTCGTCCGGCACCTCGATGCCGAGGTCCTTCTGAGCCCGCAGCACGGCGAGCCAGAGCTGCCGCTCCAGCTTCACCTTCTGCTCGGGGGACCAGAGCGTGGCGAGCTCGGCGGAGGCGTAGCGTCCGGCGAGGACGTTGGGGATGCGGGGCTTGGCGGGCGCTGAAGTCACGTAAACGGAGTTTACCCACCGTCCACCGTGGTCCGTAACCGTCCACACAGAGTGAGAACGTCCAGGTCAGAGGTTCCCAGTCCGCCGACTCGCACACAGCCCGTGAGATAGCCGTGAGACGGCGGCGGCCCGGACGGTGGGGCCGTCACCGCCCGAGGCCTTGATCCGGACCCTTCCGATCAGGGAACCGGACACCCCGCCCTGCGGGGCGGGTATGTGCTGAGCGCACCGTGTCGTCGCCAGAACGTGACGATGATCTGGATGATCGAGGGCCCCCGAGTGGCACAGTCACCTGCCGTGGACTTGGCGACATGGGGCGCCCTCATCGGCACCACGGCCTTACCCGCGGTCTTGGTATGCGGAGCCTGGGTCAGCACCCTCACCACAGGGGTGATGCGGCCCCCGGGACAGCGGCTTACACGGTGTTGATCCGCCAGGCGATCATTCCGGTTGCCTCAGCCTTGCCCTGAACGTCGATTCGTAGGGACTTACTGCTCGTGAAACGCTCGAAGACTACGGAGCGATCGCAGGGTACGGCTTTCTTTGCCGCAGCCTTGCTCGGGGTGAACACGATTTCCGCATTTCCCTTTCCGGCGCATACCACCGTCAGCTTGTAGGGGCGTCCCATCGAAAGGTCGGGCCGGGTGTGGATCCCGTCCGAGACGCGTTCCACCCCCGACTCAATCATCGACTTACCTTGCTCAGTGACGGCATCGAGTGCCGACTGCGCCTGTGCAGTGAGCTTCTTCTGCGCCGAGGGATCTGCGCCTGGGTGAGGGGACGATGCCGTGGAGCGGTCGGGCGCAGGGTCTTTGTCGGATGTGCAGGCCGTCAGGCAGAGCATCGGGAGCAGTGCGGTGCCAAGTAGCCACAGAGGCGTCGGCCTCATGAGGAGGTCTCCAAATGCTTCCAGCCCGTTTCCATCGTCGGGAGTGTAGCGGTGACCCACGGCTGAGGTCCGGGCGACCGGCCAGGACCTCAGCGAGGTCGGCATCCGCGTTCGAGATCAGCCGGTCGACCGCGTCGGGCGGCAGCGAGGGTTGGCGGCCCATCCGCGCAGGACGTGGTTCACAGGGCGCCATCGTGCCGCACCACACCCGCCGGTCCGGCAGCGCCCGGCTCGCCGAGCGGACACGGCCCACAAGACCGATCCATCTCCTTGAGCCAGCCGTTGTTACCGTCCTGGGCCGGGCCGCCTTCCGGGCCGCGCCACACAGACGACACCGCCCGGAACGCTTACCGCCGGCGATCAGGGATTGAACAGGGCCCAGCCCTGGTCGGCCGACCCGTCACACCACGATTTCTTATTTTCACGCTCAGTTGAGAGTTCTGGGCTGTTCGATGGCGGTGATCCCGCCTCGCGCCGATACTGACGACCCTGTACGTCATCAAGGGGAGGGACCATGGCGCAGGACCCCGTGCCGAAGCACATGACGATCACGCTCGACTTCGATCTTCAGACCGCCGGGTCGACAGTGGGCGAGGCCCGAATCAGAACCGCCTACAACGCTGCCGTCGAAGCGGCCCTGGAAGCTGCCAGGGAACATCTGCCGGAATGCAGCGTCAAGAAGATCACGGCGGCGCTGGACTGGTCGTACCGCTGGATCGGCGAGAACGAGGTCCGTTACTCGCGAGACGAGGGCTGACGACGAGAGCCCCGGCCGTCCTCGGACGGTCGGGGCTCGTCTCACCTCACGGGGCTGGGGGAGCCGTCAGGACATGACCCCGTGAGGGAGCGCGGGGATAGGCGGCCTCGTCCTGCTCTCCGGCGTGGGCATGGCGATCTTCAAGACGGAGACCACCGGAGATCAGTACGCCTCCGTCACCGCGAGCGTCGCGGGTCTCGTGATGACGGTCATCGGGACCTTGTTCCACCTGCGGGCGGATCTGGCGCTGAAGCACATGGAGTCGCAGACTCAGTCGCTCCGACAGGACATGAAGGTCGAACGGGACGCCGGTCAGGCGATCCGGCTTCTGGAGGACGTCGATGACCCGGCCCTCAAGGCCCATCTCCAGGCCGCGCTGATCCTTAAGTTCTCCGCGGCGAAGCTCCCGGAGTCGGATGGAGTGCTCAAACCAGCCGATCCTCTTCCGCAGGCGAGGGTCAACGGCAGTGTCCCGCAACAGCAGTCGGAGAGCCCCGCGTCATGACGCCCTGACCCTGGCGGCCGTCAGTAGTTCACGGCTGGATCACGACCCGGACCTTTGTGTAGATCCCATGTATGTCTCATGCGTACTCTGTGCCGCCCGACTCCTCGTGCACGACCTAGTTGCCGGTCAGGGCTCCAAGGAGGCTGTCGTGGAAAACCCGTCGCCACTTCCCCCGAACGTTCCCCCGCGCCCGTCCGACGCTCCTACAACGCACACCACGGCTAAGCCGACGGACTCACCGGACGGCTGGCGGGACGAGTACGACCCGGAGTATCAGGCCATCCTGGCGGGGATGGAGACGCCTTGGTGGAAGCGGCCGGTGGTCTTGGCGGGAGGCGTCGTCGCCATCGCCGTGGCTTCATTCTTCCTGGGCGGTGCGGTCCTGGGCTCCGATGGCGGCTCGGGTGCCTCTTCCCCGGATCCCTGGGTGCAGGGCCAGGTGGACGACCAGTCGCAGAACAACCAGCAGCAGAACAACCAACCTGCCGGGGTATCCGCTGCGCAGAAATCCCAGATCCTGACCAAGTTCTGCAAGCAACAGGCCGGCGGTCCGTATGACGTGTCGGAAGCTGCGCTTCTGGAGTGCCTACAGAACTACGAGGTGACGGACCAGGGCATGGTCATGCCGAAGTAGTTGGCTCCCAGTTCAGGCGGTTGGGACCCATGCGCGCTTGGCCTTCGCCCGGGTGGCCTTCTCGGCCTGGGCGACGGCGATGTGCCGGAAGAGCTTCCGGCCTCGGTGATCGAGGCCCGCGACTTTCAGGTGGCCTCGGCGGACCCACGAGTAGACAGTCACGATGCTCACGCCCGTCAGATCGGCGGCCTCGCGGGCCGTCATCCAGACCTCGTTGTCCTCCACTGAAGCCTTCCCGGACATGCGAAAGGCCCCGGTCCGCCAGCTCGGGTTCCAGGAGTCGTTGCAACACCCCAGTTCAGGGGGTGCTATGGACTTCGAGATCCGGGAGAACCGGGGTCAGGCTCAGGGCCGCAGGACTCTGGTCCGTGAGCGAGAGGAATACTTCCGGACCATGGATCAGGGCCTGAGCAGCGCCGAAGCTTGCCAACGCGTCGGGATCAACTACCGGATGGCCGTGACGATGAACATCAGGAAGGGCACGGTGCGGACGAAGCCCCAGAGCAGCGCCACGCCGCCCAGGAGGAACAGGAGGCGGACACACGAGGATCATGGCGCCTTGGTTTTTGAACTGCCCGACCGGACGCCACGTACCAGTCACTGCGGGCGGCACCGTGCCGCCTGGCGTACTGCCAGGGAAACGGGTCGGCGGGCACGCGCCGGTCGCGGGTTGCATCGTGCGGCGACCGCCGGGACGTCGGTGGTGTGTGGTACACGGTGCCCATAGAAAGGGTCGAACGATTTCAGTGGATTTGCGCCGTCCAGCCAGCAGTGCTCTCGACGGAGCCGCCCCAGCGGGGCAGGAGGAGAGGACGAGCCGGGCACGCGTCCGTCGGCAAGTACCGGGTCTGGACGGTCTCCGCGGACTGGCGGCACTTTATGTGGTCCTGTTCCACTGCTGGTTGTACACCTGCCCGGCTTTCCCAACAGTTCGGCGCCTGCGTGGCTGGACGGGCTGAAGTTCGGGCGCCTCGCCGTCGTCTTATTTCTGGTGCTGTCCGGCTTCTCCCTGGCGATCTCCCCGGCGCGTCACGACTGGCGGTCGGGTGGCGTCGGCGAGTTCCTGCGCCGGCGCGCCTGGCGCATCCTGCCTCCGTATTGGGCAGCGCTGGCCATGAGCCTGATCATTTCCTGGTTCGTGGTGTCGGCTTCGCACTACGGACGACCGACCGGCGCGTCAATCCTGGTGTACGGCTTCGTTGCTCAGGACATGTTCAGCGCTCCTACTCCGAACGGCGCGTTCTGGTCGATCGGAGTGGAGGCCGAACTCTATCTCCTCTTTCCGCTTTTCCTGTTCGTGCGGCGGCGGTTGAGCGCGACGGTACTGATCGCCTGTGTGACACTCCCGGTGATCGCCCGTGGGCTGATGGCGGCTGACGCATCTCCCGTGGAGGGCAACAACTGGCTCGCTCCTCATCGCGCTCCCGTGTTCGTTGCGGGCATGATCGGCGCAGGAGTCGTCGTTGCGTCGGAACGAGTTCAACGCCTGCCGTGGGGATGGTTCGCCGGACTGGCCGCCACGCCCGTCCTGGCTCTCGGCCTCATCCAGGGTTCCGTTTGGACCGTGAACCACTACTTCTGCTCGCCCGACAGGCCACCGTCCGCATGTGGGTGGGCGTCTGCCCTCCGTCGAGCGAACACGGTGATGGTCAAAACCGCGTCATGTGACATCAGCGGCTGAGAGCCCGGTGAGCCACCCACGTAACAAGGGAGTACGTAGATGCGACTCCCGACGAAGGGTGAGCCCTTGATCCCGCAACGCATCGTCCTTGCCTCGGCCGCGGGGCTCGTCTCCGCTCTCCTGCTGGGAGCGTGCGGCTCTTCGAACGACAACGCGTCCGGCACCAGTCCCGGCAGCGCCGCCCCGGCCGCGTCGGATCCCGCGACCTCCGCACCGGCCGCCGGTGGCAACTCCTCGAGCGGAAACATGGCCGTGACCGCCATGGTGAGGGCCAAGGCGATGAAGGGCATGGGCAGTGTGGTCACCGACGACAAGGGGATGACCCTCTACCGCTATGGCAAGGACCGGCCGGCTCCCTCCAAGTGGACGTGCGCCGGTTCGTGCACGCAGACGTGGATGCCCGTCATCGTGGACGACTCCGTACAGGCCTCGGGGGTTGAGAAGAGCCTTCTCGGCACGGTCCACCGGAACGGCATGAAGCAGCTCGCCCTCGCCGGCTGGCCGCTGTACCGGTACGTGGGCGACACGAAGGCCGGCCTGATGAACGGCCAGGACAAGGACAAAGAGTGGTACGCCATCACTCCGTCGGGCAATTCCGTGATGACGGACTGACGCCCACCCGCCCGGTCATCGGTGGGAGACCAGCCGCTTGTCGTGCGGCGGGCCACTGTCCGGCTCGCCGAGGCGACGGGTGCCCGTCGTGCTGCGGATCCCGCACCAGGCGGACGAGGCCCGCGATCCGCATGATCGGCACGTCCGGGCAGGTGTCGAGCGGGTCGGCGAGCGCGGCGGACTCAGCGGCGTCGATACTCAGTCCCCAGCGGGTTTCGTCGGCGATCCAGTCGGTGGCGTCCTGGCAGCGGTACCCGGCGGCCGGCGGCAGCCACGTGGACGGGTCTTGGCCGGCCTTGGAGCGGTTGGAGGCGGCCGACACTGCGATCAGCGCGCGGTCGTCGCCTTGTTCCGGCCTCGCCCGACGCGCTGCCGAGGGCCGCTCACCCTGAACCCCACGAGATGGCCCTCCGCGACACTGATGCGGCTCATGACACAGCCACTGAAACCGGTTCATGACAAGAGGCCCGGGCCACCCTCACGTTCGGCAACCCAGCCGAAGGTCGGCAAGCCCCGGTGGGTGACCGTGGGCTTCTTCCCTTCCGGGTGATGCCGAGGAGTTGCTGTTCCCACCGGTCCAGCGCCGGCCGGCGTGGACGACGTCCGAGGGGCGCGTTCCGGCCGGGGGGTGAACTCGTGGATCCGGCCCCAGACGTTGATCACCCCGTGATCACGCCAGGAGCGCTACGCCTGAGCCTCGTACGGCAGGAGCTCCGGCCGCTTCGGGGGGCGGCCGTCCCCGGAGGAGCGGCCGGTCAGACGTCGTCCTATCCACGGCAGCAGGTGCTGCCGGGCGAACCGTGCGTCCGCCGCCCGGCGTGTCACCCAGCCCGGCGGCAGCGTGGCGGGCATCGGCGTGCGCCAGTCGGTGTCCTCGGGCTCGTAGCCGAGCGTCTGCCACACCGCCTCGGCGACCCGGCGGTGCCCCTCGGCCGTCAGATGCAGCCGGTCCACGTCCCACAGCCGCGGGTCGGCCAGCGACGGCGCCCCGTACAGGTCGACCACCAGGGCGCCGTGCTTCCCGGCGAGCTCGTCGACGCAGGCGAACAGCTCCTCCATGCGCGGCCGGAACCGCTCCAGTACCGGTCCCTGGCGGCCCGGGCTGCGCATCAGCACCAGTTGCTTGCACGAAGGGGCCAGCCGTTCCACCGCTTCCGTGAGCAGAGCGCGCACTTGGCCCATGTCGCACTTGGGGCGCAGCGTGTCGTTGAGCCCGCCGACGAGCGTGACGACGTCCGCGTTCATCGCCGCCGCCACGCCCACCTGCTCGTCGACGATCTGCTTGATCAGCTTCCCGCGCACGGCGAGGTTGGCGTACCGGAACCCGGGGGTGCGGATGGCCATTCGTGTGGCGAGGAGGTCGGCCCAGCCCCGGTAGGAGCCGTCGGGGAGCAGGTCCGACATGCCCTCGGTGAAGGAGTCGCCGACCGCGACCAGGCTGGAGTGCGAAGATGGTATGGGATTCGTCTGCATGGCGCCAGTGATGGTATCCCGGCGACATACCCGTCGGTCGGTCGCCCCCGCTCGACCGGCGACAGCCTCACGCGGGCTGGCCGAACAGCTCCCGCAGCACGTCCTCCATGGTCACCAGGCCGGCCAGCCGCCCGTCGGCGCCGAGCACGGCCGCGAGGTGTGTACGGCTGCCGCGCATCGCGGTGAGCACGTCGTCCAGCGGGGTGCTCTCGCGCACGCGCGGGATGGGCCGCATGTCGCGCAGCCGGAACGGCACGTCCCGGGGCGTGGCGTCCAGCGCGTCCTTGACGTGCAGGTAGCCGACGATCCGGCGGCCCTCGTCGACCACCGGGAAGCGGGAGAAGCCCGACGCGGCCGACAGCCGCTCCAGCTGTTCCGGGGTGACGCCCACACGCGCGTAGACCACCCGCTCCAGCGGCACCACGACGTCGCGCACCGGACGGCTGCCCAGTTCCAGGGCGTCGTGCAGCCGTTCCTGCGCCCGGTCGTCGATCAGGCCCGCCTCGCTGGCGTCCTTGACGATCTCGGCGAGTTCGGTGTCCGTGAAGGTCGCCGCGACCTCGCCCTTGGCCTCCACCCTGAGCAGTTTCAGCAGCCCGTTCGCGAAGGCGTTGATCGTGAAGATCACCGGACGCAGCGCCCGGGACAGCGCGACCAGCGGAGGGCCGAGCAGCAGCGCGCTGCGCACCGGCTCGGCGAGCGCGATGTTCTTCGGCACCATCTCGCCCAGCAGCATGTGCAGGTAGGTCGCCAGGGCCAGCGCGATCACGAAGGACACGGCGTGGCCCGCGTCCTTGGACACGCCGACCGCGTGGAACACCGGCTCCAGCAGATGCGCGATCGTCGGCTCGGCGACCACACCGAGGACCAGCGTGCACAAGGTGATGCCCAGCTGGGCGGCGGCCAGCAGCGCGGACACGTGCTCCAGGCCCCACAGCACGCTCTTGGCCCGCCGGTCGCCCTTCTGGGCGAGCGGCTCGACCTGCGAGCGGCGCACCGAGATCAGCGCGAACTCGGCGCCCACGAAGAAGGCGTTGACGACCAGCGTCGTCAGACCGATGAGCAGCTGTACGGCGGTCATCGCGCCCCCTCCGTCGTCCCGTCGCCCTGCGCGGCGACCTTCTCGTCGTCCAGCGGCGCGTGCAGCAGCACCCGGGCAGCCCGGCGCCCCGAGGCGTCGACCACGTCCAGCCGCCAGCCGGCCACCTCGACGGTGTCCCCGACCGCGGGTATGCGGCCCAGCTTGGTGGCGACGAGACCGGCCAGGGTCTCGTACGGCCCCTCGGGCACCCGCAGACCGACGCGCGCGAGCTGGTCGGTGCGGGCGGCGCCGTCCGCCGAGTACAGGGCGCGCCCCTGCTCGTCGGCCCCGGCGGGGGCGAGGTCGGGCGTCTCGTGCGGGTCGTGTTCGTCCCGGACCTCGCCGACGACCTCCTCGACGATGTCCTCCAGCGTTGCCACACCCGCCGTACCGCCGTACTCGTCGATGACGACGGCCATGGTGCGCTTGCCGGAGAGACGGTCCAGCAGCCGGTCGACGGTGAGGGACTCGGGCACCAGCAGGACCTCGCGCATCACGTGGGTGACGGAGCGGTGGCGCCGCTCATCGGCGGGCAGGGCCAGGACGTCCTTGATGTGGGCGATGCCGACGACCGAGTCGAGGCTGCCGCGGTAGACGGGGAACCGGGACAGGCCCGTCGCCCTGGTCGCGTTGGCCACGTCCTCGCAGGTCGCCTGGGCTTCGAGGGCGACGACCTGGACGCGCGGGGTCATCACGTTCTCCGCGGTGAGGTCGGCCAGGTTCAGCGTCCGGACGAACAGCTCGGCGGTGTCCGCCTCCAGCGCGCCCTTCTTGGCGGAGTGCCGGGCGAGGGCCGCCAGCTCCTGGGGCCCGCGCGCGGACGCCAGCTCCTCGGCGGGCTCGATGCCGATGCGGCGCACGCAACGGTTGGCCATGTTGTTCAGGTGGGTGATGAAGGGGCCGAAGGCGGCGCTGAACCAGCGCTGCGGATTGCCCACCCGCTTGGCCACGGCCAGCGGTGCGGAGATGGCCCAGTTCTTCGGCACCAGCTCGCCGACGACCATCAGGAACACCGTCGACAACGCCGTGCCCAGCACCAGCGCGACGGAACTCGCCGTGGTGGGCGAAAGACCCATCGCCCGGAACGGCCCGGCGAGCAGCGTGGCGATCGACGGCTCGGCGAGCATGCCGACCACCAGGTTGGTGACGGTGATGCCGAGCTGTGCGCCGGAGAGCTGGAACGTCAGGTTCCGTACGGCCTTGAGGGCGCCCGACGCGCCGCGCTCGCCGCGTCGGGCGGCCCGCTCCAGCTCGCCGCGCTCGACCGTGGTCAGCGAGAACTCGGCCGCCACGAAGGCGCCGCAGGCGAGCGAGAGCAGGATCGCCACCAGAAGGAGCAGCACTTCGGTCATCGGGTCACCCCCGTCCCATGGTCGGACAGGGCGGGGTGGTTCGCGCGGTGTCGCGGACGGGGAGGATCGCCCATGGGCGGACGCTCACAACCTTTCATGCGGGCCGAGTGCTCCCTCGATGGTAAAGGATGAGCAAAGATTCCTGGGGATTCGCCGGTGAGGTCCTCGGGGGCCGGCAGGCCAGGGGGCACGAACATGCGCTACAGGGGCTTGACCCAGCGCCGCCAACGGTCCTCGCGACCGTAGCCGGCCGCGGCCCAGGTGCGGTGTGCTCGTTCGTTGGCTTCCAGGACCATGGCGTCGACGCGTCGCCCGCCCAGGGCCGCGAATCGCTGTTCCGCCGCTTCCAGCAGGGCGGTGGCGATGCCTTGCCGGCGGTGGTCCGGGTGTACGGCCAGCCGGTAGGCGGAGCATCGCCATCCGTCGAAGCCGGCTATGACGGTTCCCACAAGGAGACTGTCCCGCTCTGCGAGGAGCAGGGCTTCGGGGTCTCGTGTGATGAGTCGGGCCACTCCGTCATGGTCGTCGCTGATGCTCGTTCCTTCCGCGGCTTCGCGCCAGAACCGCAGCACGGCGTCGGTGTCCGAGAGGGTGGCGCAGCGGATGCGCAGATCACTCATGGGGCGAGCCAAGCAGAGCGCCGGCGTTTCTGGCGACCGGTTTCCGCGCGGACCGGATGGAGCGTCCGGTGGACCTTGAGCCGCGCGCGTCGTCGCCCTTTTACCCGGAAGCGTGACCGTGCGGTGCGGCGTGACCGTGCGCTGCGGATTTGCATGCGGAATGGGCTTTCCTGGCGCCGTGCCTCAGCTGATTACTCGCAAGCTCCCGCCCGGTGATCGCCTTGGCCGAATTCCCGCCATTGTCGTTCGCCTTTTCAACATCCGACCAGCGTCGAGAACCTGCCGAAAATCAACATACCGGGTTTATCCCGCGGACCATCTGAGATATCATCTTTGACTATGGCGGATGTTAGCCGAGGCGCGGTCGTTCCCGCCGACGTCGGACGTCATCGGGCGGGGTCGTCGCCATGATCTGGGAAGTACTGGTCCTCGGATTTGTACTCAGCCTCGACAATTTCCGGGTGTCGATCGCGCTTGGCACCGTCCCATTCGGGCTGAAGCGCGCGGTACAGGTCGCGCTGACCTTCGGCCTGTGGGACGCGATTATGCCCCTGGTCGGGCTGCTGATCGGTCGCCAGATCGGGGAGTCCGTCGGGAACGTCGCCGATTTGCTGGGCGCGGCCGCGCTCGGTGGGTACGGGATCTACCTCGTGATTTCGGCCCTTCGGAACCCCGAGCCGGACGAGCTGGACCACCCGTGGGCCCTGTTCGGCATCCCCTTGACGCTGAGCCTGGACAACCTGTTCGCCGGGGCGAGCCTGGGGATGCTCGGGCTCTCCCCGTGGCTCTCGGCCGCCGTGTTCGGTCTCATGACGGCGGTGTTGTCGCTGATCGGGCTGCAGCTCGGGCGGGCCGCGGCGCGCCTCATCCGGATCCGCTCGGACCTGCTGAGCGGGGTCACCCTGATCATCGCCGCCGCGGCGCTGCCGTTGGTGTTCGGCGGCTAGGCCGCTCACTCAACCCCGCCGGCCCTCCCACTCAACTCACTCACCGGGAGCGGGTCGGCCCGCTCCACCCGGGAGGCGGGCCGGCCGGCGAGCCCGGTGCGGGCGGGGGATCAGCGGGGAATCGTCGGCCCGCGAGTCGGCGTTGGCGGCCTCGACCGCCCGGGCGACCAGGTCGTGATCGGGCGACAGATGGCAGACCGGGTCGGTGCGGGCGGCGTCGCCAGTGAGCTGGAACGCCTGGCAGCGGCACCCGCCGTAGTCCAGCTCCCGCCGGACGCAGCTCCGGCAGGGTTCCGGCATCCAGTCCGTCCCACGGAACGCGGTCATCACCGGGGACTCGGCCCATATCCGCTCCAGCGTGTCCTCCCGCACGCTGGCCCGCGGGAACGGCAGTGACTGCGCGGCCGGGCAGGGCAGGACATCGCCGTTCGGCGTCACGGTCAGTTGCCGGGACGCCCAACCGCCCATGCAGGGCTTCGGGTAGCGGCTGTAGTAGTCGGGGATGACGTAGATGACGTCCATGCGGTCCCGCAACCGCTCGCGGGCGGCCCGCACGACGACCTCGGCCGCCTCGAGCTGAGCCCGGCTCGGCAGCAGCGCGTCACGGTTCCGCCAGGCCCAGCCGTAGTACTGGGTGTTGGCCAGCTCCACCCGGTCGGCGCCCACCTCCTCGGCCAGCTTGAGCACTTCAGCGACCCGGTCGATGTTGAGCCGGTGCAGCACCACGTTCATCGTGAGCGGCCAGCCCAGCTCCTTGACCACGCCCATCGCCTCGATCTTGCGTTGGAAGGACGGGGACCCGGCGATCCGGTCGGAGGCGGTCGGCTCGTCGGCCTGGATGCTGATCTGCACATGGTCCAGGCCGGCGGCCCGCAGCTGCTCCGCCTTCGGACGTGAGAGCCCCAGCGCGCTGGTCACGAGGTTGGTGTAGAGGCCCAGGTCGTGGGCGTCCGCCACGATCTCCACCAGGTCGCGGCGCAACAGCGGTTCCCCGCCGGACAGGTGGCACTGCAGAACCCCCATCTCGCCGGCCTCGACCAGCACGCGCCGCCACTCGTCGGTGGCCAGCTCGTCCTGGTAGTCACCCATGTTCAGTGGGTTGGAGCAGTACGCGCAGGCCAGCGGACAGCGGTAGGTGAGCTCGGCGAGCAAGCCGAACGGGCTATCCATCGGCGAGCTCCAACCAGCGTCGGGCGACGAGCCGGGTCAAGAACTGCCGCACCTCGTCGTCGGGGACCGTCTGGTAGCGCGTGCCCAGCTCGGTCACGATCTCGGCCACGGTGCGCCGCCCGTCGCACAGCTCGAGGATGTCCGCGCCGCTGCCGTTCAGAACCACCACCGTCTCGGGCTGCAGCAGGATCTGACACTGCCTGGTCCGGCAGAAGGTCAGCCGGACATGGCGCGCCAACCGGGGCCGGTCCGAGCCGGACACCCCGACGCCGGGTCGGGTCCTGGTTCCGGTCTGGGGCGTTCCGGTCTGGGTCGCGTCCATGGTGCTCACTCCGGATAGGCGTGGTCGATGGCGTCCATCAGGCTCCACAGGACGTCGCACTTGAACGACAGCGCGTCGACGGCACGCGCCTGCGACTCGGCGGAGCGGCAGTTTGCGGTGACCACCTCGAGGGCGTGCTCGCAGTCGCGGGGGGCCTGCTCCAGGCGGACGCGGAAGTACGCAAGGCCCTCGGGGTCGATCCACGGGTACCAGCGCTCGAACGCGGCCAGCCGGGCCGCCATCAGGTCGGGCGCGAACAGCTCGGTGAGCGAGGAAGCCACCGCCTCCACCCACGGGCGGGTCCGGGTGAAGTTCACGTAGGCGTCGACGGCGAACCGCACCCCGGGCACCAGGTGCCGGTGGTCCAGGACCTCCTCGCGGGTCAGCCCGGCGGCCTCGCCGAGACGCAGCCACGCCTCGATGCCGCCCTCGCCGGCGGCGGTGCCGTCGTGGTCGACGATCCGTCGGATCCAGCGGCGGCGGACCGCGAGGTCGGGGCAGTTGGAGAGGATCGCGGCATCCTTGCGAGGGATGTTCTCCTGGTAGTAGAAGCGGTTGGCCACCCAGCCCCGGATCTGCCGGCGGCTCAGCAGGCCGGCGTTCATCCGGACGTGGAACGGGTGCTGGTCGTGGTACCGCCGCGAGTGGGCCCGCAACGTTTCGACGAAGCCGTCGGCGCCGGTTCTCGTGGTTGTCGTCGTCACGGCCCTACACCTGGACCTCGAGGCTGTCCATGGCCACCTCCATACCGCTCTCCTCCAGGACGCGCCGGTCGGGCGCGTCCTCCGGGAGGGTCGGGCCGGTGTCGTCCATGCGCACGAACATCGTCCGCCCCGTGCTCAGCGACGGGAGCCGCACCGGGCTGCCCTCCGGCCGTCGACGGGCAGCCGGCCCATCTCCCCGGACGTCCTGGCGGCCAGGCCGAGCCGTACGATCTTGTCGTCGGCCCACTGACCCCGTCGACCAGTGGGCATGCGCACCCCTCGATCGTCCGTCGCCGGCCCGGCCGGCCTGGCCGTCCCGCGCGCTCGGAGGGCGCCGGACCAGGCCGGCGCCGCCCGACGTCCGCTACTCCTCCAACTGAGCGACGTACATGGTCACCTCGGGCGCGACCTTGATCTCATCGAACTCGGGCGTCTCCCACACAGCGAGCTGAGACTCCATGGATTCACCTCCTCACTGCCGATTGCGGCAGGCTCCGGTCACCAGCTACGACGTTTCCGGGAGCGCGAAGACGATCAGGGCGCTTCCGTGCCCCGCGCCGAGCATGCCGGGAAGGAATCCCTCGGCCCATCCGCCCCAGCCGACCGGCACGGCGATGTACTGCCTGCCGTCGACCATGTAGGTGGTCGGGCTGCTGTGGTGGCCGCTTCCGCACTGGAACTGCCACAACTGCTCCCCGGTGCGGGCGTCGAGCGCGTTGAACTCCCCGGAGGCTTCACCGGCGAACACCAGGTCACCGCCGGTGGCCAGCACCGAGGCGCACATCGGGAGTTCGTTGCGCCAGCGCCACTTCTCCTCGCCCGTGGCGTCGAAGGCGCTGATGGACCCGGCCATGTCCTCGATGTCCACCTGAACGCCCGCGCCCCAGTAGGGAATGCTCTCCTTGAACTCCCGGCGTCGCCGGGTGGCCGTGGCGCCGGTGTCCTGGACCGGGACGTAGAAGAGCTCGGTCTTCGGGCTGTAGGCCGCGTGCGTCCATTCCTTGGCGCCGGCCGGACCCGGGTAGAAGTGGACCGGTTCTCCCTCCTTTTCCGGGTACACCTTGGCCGTCACCTGACCGTCCCTTGTGATCGCCCCCCATGTGATGCGGTCCACGAAGGGGGTGATCTGGACCCTCTCGCCGTTCGTGCGGTCAAGGACGAAGAAGTAGCCGTTCTTGTCGAAGTGCCCGAGCAGTTTGCGCCCCTCGTGCTCGAACAGGATGCACTCGGCGATGCTGTCGTAGTCCCACAGGTCGTGCGGGGTGCACTGGTAGTGCCAGCGGATCTGACCACTGTCCACATCGACGGCGATGACACTGTCGGTGAAGAGGTTGTCCCCCTCGCGGACGCCTCCGTCGAAGTCGGGCGCCGGGTTGCCGGTGCCCACGTACAGCAGGTTCGTCTCCGGGTCGAAGGTGCCGGTGACCCAGCAGTTCGCCCCGCCCCGTGCCCAGGCCTCGCCGTCGGCGGGCCAGGTCTCCGAGCCGGGCTCCCCGGGCTTCGGCACCGTGTAGCAACGCCACTGGTGCTCGCCGGTCTCGAGGTCGAACGCGTCGAGGTGGCCGCGTACGCCGAACTCGCCGCCGGAACTCCCGACGATGACCATGTTCTTCACGATCAGCGGGGCGACCGTGGCGCTCTCCCCGGCCCGGACGTCTCCGTAGGTCTTGTCCCAGACCCGCTTGCCGGTGGTGGCGTCGAGCGCGAGCACACGAGCGTTCGCCGTGACGAAGAAGACCTTCCCCTGAGCCACGGCGACCCCACGGTTCACGTTCCCGCAGCACAGGGAGACGTCGAAGGGGACCGCATGCTTGTACCGCCAGATCTCCACACCCGTCTTCGCGTTGAGGGCCCAGACCCAGCCGTCCCAGCCGGAGAGGAACATGACCCCGTCGACGACGATCGGGGCGGCCTCGAACGAGTAGGTCGACGCGCCCGCGATCAGGCCCGTCGTGCCGGCCTGGAAGACCCAGGCGGGGACCATGCGCTTGACGTTCTCCGTGTTGATCTGATCCAGCGGGCTGTACCGCTGCCCGTTGTAGGCGCCGTAGTAGGTGAGCCAGTTCTGGGGTTCCTCGCGGGCATTGAGTATGCGCTCGTAGTTGACGCCGGCCACTACCGGCGGCGCGACATCCCCGCCCGCGACCTTGCCGCTCAGTTTCCCCTGATCGACAGCCTCTCCCGCGTCCACGTAGTCGACGGTGGTCATCTGCTCCTCCTTGTTCCTACGGCCGCGGCTGTTCGGGACGGTCGAGGCGGGCCTCCGGCGGAGCGTCCCCCAGGACGACGATGGCCCCGGTCAGTCCCCGGCCCTCGTCATTCCCCGTGGGCGAGCTGAACCAGTAGTAGCCAGGCCCGTCGAGGTTGAGGTGCGCACGTCCTCGCGAATGGTTCACCAACCAGATGAACTTCCGGTCGCCATTGCTCGGCAGGAGCGCGCAGTGCGTGTTCATGTCGTCATTGACGAGCTCGAGATCGAGATCGCCTCCATGGGGCATGACCAGAATAGAGGGATCCCAGGCCAGCTCATCCGGGTTGATACGAATGGTGGCCTGCATGTGGCCTTCCGATCCCTCGGTGGCCTGCCCGACACTTCCGGTACACAGCACCTGTCCCAGCGTGGCTTTGTTCTGTGCGGCAAGCCCGATCTTGTCCAGCAGGTCGGCTCGCTCATGCGCTGCGGTCGTCATCGGGGCTTCACTCCCCTCATTCCGAATGTGTATTCATTCCGCATCGGCAGCGCTGTCGAAATTTCTTTTTCGCGTCGCGCGTTGCCCGACCGCAATGGGCACTCGAGGAGCGCGCCACGCCGGATGAATCACACCGAAAAGGGTGGCAGGAATTGGTACTCAATAAGCACGCTACGCCGGACGAATCACACCGACAAGGTGAGCGCCGGTTCGGGCCGGTTCATGCCGTTCGTCCGCGACCAGCCACCGTTCGTACCCGATATTCCACCGTTGGGAGGAGCCGGGCCGCACTGCACCGCGTCGCGCCGGGGCCGGCAGCAGACCCGATCAATCGCCTCCGATTCAAACCGCCCCGACCGGTCGCGACGCCTCTGCCGACATCTGGCCCCGATGGAGATCAAGCCAGGTCATACCGATCGAGGTTCATGACCTTGTCCCACGCGGCGACAAAGTCCTGCACGAACTTCTCCCGTGCGTCGTCGCTCGCGTAGACCTCAGCGACGGCACGCAGCTCGGAGTTCGATCCGAAGACGAGGTCGACGCGGCTGCCGGTCCACCTGAGCTCGCCGGTCGTGCGGTCGCGCCCCTCGAAGGTCTCCGCGGTCGCGGAGGTCGGCCTCCACTCCGTGCCCGGGTCGAGCAGATTCACGAAGAAGTCGTTGGTCAGCGACCCGGGTGCCGAGGTGAGGACGCCCAGCGGCGACTGCTGGTAGTTGGCGCCCAGTACCCGCAGACCACCCACGAGGACGGTCATCTCGGGCGCGCTCAGGTTCAGCAGGTTCGCGCGGTCGACCAGCAGATGCTCCGACGGCAGCCGGTTGCCCTTGCCGCGGTAGTTGCGGAACCCGTCCGCGGTCGGCTCGAGCGGGGCGAAGGAGGCCACGTCGGTCCACTCCTGCGTGGCGTCCGTGCGTCCCGCAGCGAAGGGGACCCGGACGTCGTGGCCGGCGGCCTTGGCGGCCTGCTCGACGGCGGCGGCTCCGCCGAGCACGATGAGGTCGGCCAGTGAGATCTTCTTGCCCCCGGTCCGGGAACGGTTGAAGGACTCCTGGACCCCCGCCAAGGTGCGCAGCACCTGTGCCAGCGTCTCGGGGTCGTTGACCTCCCAGCCCCGCTGCGGCTCGAGGCGGATGCGCGCGCCGTTCGCCCCGCCACGCTTGTCGCTGACTCGGAACGTCGAGGCCGACGCCCACGCGGTCGAGACGAGCTGGGAGACCGAGAGCCCGGAGGCGAGGATCCGGCTCTTGAGCGCGGCGATGTCCGCCGGCCCGACCAGCTCGTGGTCCACGGTGGGGATCGGGTCCTGCCAGCGCAGCGTCTCCCGGGGGACCAGTGGTCCGAGGTAGCGCTGGATCGGGCCCATGTCGAGATGCGTCAGCTTGAACCAGACCCGTGCGAACGCATCCGCGAGCTGGTCCGGGTGCTCCAGGAAGCGCCGCGAGATCGGCTCGTAGACCGGGTCCAACCGCAGCGCGAGGTCCGTGGTGAGAATCGTCGGGGCGTGGGTCGTCGACGGGTCGTGGGCGTCCGGCACGGTGCCGGCCCCGGCGCCGTCTCTCGGGACCCACTGCCACAGACCGGCGGGGCTCAGCTCCAGGTCCCACTCGTAGCCGAACAGGGTCTCGAAGAAGCTGTTGTCCCATCTCGTCGGGGTGGGTGTCCACGTACCCTCGAGCCCGCTGGAGATGGCGTCCGGGCCCTTTCCGGTGCCGTAGCTGCTCTTCCAGCCCAGGCCCTGCTCCTCGAGGGGGGCGCCCTCGGGCTCGGGGCCGAGGTGGGCCTCCGGGTCGGCCGCGCCGTGGGTCTTGCCGAACGTGTGGCCGCCCGCGATCAGCGCGACGGTCTCCTCGTCGTTCATCCCCATGCGCCGGAACGTCTCGCGGATGTCCCGGGCGGCAGTGAGCGGGTCAGGGACGGTGTTCGGTCCCTCGGGGTTGACGTAGATGAGGCCCATCTGAACGGCGGCCAGAGGGTTCTCCAGCTCCCGGACGCCGCCGTGGCGCTCGTCGCCGAGCCAGACGTGCTCGGGACCCCAGTAGGTGTCCTCGTCGGACTCCCAGACGTCCGCCCGGCCGCCGGCGAAGCCGAAGGTCGTGAAGCCCATCGTCTCCAACGCGCGGTTGCCCGCGAAGACCATCAGATCGGCCCAGGAGATCTTGCGGCCGTACTTCTTCTTCACCGGCCAGAGCAGCCGGCGCGCCTTGTCGAGGTTGCGATTGTCCGGCCAGCTGTTCAGCGGCCCGAACCGCTGCATGCCGGCGCCCGCGCCCCCGCGGCCGTCGTCGATGCGGTACGTTCCGGCGCCGTGCCACACCATCCGGATCACGAGCGGCCCGTAGTGGCCGAAGTCGGCCGGCCACCAGTCCTGCGACGTCGTCAGCACCTCGTCGACGTCCCGCGCCACGGCGTCGAGGTCGAGCGTCCGGAACTCCGCGGCGTAGTCGAAATCCTCGCCCATGGGGTCGGCCATGGCGGGGTGTTTCCGGAGGATCGTCAGGTTGAGCTGGTTCGGCCACCAGTCGCGGTTGCCCGCGCCCCCGGTCGGCTGACTGCGGTGCCCGGCCGGGACAGACAGGCCCAGGCCGCCCGCGCCCCCGGCGTTCGTCCCGCCGGCCACGGCGTCCGGACTGTCCGACACGGGATTTCTTTCCTGGAACATAGGTCGTCCTGGGGTCCTCAGAAGCCCAGCGCGCGACGCACCGCCGGCGCGTTCCGCCGGGAAACGTGCACCATCTCGTTCGTCCGGTCGTCCATGACCAGAGACAGCTCACCCTTGAGCCCGCGCTCGATCTCCCGGATGCGGCCGAGGTTGACCACATACCGGCGGTGCACCCGCAGGAAGCCGACATCCGCCAGCTCACTGTCGAGCTTGTCCAGGCTCCCCGAGGCGGCCCGCAACCGCCCCTGATCGGTGGAGAGCCACACTTCGTTCCCCTGCGATTCAGCGAAGGAGACTTCCGCCGGCCGCAGCAGCACCATCCGGTTGCCGCGCATCGCGACCAGCCGGCGCGGCTGCTCCCCAGGGTGCGCGGGCCTCTCCGCCTTGGGCAACTGCGCCCCGTCGGAGACACCGAACGAGACCATGTTCCCGATCACGTGTCCGGACGAGAAGACGGGGCGGATGCTGATCGATGTCGGCTCCTCGGCGAGGTGGACGAAGATCTGCGTCGAGCCGACCCAGTCGGGATTGTGGGCTGCCTGCCTGATGGCATACCGGGCGGCTGCGATGAATTCCGGCAACCCGGGGTTCCATCGCAGCGTCGGGTCGACCGCCGGGGTGGATGCCGGGACGCCCAGGAGCACGCTTGCCATGTCGTCGGCGATCACCACCTTGCCCGCAGCGTCCACCGCGGCGAGCGCGGCACCGGAGTGTGCCCTGGCCTGTGTGTAGGCCGCGACCAGCTCGGTGCCGCTGTCCCGGGCGCGCCTCCTCAGCTTGTACTGGATCGCGGTGACCGCGTTCGCCAGCCAGCTTGCCGCGTCCGCAGGAAGCCCGCTGCGCCAGCAGCAGATGTTCAGGACCGCGATCGGTTCCCTGGTCACCACGTCACGCACCGCGATGCCCGCGCAGACCCAGTTGTGGAACGCCTGGCACCAGTGCTCCGCGCCCCTGATCGGTACCGGGCCGTACGCCTCGAGCGCCGTGCCCATGCCGTTCGTGCCGACCGCGCACTCGGACCAGCAGAACCAGGGCGCCAGATTGGAATCGCCCGCTCTGGCGAGCGTGGCCTGGTCACCCCACTCGGCCAGGATCCGGCCAGTGGCATCGGCGACGGTGACGACGCCACCGAGGCTGCCCACTTCATGTGCCACGGAGGCGGCACGAAAGCCCAGCTCAGCGAAGACGACATCGTGCTCGGGAGTATGGTCGAGCTCCGCGACGGCTACCGGGGCCCGCGTGAGGTGAGGGTCGACCCGGTACTGCTCTCGGCAGCGATGCCAAGAGATCGCCACCAGGGGCCGGACACCAGGAACTTGATCGTCGCCCTGCACGAACCGTTCCCACGCCGCGAGCACGGTGCCGCTGCCCAGGTTCGCCGAGATGGGCTCGAGCCGATGTACATCCCTCATGGTTCAGAACCGCCCTTGGTCCATCCCCAACGCCCGACGGCGTGCGCACGGTCCGGCGCCGGTCGCCGCTCGTCGCGGTCGGCCTCGGCGGACTGGGCACTGCGTTGCGCGTCGTCCTGCTTCCAGCTTCGTCACTCGTTCCAGGCTGCGTCACACACCCGCGTTCCAGGCTGCGGCACACCTGCACCCCCGCACTCCCCACCCTAGATAGCGTTGTCGGGCAGCGCACGTCCCGCTCCGTGTCGTGTGCCCGACCCGGGGCTGCCCCTGGACCTTCCGTGAGCAGCGCGAAGCCTCCGATTGACCGTGGTGTGCGCCCGCGGCGCCCGGGTTCACTCCGGGAGGGGACATTGGCCCGCGTCGTAGACGAGCAGGCCGCGTTCGGGCAGCAGACGCGCCTCAGGACTCGGGAGATGCCGGTGCAGTGTGCCGTCGTGCATCAGATGAAGGATCCGCACCTCGAGGGAGAGGACCAGGAAATCGGCGATCATCTTGCGATGGCAGCGCCACCACAGGGTTTCCGCGCACATGACCGCGGTGCGGTCTCCGGACGCCTCGGTGAGCAATTCGTCGATTGCGGAGAGAAACTCCGATGAGCGCATGTGGGCGGCGTACCCGGCGAAAGCACGGTTGCGCAGCGCGGTGTCGGGTGTGTCGGGGCGGGCCTTCCGCCAGCCGCCGAGCCGCTTGTCCCACCGGTAGGCGATGCCGGCCTGCGGCAGCCACTGTGCCATCGCGTCCCGGTTGGCATCGGGATTGTGCCGGCTGCCCGGCGCCGTCCGCACGTCGACCAGCCTGCGTACGCCGGCGCCCTGCAGCAGCCGCGTCATCTCCATGGCGTCGGCAGTGCCGTGGCCGAAACTGAGCAGTTGCATGTCACTCACGCGGGCCTTCGTTCTCAGCAGGGCGCCACCGTCTCGTGGCCGCGGGTGGCGTCCACACCCATCGTGATGGCGGCCCGAACGGTTTGCCTGGTTTCCCCGCCCTGCTGAGCCGTGTCCCGCAGGGCGCCCCCGACGAAACGTGCTTGCCGCATCCCCGAGGGCCCGGTGTCTGGTGTGGGTGGGCGGCCTCCGGTGCTCGGCGTATGAGGAGCCGGGGCCCCCGATCATGGGACCACCCATCACGGGGGAGTGCTCCGGCCGGGGAATCCCCTCACGCGGACTCCTCCCGCAGCCGGGCCATCACCGGCGCGAACGCCTCCATGTACGGCTCCAGGACGGTCAGGTACGAGAAGCCGAACTGCTCCCGCTGCGCCCGCACCCGCGCAACCACGTCGTCCAGGGGGCCGACCAGCACGATGGGCAGGGCCAGCGCCTGCTCCAGGGTGAGCTGGGGCTGCCGTTCCAGCAGCGGCTCGAGCACGGGCTCCGGATCGTCGGTGACGGCCACGAGCTGGAGCAGCAGGTTCAGCTCGGCGGGTTCCGCCCGGCCCGCCGCCGACGCGCGGTACCGGGTGACCCGCTCGTCCAGTTCCTCGGCGGTCAGGGGCTCGAGCGTCCCCGTGGCACGCCCGGGCCGGGCCCCGGTGAAGGCCGCGATGTCCGCGTGCTCGGCCGTGAGCCGCAGCATCCGGTCGCCGTTGGCACCGATCAGCAGCGGCACGCGCTCCTGAGCCGGACGGGGCTGATGGTCTCGGGAACCGAGCAGCCGGTCCAGCTCCTCGACCGTGTGCCTCAGGTGGTCCACCCGCTCGCGCGGGGAGCCGAACGGCAACCCGGCCGTCTCGTGCTCGGACTGCACGTAGCCGGTCCCGAGGCCGAGTTCGAGCCGGCCACCGGTGAGCGCGTCGGTGGCCGCCACCTCGCGGGCCAGCAGCGCCGGATTCCAGAAGCCCGCGTTGAGCACGAACGTGCCGAGCCTGGGCCGCTCCGTCGCCGCGGCGGCCGCCACCAGAGCCGGGAAGGGCGCGACCGTGCCGAGGTGGTCGGGGACCAGGATCACGTCGTACCCGAGCTCCTCGGCGCGACGGCACGTGGCCCGCCACTCGGCGGCCGGCGAGGGCGTGAGCAGGTTGACTCCGAAACGGAACGGACGCGGCATGAACTCTCCTCGCAGGCACGTGTCTTGGGCCGGTACCTCCGATTCCATCACGCCCGCGGCATGCTCACCGGAAGGCTCCGTCACTCGTGCGCGATCGCCGCGAGCACGGTCATCCGGGACGTCCTCAGTGCCGGCAGCAGGGCCGCCACGATGCCCACGAGGGCCGACCCGATCACGGCCGTGACGATCGTGCCCCAGGGGATCGCGAGTGCGGCCATGCCCTGCAGCGCGAGGACCTGCTGGGTGCACACACCCCGTACGAGCCCGAGACCCAGGCCCAGGACCGCGCCGAACACGGCGATCACCACCGACTCCAGCCGGATCATCCGCCGCAGCTGACGATCGTCCCGCGACCAGGCCGACTACAAGGAGCTCGTGCACGACCAGATCGCCGTCCCGCTCTGTCTCGTGTACGCGCTGCTCGGGCCGGCCGCGCTCAGGGTCGGAATGAGGTTGAACGACTGGAACATGAAACCGATCCGGTCGCGCCGCAGCCGGGTCGGCTCCCGGTCCTTCAGCCCGGTTATCTCCGTGTCGCCGAGCCAGACCTGGGATACCGGCTGTGGGGCGGGTCACCCTAGTCTCGGCCGAACGAGGGAGTCGACGACCGGGAGGCGGCCTTGTCCACACCAGCTGCGGAGCGCGCACCGGGCCGGGCACCGGGCGACGGGACCGCGGCCCGCGCCCGCGGGCTGACCAAGGCCTACGGCTCGGGCGAGACCACCGTGCTCGCCCTGGACTCGGTGGACGTGGACATCGCGCGCGGCCGGTTCACCGCCGTGGTGGGCCCCTCGGGCTCGGGGAAGTCCACGCTGATGCACTGTCTGGCGGGCCTGGACAGCGTCTCGGCGGGGCACCTTCCGGCCGGGGCCGCCCGTCCTTGCCGTTGCTAGCACTTCGGCGCTAGCGTCGAAGCATGGCGAAGACCCAGCTGAACGTGCGCGTGGACGAGGACACCGCCCGCGCGGCCCGTGAGCGCGCGACGGCCCGCGGCATGAGCGTCAACCGCTACATCGAAGAGCTGGTGAGACAGGACGCCGGGGAGGCCGGCCGCGCCTTCGTGGATGCCGCCGCCGACTTCATGAAGCAGTACGAGTCCGTGTTCGCCGAGGAGTTCGCCGAGGCGCGCGGCACCGACTCCGGCGAAGGCCGCAGCTGATCCCTTGGACGATCTCAGCATCGACCTCGCCTGGCTGCTCATGCTCGCCGAACGGAGGACACCGGGGGACCCGCAGGTCACCGACTGGGGCGCGCTGGTCGCCGCCGTCGCCCGCCACCGGGCCGAGATATTCGGCGTGCCCGTCTACGACACCCCGCACGCCCGCGCCGCCGCACTGCTCCAGCTGCTCGTCCACGTGCCCGCGCTGGAACGCTCCAACGCGCTGTTCGCCTCGGCCGTCGCCTACGCCTATCTGGTCGCCAGCGGCCTGAAGGTCGTCACCACACCCGAGCAGGTCCGCGACCTCGCCCGGCTGGTGAAGAGCGGCGAGGCGGGCATCGACGACATCGCCCGGGAGCTGCGCCGCTGGAGCTCGTGATCACTGCTCGGCCGGCTCCTCGGGCCGCCATGCGGTGCCGAACGTGCAGTAGGAGGTGGGCAGCTTCGGGCCTCGCCCAGGGACCAGCACCCGCCGGTGCGGGCCCAGTTCGAACCCGGCCTCGCGCAGCGCGGCCACCGGGTCCCGGGACAGGTGACAGCCGCCGTTCAGCGTCGGCCACAGCGTCCGGTCCAGGGCGCGCTGGGTCAGCGTCATCACCCGGCCGCCGCCCCGCCCGTGCTCGAAGTACCGCACCTCGCCGCCCGGTTTGAGCACCCGCCGTACCTCGCCCAGCGCCCGCGCCACGTCCCGCACGCTGCACAGCACCAGCGACAGCACGGCCGCCTCGAAGGCCTCGCTCTTCACCGGCAGCGCCTCCGCCGCTCCCGGGACCACATCCACCGGCACCTGGGCGCGCAGGGCCGACTGCAGGGCCAACTTCCTGAGCAGCGGCTCCGGTTCGATCGCGACGACCTCCGCGACGGTCCCCGGATAGTGCAGGAAGTTCAGACCGTTGCCGGCGCCGATCTCGATCACCCGCCCGGACAGCCCGGCGAGCAGCCGCTCGCGTCTCCCGGCCATGCCGAGCCGGGTCTCGGCGCCCACGCTGAGCCGGGCGTAGTAGCGGGCGAAGAGCGGATGGTGGACGGGGCTCCGCGCCACAGTGCCGGAACCGGCCGACAACAAGCGCATGGCAACCTCCCGGACGGTCGGGCCTACGGTGATTGTCCCCCCGGAAACCCCGTCCCACCCCCGCCGCGACCGCTCAGGCGCGGAAGCGGCGGCCGCCGCATCCCCTTCGGCCCCGCCCACGTGCCCCGGGCCTTGGGCCCAAGCCTGTCGTCCCGGGCCGGAAGGTCCGTCAGGGAGCCTCCCGGAGGCGGAACGCCTCCGCGTCCCAGGCCCCGTCCAGTCGCGGCGCGAGCCATCCCGGTGCCGCCGCGCGGAAGACGGCGGGAGCAAGCGCCCCCGCTCCGGCGGGCAGCGCGCCGAGCAGCGGTGCGCCGGCGACCTCCGGCAGGTCCATGACGTTGCAGCGGGACGCGAGGTCGGGCGCGTCGGGCCAACTGCCGATCACCACCCCGGCCAACTCCATGTCCCGCGAGCGCAGTTCACGAGCCGTCAGCTCCGTCGTGTTCAGCGTGCCGAGACCGGCGGCCGCGACCACCAGCACGGGCGCGCTCAGCAGCCGGGCCGCGTCCGCCAGTGTCCCGCCCGCCGCGTCGAACCGTACGAGCAGCCCGCCCGCACCCTCGACGAGCACCAGATCGTGCTCGGAGGCCAGTTTGGCCGCGGCCTCGGCCACCTCGTGCGGATGCACCGGGGTCATCCCGGCCCGCCGGGCCGCCGTACCCGGGGCCAGCGGCTCCGGATAGCGGGCCAGCTCGGTGGCCGTCACCGGACCCGCGAGCCGGGCGACCTCGTCCGCGTCCCCGCGTTCGTCCGGCCGTACCCCCGTCTGCGCTGCCTTCAGCACGGCCACGGAACGCCCGGCCGCGAGCGCCGTGGCGGCGACGGCCGCGGTCGTGACCGTCTTGCCGACCTCCGTGCCCGTCCCCGTGATCACCAGTACCGGCATCTCATCCCTCCCGCGCCGCGGCGCACACCGCGCGCGCGATCCGCGCCACGTCCGCGTCGCCCGTGACGTACGGCGGCATCGTGTAGACCAGGTCGCGGAACGGGCGCAGCCACACGCCCTCCCGCACGGCGGCCCGGGTGGCCGCGGCCATGTCCACCTCGTGGTCGAGCTGGACCACACCGATCGCGCCCAGCACCCTGACGTCCTTCACACCCGGCAGGTCCGCGGCCGGAGCGAGGCCCTCGCGCAGGGCCGCCTCGATCCGTGCGACCTCCGAGCGCCAGTCCTGCCCGAGGAGCAGGTCGATCGAGGCGCAGGCCACGGCCGCCGCCAGCGGATTGCCCATGAACGTCGGCCCGTGGGCGAGCACCGGCACCTCGCCCCGCGAGATGCCGTCCGCGACCCGCGCGGTGCACAGCGTGGCCGCCATCGTCAGATAGCCGCCGGTCAACGCCTTGCCCACGCACATCACGTCCGGCGTGACGGCCGCGTGCTCCGCCGCGAAGAGCGCACCCGTGCGTCCGAAGCCGGTGGCGATCTCGTCGAACACCAGCAGCACGTCGTGCGCGTCGCACGCCTCGCGCAGCACCCGCAGGTACGCGGGGGAGTGGAACCGCATCCCGCCCGCGCCCTGCACCACCGGCTCCACGATCACCGCGGCCAGTTCCCCGGCATGGCGGCCGATCAAATCGCGCAGATGGTCGGCGTACGACGCGTCGTACTCCGCCGGTGGCGGCTCGGCGAACACCTGACGCTGGAGCACGCCGGTCCACAGCTCGTGCATCCCGCCCTCGGGATCGCACACCGACATCGGCTGCCAGGTGTCCCCGTGGTAGCCGCCCCGCCAGGTCAGCAGCCGCTGCTTGCCGGGCCGGCCGAGCGAGCGCCAGTACTGCAGGCACATCTTCACCGCGACCTCGACCGACACCGACCCGGAGTCGGCCAGGAACACATGCTCCAGACCGTCGGGCGATATGTCGACAAGGAGCTTCGCGAGCCGTACGGCGGGCTCGTGCGTGAGCCCGCCGAACATCACATGGCTCATCCGCCCCAGCTGCTCGTGCGCGGCCTCGTTGAGCACGGGGTGGTTGTAGCCGTGGATCGCCGACCACCAGGAGGACATGCCGTCGATGAGCTCGCCCGAACCGTCGGCGAGCCGCAGCCGGACCCCGCTCGCCGACTCCACGACGAGCGGTTCGGCACGCCCGGGCATCGGGCCGTACGGATGCCACACGTGCCGCCGGTCCAGCTCCAGCAGCTCGGCCACGCCGGGGCCGGACAGGTCAGGCATTGGGCGCGAGGTCCGTTCCGGCACCCCGGCGGCGGACGGCGACGAGGTCGGTGCGCGGCTCGGCCGCGGCGGGCACCGCGGCCGTACCGCACACGTCAGCCCCCTCGTGCGAGCCGCAGACGGACCCGCACCCGGCACTCTCGTGCGACCCGCACCCGGCACTGTCGTGCGACCCGCACCCGCCGCCGGCGGCTGCCGCCCGGTGTTCCGGCAGTGTGACCTCGCCGGCGCCCTCCACCTCGAAGCCGGCGTCCGCGATCATCTCAAGGTCGGCCTTGCCGGCCTGGCCCTCGCTGGTCAGGTAGTCGCCGAGGAAGATGGAGTTGGCCAGGTGCAGCGCCAGCGGCTGCATCGTGCGCAGGTGGACCTCGCGGCCGCCCGCGATGCGCACCTCCACGTCCGGGCAGACGAAGCGGACCATCGCGAGGATGCGCAGGCAGCGCTGCGGGGTGAGGTTCCACTCCTTGGCGAGCGGGGTGCCCTCGAACGGGATCAGGAAGTTCACCGGAACCGAGTCCGGGTCGATCTCGCGCAGCGAGAAGACGACATCGACCAGGTCCTCGTCGGTCTCGCCCATGCCCGCGATCAGACCCGAGCAGGCGGACAGCCCGGCCGCGTGCGCCTTGTGCACCGTGTCCACCCGGTCGGCGTACGTGTGGGTGGTGGTGATGGCCTCGTAGGTGGCCTCGGAAGTGTTGAGGTTGTGGTTGTAGGCGTCCGCGCCCGCCTCGCGCAGCCGCTCGGCCTGGCCGTCGGAGAGCAGACCGAGGCAGGCGCACACCTCGACGCCCTCGTTCTGGTCCTTGATCGCCTTGATGGTCTCGGAGACCCGGTCCACGTCCCGGTCCGTCGGGCCCCGCCCGCTGGCCACCAGGCAGACCCGCTTGGCCCCTCCGGCCAGGCCGGCGGCGGCCGCCTGGGAGGCCTCGTCGGGCTTGAGCCAGGTGTACTTGAGGATGCCGGCCGTGGAGCCGAGCCGCTGCGAGCAGTAGGAGCAGTCCTCCGGACACAGGCCCGACTTCAGATTGACGAGGTAGTTGAGTTTCACCCGTCGGCCGAACCAGTGCCGGCGCACCTTGCCGGCCGCGGCCACCACATCGAGCAGGTCGTCGTCGGAGGTGGCCAGTACGGCCAGAGCTTCCTGGCGGGTCGGCAGCTCGCGCCGAAGCCCCTTGTCCACCAGCGTGTTCAGCAGGTCCATGAGAGCCGATCCTGTCCTACGGGGCCGCTCCGGGCCAAGGAGAGTTTGCACAACACTGACAGTTCGACGTGTGGGTATTGCCACACCGTGGGTGGCGGGTCGTCCCGCTAGTGTCTGTCCGCTACCTACAAAAGCCCCGGAGGACCCATGGCGTTCGGCTGGATCGACGAGCAGGCCGAGGCGCGCCGCCGCGCCGGACTCGTACGGACCCTGCGCCCGCGCCCCGCCGACTCGCCGCTGCTGGATCTGGCGAGCAACGACTACCTGGGCCTGGCCCACCACCCCGAGGTCACCGAAGGGGCGGCCGGAGCCGCCCGGACCTGGGGCGCCGGCTCCACCGGCTCCCGGCTGGTCACCGGCACCACCGAGCTGCACACCGAGCTGGAGCGCGAGCTGGCGGACTTCTGCGGCTTCGAGGCGGCCCTGGTCTTCTCCTCCGGCTACGCCGCCAACCTGGCCGCGGTCACCGCGCTGGGCCCGCACGGTTCCCTGATCGTGTCCGACGCCGGCAACCACGCCTCGCTCATCGACGGCTGCCGGCTCGCCCGGGGCACCACGCAGGTGGTCGGGCACGCCGACCCGGAGGCCGTGGCCAAGGCGCTCGGCACGCACGAGGGGGAGGCGATCGTCGTCTCCGACACCGTCTTCTCCGTCGACGGCGACGCCGCGCCGCTGGCCGCGCTGGCCGAGGCGTGCCGGGAGCACGGCGCGGGGCTGGTCGTGGACGACGCCCACGGTCTCGGTGTGCTGGGCGACGGCGGCCGGGGCGCTCCGCACGCGGCCGGTCTCGCGGGCGCCGAGGACGTGGTCGTCACGGCCACGCTGTCCAAGTCGCTGGGCAGCCAGGGCGGCGTGGTGCTCGGTCCGGCCGGGGTCGTCGACCACCTGGTCAACGCGGCCCGGACGTTCATCTTCGACACGGGACTGGCTCCCGCGGCCGCGGGAGCGGCGCTGGCGGCGCTGAGACTGCTGCGGCGCGAGCCGGACCGGGCGGCACGGGCCCGTGCGGTGGCCGCCGAGCTTCACGCACGCCTGACCGCCGCGGGTCTGGAGGCGGTACGTCCGGACGCCGCGGTGGTCTCCGTGCGGGCTCCGTCCCCGGAGCAGGCCGTGCGCTGGGCGGCCGACTGCCGTGCGGCAGGCCTGGCCGTGGGCTGTTTCCGTCCTCCTTCCGTGCCCGACGGCATCTCACGGCTGAGGCTGACCGCCCGCGCGGACCTCTCCGGGGCCGAGATCGAACGCGCTGTACGTGTGATCGGCGAGACGCGACCATGAGTCGGCGTGACACGGCCGTGCATCGCACGAATGTGGACGGAACTGATCAGTAGTGGTCAGTCTGGTGGTAGGGGAAGGGGATCAGCGGAGCGTGGCCGTGAAGCCCGCCCAGCTCCCGGGGGAGAAGAGCAGCGCGGGTCCGGCCGGGTTCTTGGAGTCGCGCACGGCGAGCAGTCCGGCCCAGGGGCCGGAGCGCGGCCGGGCCGTCTCCACGCAGTTGTTCGCTCCGGTGCTGTAGCTGCTGCGCAGCCATCGCACGTCGTGCAGATCCGTACTGGCAGGGACGTTCCGAGGCAGTGCTGACATGGTGCCTCCTTACGCGCCGTCACCTATCCCGGCGATGTATTCCAGCGATTCCTCGGGTGAAAGGGCGTGGATCCGAAGGGTGTTGAAGGCCTCCGAGTAAGCCTTGAGGTCTTCTTTCCGTTCCAGGTAGAGGCTACTCGTCAACTGGTCGAGAACAACCACATCCAGATCAGAAGTGCGCGGAAATGAGAAGATAACGAAAGGTCCGGTGAGGCCGACATGTGCGCCCGCGCCGAACGGCAGCACCTGCAGCCTTACTTGGGGCAGCCGGGCCGACTCGACCAGCCGTTCCAGCTGGCGCGCCATCACCTCGGGGCCGCCGACCTCGCGCCGGAGCACCGCCTCGTCCAGTACGGCGCTCAGCTCCAGCGGCGGATCCGCGCGCAGCACGTCCTGCCTGGCCAGCCGCACCTCCACCAGCGCGTCCAGCCGCTCCTCGTCCAGTCCGGCCACGACCGCGCGGGTCACGGCCCGGGCGTATTCGGGCGTCTGCAGGAGGCCGGGAACCACCGTGGTCTCCAGGGTGCGCATCCCGCTCGCCTGCGACTCCAGGCTGATGAAATCGCGGTAGGTGGGCGGCAGGATCCCCCGGTAGGCGTGCCACCAACGGCTGCGGCCGCCCGCCTCCTCGGACCCCGCCAACACCATCAACAACTCGCGCAGTTGTGCGTCCCTCACCCCGTAGGCATCGAGAAGTAACCGCACATCGGCCGGTTTCACCCCGCTGGCGCCGGTCTCGATGCGGCTCACCTTGGACTGGTGCCAGCCCACCAGACGGGCCGCGTCGCCACTGGTGAGCCCTGCCCCGGTGCGCAGCGTGCGCAGTTCGGCGCCCAGTTTGCGGCGCCGCACCGCGGGACCGTTCTGCATGGGGTACTCCTTACTCCTTCCGGGCCGCCCATATACGGTCTCGCGTCGCAGAGTTCACCGCTTTGAGCGACAGATATATGCATATCCTGGTGGATCGCTCCCCCGACCGGCCCGGTGATGGCAGTCTGACGAAGAAGCACCAGTCCGGGACCGTACTCGAACCATCCGCTCCTCGTCGGACTGCGGTCCCGTGGGAAAGGGACGACGTCGCCATGGCAGACCATCTGGAAGCATCCGTCACTCTGCCGAGCGATCCAGCCTCGGTCTCCGCGGCCCGCTCCTACGTGGTGGGTACCCTCGCCGAGTGGGGCCTGCCGTCGGACACCGAAGTCGCCGAGACCGTGCGGCTCATCGTCTCCGAACTCGCCACCAACGCCGTACAGCACACCTTCGGACAGTCACCCACCTTCACGGTCGACATCGCGCTGGACCGTGACGAACACCTGCGCATCGGTGTCACGGACAGCCATCCGCGCTTTCCGAAGAGACTGCCCGCCGCCGTCCAGCAGGACAACGGCCGTGGCATGGTCATCATCCGCTGGCTCACCGCCGAGTGCGGCGGCAAACTCCGCGTCCGCCCCACCCGCGAGGGCGGCAAGACGGTCTCCATCGAACTCCCCTGGAGCATCCCGGCCGAGCCGGTCACGGCGGCGGGACAGCAGGAGCCGTAGCCCTCCGGGCGCGAGAGGACGGGGGGAAGGGGCTGTACGCCCCCGAGGCGTGCGTGGGGCGGCGGTGGGAGACGTGGTTCTTCGGGCGGGGGTTGGTGCGGGGGAGTGGTTCTTCGGGTGGGACGTTGCGGTGTGCGGACGTGGCTCCTCGGGTGGAGTGTTCGGTGGCTCGGACCACCGTCCCTCGGGGCCCGGCGCTCGCATAGGGGGAGCTGTGACGTGTCGGCGCCCGAGGCAGGGGGGCCGTAGCCTTGCCGGCCCGGGTGCTCGAAGAGAGGCCCTGGCGCCTGACAGCCTCCGACGCCTGGGCCGCCGCTGTCCTCACGCCCAGCCAGTCCGCCCCGCCCGGCCGAACGCCCCGTGCGGCAGGGCACGGAACGCCTCCGCCGCCGGAGCGAGCTCGTCGGCCCGGCGTACGTGCTGCAGCTCGGCGTACGGACCCTGTGGGCGCTACGGCGGCCCGCCGGCGGCTCCGCCGAGGCGGCGCCGCCGACCGCGCATCCGCTCCGGCAGGGCTTCGTCACCAACGCCCTCGACCCGAAGGCGTCGCTGACCTTCCTCAGCCTGCTGCCCCAGTTCGTGCCGTCCGGCGGCTCCGCCCTGCCCAGGACACTGCTGCTCGCGCTGATCGTCTGCCCGCTGGCCCTGACGTGGTTCCAGGCTGGCCCTGACGTGGTTCCAGGTGGTGGCCCTGCTGGTGGACCGGCTGGGCGGATGGCTGCGCCGGCCCCGGGCCGCCCGCATGCTTCAGGCGGGCACCGGGGCGGCACTGACGGCTCTCGGAGCGGCCCTGCTGCTGGAGCCGCTCCTGCCCTGAGCCAGGGTCAGCTGACCCGGCCGTACCAGACGCTCCTGGTCCAGATCTTCTCCAGCCGCACCACGGCCCCGGTCCTCGGGGCGTGCCAGATCTTGCCCTTCCCGGCGTAGATGCCTACGTGGTAGACGCTGGACCCCGAGTGGAAGAACACCAGGTCACCGGCCTTGCGGCTGTTGGCCGAGATGTGGTGGGTCTTGTTGTACTGCTGGGCTGCCGTACGCGGCAGCTTCTTGCCCGCCTTCTTGAACGAGTAGAGCGTCAGCCCCGAGCAGTCGAACCGGCGCGGCCCGGTGGCGCCCCAGGCGTACGGCGCGCCCTTCTTGGACGCCGCGATCTGGAGCGCTTTCGTCGCCAAGGTCGCGGCCGAGGCGTCGGTGGCGAGGCCCGGAACCGCGATCGAGCCGCCCACGGCGGCGAGGGTGAGGGCCGAGGCCGTACCGGCACGGGCCATCAGCGACGGGACACGATTGAGCGCAGTCATGCGCAACCCTTCGTCAGCCGCCTGTGAAGGATGACCTGTCGGATTCGGGCTGGCGAAGTAGCCCGGCCGCGTTGCCGCGGCTTCACCCCAAGGGCTGCTCGGCACGACCGTCCGTCTGCGACGAACGTCCGTCCCGGCGACCCGTCTTGCTTGGGTCCTCCACTCCTGCCGATCCACTCCTGTCGACCGGTCATCCAGGCGGCGGCAGGACTCGGCGTCCGCCCGGACCGCCCCGCCGCGGTGGCGGGGGCTTGTCGTCAGACAGGGATCTTCACTCACAGGAGTCGCAAAATCCCAACGCAATCGGGGATTTGTGGCGTTACTCACCACTCACCCGTTCGGGTGGACACTGCTGTGTTCGAGTCGACGTCAGATCCCGCGCGTAGCCCCGGACCTGGGGCGGAGCACCTCCTCGCGGGCCTGGGAACCCTTCGCTGCGCAAGTCGGGAGGCCCGGAAAAAGGTCCGCAGATACGCCGGTCGGGGGTACGTCGTTCGGGCCGTTTCAAGCCCGGCCCGCACGGCCCGTCGACACGAGGGACCGGTCGGGCCGGACGCGCGTCCGGATCAGCCGACGCAGTCGGGCGGGAGCGCGACGCGCGCGGTGCGGCGCTCGCCGTCCAACACCCGCAAGGCCCGTGCCAACGTGTCCCCGTGCAGCTCCGTCTCGCCCCGCTGGTGCATCAGGGCCAGCGCGTCGCGCAGTTCGGCCGCCTTGCGCACCAGGGCCTGCGCCGCGCGCAGCCCGCGGTAGGTGTCCCCGGACTGCGCCGGGTTGATCCGGCCCAGCAGGTCGGCCGCCTCCAGGTAACGGTCGATCAACTCGCCCTCGGCACGCGTCAGTGCGGGCAGCGGCGGAAGCTCCGGTGGCAGCATCGGCGGCTCACCCCGCGTGCCGGGTGCCGGGGGTGGCCCTGCGGCTCGGGACGACACCGTCCACCAGGCCGTACGCCAGTGCGCCTGGCGCGTCCAGCACCAGGTCCCGCTCCAGGTCCTGGTGGACCTGTTCCGCGGTGCGCCCGGTGTGCCGGACGAGCATCTCCTCCATCAGCGTGCGCGTTCGGACCAGCTCCTCGGCCTGGATCAGGAGGTCGCTCGGCTGTCCTTGGGCCGGTTCGGGCAGGGCGGGTTGCTCCAGCACCACGCGCGCGCCGGGCAGGGTGAACCGCTTGCCCGGAGCCCCGGCCGCGAGCAGTACCACGGCCGCCGAGGCGGCCTGGCCCAGGCAGTAGGTCTCCACGTCACAGGTGACGTACCGCATCGTGTCGTAGACCGCCGTCATCGCGCTGAACGAGCCGCCCGGGCAGTTGAGGTACAGCGTGATGTCCCGGTCCGGGGCCGTGTGTTCGAGCTGCATGAACTGCGTGATCACGTCGGTGGCCGCCGTGTCGTCGAGTGGCGTCCCAAGGAAGACGACCCGGTTCTCGAACAGCTTCGAATACGGATCCAGCGTGCGCCGGCCCGTGCCGGTGCGCTCGGTGAACTCGGGCAGTACGTGACGGGCGGACGGTCGGGTCATGGGCGTACCCCTCCTCGCGACAGGGCCTCGATCGGCCTCGCTTCTGTAAAAAATGTACAGGACGTACATGGCCTTACGGTGGGCGTACATCCTGGTGATCCACTGGATGTCGCAGTTCAGAGGCGCTTTTCTGCCGTGGGCGAGCAGGGATGTCTCACGGAAGCTCACGCCCGGTCAGGTGGCGGCTTCCCCGCCAAAGCCCAAGAGCGGCGCGAGGTGATCCGAAGCGGCCCGCAGATCCTCCGGGCTCGGATGGACGTAGACACGCTTGGCGAAGTTGGCGGAAAGGCGACCGGCACACGCAGCGAGAATGACGTCCGGGACACCGTTGACGGCAAGGGGCATCAGGCACGAATGCCGCGCGCCGTGCAGGGCGGCTAGGCCTCGTCGTCGCGGACGCGGGCGAACAGCGCCTCGTCGAAGACGGGGGTTGACCGCGGCTCGGGCTCCGGCGGCGGGGTGTTGAGGCGGAGCGGTTGGGCGCTGACGGGGGCGAGGGCGACCGCGGTGCCGCCCGGGCGCCCGTTCGCGCGTGCGCTGCCCGGTGTCGCACGTCAGCAGCCGCACGGCCCCGTGCGGCACCCGCACAACGAGTTCACCGCCGAGGAGGCCAAGCGGATCCGCAACGACCTCGACAACGCCTGGCCCCGCACCGGTGCGGGGAAGGAGTTCACCCGCGACGTCGACACCCTGTACGACGAACGCGAGCTCGTACGGCGTTCTCCGGCGGCGACTTCCGACCCGCACGCCTTTCCGCCCTCGACGGGAGGAACCGCATGCGCCTTCGCCAAGCCCACGCGTTCCTCCGAGCCGCCACCGCCCTCGAAGCGGCCGGGCTCGGCTTCGAACCGCGCTGTTGCATCACGACTGTCCGGCCACGCCACGGGACATCGCCAGGGAGCGTATGAGCGGTTTCGCCGAGATCGCCGATCCGGACGACCCAGATCCAACGCCCGCACGTACATTGAAGGTCAGCCCCTCACCTGGGGCGACCCCATCCACTGCGCACGCTGCACCACCCACGCCCTCGCCCGGCCGGCCGAACCGCGCTGCCGCCACGGTGTGTGGCGCCGGCCCGGCAAGCGCTCGCGATCGGCAAGGAGGCCGGGCTGACCCCGGCGCCCGCGTTGTAACGCTGAGCGACGATGTCCCCGCCCCTGTTCGGCAGGCGGCGGGGGCTTCTCCGCGTGCTCAGGCGGCCTCGACGACCTCTGCGCGGACGGCCGCGGTCCACTGCACCTCTGGGGGCCGTACAAGGGCGGCCGAGCCAGGTGCACCAGGCAGCCGCACACCGACCGGCGGCACGTCGACCACTACACCGGCCGAAAGTCCCTCACCGATACCAAGGGCGTCGAGTGGACGAGCCGACCCGAACCCCGCGATAGCCGCTGTCGGTGCACGCCGCACCGACAGCGGGCGGACTCGCCTCCGCACCTCGTTCCCGACCGCAGCCCTGGACCTCATGGACACCCTGAACGCTCCGTAAGCTAGACGTATGGCCTACGAGATTCCGGTGACGCAAGCCAGGGCTGAGCTCGCCGACCTGATCAACCGGGTGGTGTACGGCGGTGAGCGCGTCGTCGTGACCCGGCACGGCAAGCCGCTCGTCGCGCTGGTCTCGGCCGCCGACCTGGAGCGGCTCGACGCCCTCGACGAGCCGGCCGAGGGGCAGGTGGTCAGTTCCGTGTCCGGGGTCCGTGAGGTCACGCCCGCGGCCCGGGAGCGGCAGCGCTTCGGGATCGCGGCCGAGCACCGGGGGCCCGGCGTCTCGTAGCGGGGTATGGGGGCGCTCATCGCGCGGTCATGCGTCGATCAAGGTCTGGTTAACGTCGCTGAAACTCCGGCGAACTAGCCTGCCGATCCACGCCACCAGGGGATTTTCTGCCCGTGTTGATCACCGTCGGGCAATTTGTCTGCGTGTGACACCTGTCCCGTCGTGGTGGCTGCGGCAACCGGACCCCGCACGGTCCGGAGCAAGGACTGTGAGGTGGGACGTGCAACTGACCCCGCACGAGCAAGAGAGGCTGCTGATCCATGTGGCGGCCGACGTGGCCGAGAAGCGCAGGGCCCGTGGGCTCAGGCTCAACCACCCGGAAGCGGTCGCCCTCATCACGTCGCACATCCTCGAGGGGGCCCGTGACGGCCGCACGGTCGCCGAGCTGATGTCCTCCGGCCGCAAGCTCCTCACCAGGGACGACGTCATGGACGGCGTCCCGGAGATGATCCACGACGTCCAGGTCGAGGCCACGTTCCCGGACGGCACCAAGCTCGTCACCGTCCACGAGCCGATCATCTGAGGGGGTTCCGCGATGATTCCCGGAGAGGTTCTCTTCGCGGACGGCCCGGTCGTCTACAACGAGGGCCGCGAGGTCACCCGGCTGACCGTCCTCAACGCCGCCGACCGGCCGGTCCAGATCGGCTCCCACTACCATTTCGCCGAGGCCAACCCCGGCCTGGAGTTCGACCGGGCCGCCGCGCGTGGCAAGCGGCTGAACGTGGCCGCCGGCACCGCCGTGCGGTTCGAGCCCGGCATCCCCGTCGACGTCGAACTCGTGCCCCTCAACGGCGCCCGGATCGTGCCCGGACTGCGCGGGGAGACCGGAGGTGCCCTCGATGCCTGAGATCTCCCGCGCCGCCTATGCCGACCTGTTCGGACCCACCACCGGCGACCGCATCCGGCTCGCCGACACGGACCTGCTGATCGAGATCGAGGAGGACCGCTCCGGCGGCCCCGGCCTCGCCGGTGACGAGGCGGTCTTCGGCGGCGGCAAGGTCATCCGCGAGTCCATGGGCCAGTCGCGCGCCACGCGTGCGGAGGGTACGCCCGACACCGTCATCACGGGTGTCGTCATCGTCGACCACTGGGGCATCGTCAAGGCCGACGTCGGCACGCGCGACGGCCGGATCACCGGCATCGGCAAAGCCGGCAACCCCGACACCATGGACGGCGTCCATCCCGACCTGGTGATCGGCCCCGAGACCGAGGTCATCGCCGGCAACGGACGGATCCTGACGGCCGGCGCCATCGACGCGCACGTCCACTTCATCTGTCCGCAGATCGCCGACGAGGCGCTGTCCGCCGGCATCACGACCCTGGTCGGCGGCGGCACCGGACCCGCCGAGGGATCCAAGGCGACCACCGTGACGCCCGGCCCCTGGCACCTGGCCCGGATGCTGGAGGCGATGGAGCAGTACCCGGTGAACGTCGGGTTCCTCGGCAAGGGCAACACCGTCTCGCACGAGGCGATGCTCTCCCAGATCCGTGGCGGCGCCCTCGGCCTGAAACTGCACGAGGACTGGGGCTCCACCCCGGCCGTCATCGACGCCTCGCTGACGGTCGCCGACCGCACCGGCATCCAGGTCGCGATCCACACCGACACCCTGAACGAGGCCGGCTTCGTCGGCGACACGCTCGCCGCGATCGCCGGGCGGGGTATCCACGCGTACCACACCGAGGGTGCCGGCGGCGGACACGCGCCGGACATCATGACGGTCGTCTCCGAACCGCACGTGCTGCCCAGCTCCACGAACCCGACCCGGCCGTACACCGTCAACACCGCCGAGGAACACCTCGACATGCTGATGGTGTGCCACCACCTCAACCCGGCGGTACCGGAGGACCTGGCCTTCGCCGAGTCCAGGATCCGGCCGTCCACCATCGGCGCGGAGGACGTCCTCCACGACCTCGGCGCGATCTCGATCATCTCCTCCGACTCCCAGGCCATGGGCCGCGTCGGCGAGGTCGTCCTGCGCACCTGGCAGACCGCGCACGTGATGAAGCGGCGCCGGGGCGCGCTGCCCGGTGACGGGCGTGCGGACAACCACCGGGTACGGCGGTACGTCGCCAAGTACACGATCAACCCGGCCCTCGCCCAGGGCCTCGCCCGCGAGATCGGCTCGGTCGAGACCGGCAAGCTCGCCGACCTGGTGCTGTGGGAGCCCGCGTTCTTCGGGGTCAAGCCGCACCTCGTCATCAAGGGCGGCCAGATCGCCTACGCGCAGATGGGCGACGCCAACGCCTCCATCCCCACGCCGCAGCCGATCCTGCCCCGCCCGATGTACGGGGCCATCGGACGGGCACCGGCCGCCAACTCGGTCAACTTCGTCGCGCCGCTGGCCATCGAGGACGGGCTGCCGGAGCGGCTGCGGCTGGGCAAGCGCTTCGTCGCCATCGAGTCGACGCGCGGGGTGACCAAGGCGGACATGCGGGAGAACGACGCGCGTCCGCAGGTGCGGATCGACCCCGACAGCTTCGCCGTGCACATCGACGGCGAACTGGTCGAGGCGACACCTGCCACCGAACTGCCCATGGCCCAGCGCTACTTCCTCTTCTGATGGCCCGGGCAGCACTGCTCGTCCTGGCCGACGGCCGCTTCCCGGCCGGAGGGCACGCGCACTCCGGCGGGGCGGAGGCCGCCGTCAAGGCGGGACGGATCACCTGCGCCGCGAGCCTGGAGGACTTCTGCCGGGGACGGCTGCACACCGCCGGGCTCGTCGCGGGTGCGCTGGCGGCCGCCGCCGTACTGGGCGTGGATCCGGCGGAGTTGGACGCGGCAGCGGACGCCCGTACACCCTCACCCGCGCTGAGGGCCGCCGCGCGCAGGCTCGGCCGGCAGCTGATGCGGGCCGCGCGTGCGAGCTGGCCGTCCGGCGAACTGGACGCCTTGGCACGGCAGTTCCCCAAGGGGGCGCACCAGCCGGTCGTGCTCGGCCTCGCCGCCCGGTCGGCCGGGCTGGGGCCCGAGGACGCGGCGTACTGCGCGGCGTACGAGAGCGTGAGCGGGCCCGCGACGGCCACGGTTCGCCTCCTGAGCCTCGATCCGTTCGACGCGACCGGTGTACTGGCTCGACTGGCGCCGGAGCTGGATCGCGTCGCGGATGCGGCGGTCGAAGCGGCGCGGAACGCGCTCGACGAAGGGGCCGACGCGTTGCCGGCCGCGTCCGGGCCGCTGCTCGAGATCGGTGCGGAGTGGCACGCGACCTGGCCCGTACGTCTGTTCGCGTCATAGTTGAGACATAGGAGCCGTACATGCACCTCGACCACACCCATCACGGCCCCGCCGCCGTCGGCGCCGACGCGCACCGCCCCGACGGCATGCGCCGCGCACTGCGGATCGGGCTCGGTGGGCCCGTCGGGTCCGGGAAGACCGCGACCGTCGCCGCGCTGTGCCGGACTCTGCGCGACGAGCTGTCCCTGGCCGTCGTCACCAACGACATCTACACCCGTGAGGACGCCGAGTTCCTGCTCCGGGAGGCCGTGCTGCCGCCCGAGCGGATCACGGCCGTGGAGACCGGCGCCTGCCCGCACACCGCGATCCGTGACGACATCTCCGCCAACCTGGAAGCCGTGGAGGACCTGGAGGACGCGGTCGGGCCGCTGGACCTGATCCTCGTCGAGTCCGGCGGGGACAACCTCACCGCCACCTTCTCCAAGGGGCTCGTGGACGCGCAGATCTTCGTGATCGACGTCGCCGGCGGTGACGACATCCCGCGCAAGGGCGGCCCCGGCGTCACCACCGCCGACCTGCTCGTCGTCAACAAGACCGACCTCGCCCCGTACGTCGGCTCCGACCTCGCCCGGATGGCCGCCGATGCCAAGGCGCAGCGGGCCGAACTCCCGGTCGTCTTCCAGTCGTTGCGCGGTGCGTCCGGGGTCGCGGACGTGGCCGCATGGGTGCGGGGGCGGCTCGCGGCGTGGACGGCATGACGGCGACCGGCCTCCGGGCACACGCGCGGATCGTCGCCCGCGCCGACGGACGCGGCGGTACGGCGCTGCCCGTGCTGGACGGCGACGGCCCGCTGGCGCTGCGCCGCACCCGCGCCAGCGGCTCCGAGGCACGGGTGATGGTCGTCGGAGCGATGAGCGGCCCGCTCGGCGGTGACCGCTTCTCGGTGGACGCGCGGGTGGAGGAGGGCGCCCGGCTGCACGTCGGCTCGACCGCCGCCACGATCGCGCTCCCGGGGCAGGCCAAGGGCGAAGCCCGCTACGACGTACGGCTCGACGTGGCCGACGGAGGGGAACTGCGCTGGCTGCCCGAGCAACTGATCTCGGCCCGGAACAGCGACCTGCACGTCACCACCCGGGCCGAACTCGGCGCCGGGGCACGGCTCGTGCTGCGCGAGGAGCAGGTGCTGGGCCGGTTCGGCGAGGAACCCGGGCGGCTCACCAGCCGGCTCACGGTGCGTGTCGCGGGCCGGACCGTGCTGGACCAGGAGCTGTCCTGCGGGCCCGGTGCACCGGGCGGCTGGGACGGTCCCGCCGTGCTCGCCGGACATCGCTCGGTCGGCCAACTGGTGGTCATAGGGCACGAGTTCGCCGAGCAGCCCGCTGCTGCCCGGATGCTGGGGGAGCGCGCCGCGCTGGTACCCCTCGCCGGGCCCGCCGTCCTCGTCAGCGCCGTCGCCCCCGATGCGCTCACGCTGCGGAGGCAGTTGGACGAGGCGCTGACCCTGCTCACTCGTGCTGCTCCGCTCAGCGGGATGTGATCGTCCGTTTATCGGATTGGTAAAGAAGGTCCGCGACCCCTGTTCCCGGACGGCTCACAGCGGAGAGGATCCCCGCCTGACCACTTGTAGCGAAGTAGTAGGGGGAGGGCCCACTTGAGGGACAACAGAGCGAAGAGCCGCCTGCTGGCGCTCGGTTCCGCCGGAGCACTCGTCACCGCGACCCTGATCGCCGGTGCGGTGGCGGCTCCCGCGGCCAGCGCCGACAGCCGCCACGGCCGTGACCGCGAGGCCCGGGGCACCGAGATCGCCGCCGCCCGCGCCGCCAAGGCCGGCATCGACTGGCAGGACTGCCCCGCCGACTGGGGGCTGGAGAAGCCCATCCAGTGCGGCTGGGTGAGCGTTCCGCTGGACTACGCCCACCCGTACGGCAAGCAGATCAAGCTCGCCGTGGACCGCATCGGCAACACCGGGACCGAGAAGGAGCGCCAGGGCGCCCTCGTCTACAACCCGGGCGGTCCCGGCGGTTCCGGTCTGCGCTTCCCGCGCCGGGTCACCACCAAGAACGCCATCTGGGCGAACGCGGCCAAGGCGTACGACTTCGTCGGCTTCGACCCGCGCGGCGTCGGCCACTCGGCGCCCATCTCCTGCGTCGACCCGCAGGAGTTCGTCAAGGCGCCCAAGGCCGACCCGGTACCGGACACCGAGGCCGACAAGACCGCGCAGCGCAAGCTCGCCCGCGAGTACGCCCAGGGCTGTGCCGAGCGCAGCGGCGCCATGCTGCCCCACATGACCACGCCGAACACCGCCCGCGACCTGGACGTCATCCGTGCCGCCCTGGGCGAGAAGAAGCTCAACTACCTCGGCGTCTCCTACGGCACCTACCTCGGAGCGGTCTACGGCACCCTCTTCCCGGGCCACCTGCGCCGCATGATCGTGGACAGCGTGGTCAACCCGTCGCGCGAGAACATCTGGTACCAGGCCAACCTGGGCCAGGACGTCGCCTTCGAGGGCCGCTGGAAGGACTGGGAGGACTGGGTCGCCGCGAACGACGCCGCCTTCCACCTCGGCACCACCCGCGCCGCCGTCCAGGACAAGTGGCTCCAGCTGCGCGCCACCGCCAAGAAGAACCCCATCGGCGGGGTCGTCGGCCCGGCCGAGCTGATCTCCTTCTTCCAGAGCGCCCCGTACTACGACTCCTCGTGGGTGACGGTCGCGGCGGTGTTCAGCAAGTACTACGCCGGTGACGCCCAGGCGCTCATCGACGCGGCCACTCCGGACCTGACGGACACCGCGGGCAACGCGGCGGCGGAGAACAGCAACGCGGTCTACACGGCCGTCGAGTGCACCGACGCCAAGTGGCCCACCAGCTGGCAGAAGTGGGACCGGGACAACACCCGGCTCAACGAGAACTACCCGTTCATGACCTGGGCCAACGCCTGGATGAACCTGCCGTGCGCCACCTGGCCGGCCAAGCAGCAGACCCCGGTCGACGTCAGGACCCACAAGGGCCTGCCGAAGGTGCTGATCGTGCAGTCCACCCGGGACGCGGCCACCCCGTACGAGGGCGCCGTCGAACTGCACAAGCGTTTCAAGGGATCCCGCCTGATCACCGAGAAGGACGCGGGCTCCCACGGCGTGACCGGCCTGGTCAACCCGTGCATCAACGAGCGGGTCGACGCCTACCTGATCGACGGCAAGCTGGACACCTCCGACGTGACCTGCGCGCCGCACGCCACGCCCAAGCCGTAGCCGCTCCGGTACGGCGACCGGGGGCGGCCGGACTCTCCGGCCGCCCCTTCGTCATGCGCCCGCCCGCCAGGCGTCCTCGGCGGCGTAGTCGAAGACGTCCGGATACGCCCGCGCCATCAGCGGGAAGCACTCCCGCCAGTCCCGGTCGTGGAGTGCGCCGGTCAGCCAACGCACCGTCGAGGGCAGGCTGTCCGCGTACGACACCACCGGCCGGTAGCCCAGCTCCCGCTCGGCGGCGGACATGTCGAGGACGACCGGCAGCGGCACCGACCACGGAGTCGAGCCCACCGTCCCACCGGGCGGGGGTCCGTCGACGAGTGTGGTCTTTGTCGCCACGCCCATGACCGCGTCGATCGCCGCCCCGATTTCGGCGACCGTCGGCGCCTGCGGGTCACAGGCGTTGAGCACCCGGGACCCGGGCCGGGCCGCCGCCAGCCGGACCAGTTCGGCGATGTTGCGGGCGCTCGCCGGATGGAACCGGCTCTCTCCCCGGTACGCGAGCACCCGCTCCCTCCGCCCGTCGAGGTTGCGCTTCACGAAGTACAGCTCGCGCGGGAGCGGGCTGTACGGCCCGTGCACGGCCCCCGCCCGCAGCAGGGTCGTCGGCAACCCAGCCCCGGCCGCGAGCAGTTCACGCTCCAGGGCGGCCTTGCGGGTGCTGTTGGTCGCCTCGCCCGGCGCCACCGTCGGCTGGGTCTCCGCGATCGGGACCGGATAGACCGGGAAGCCGTCCGGCTCACCCTGGGTGTCGAAGCCCCGCCCCTTGCCGTCCTCGTAGACGTTCACGCTGGAGACCACCACCGCCGAGCCGATCCGGCCCGCGAGGGCCGTCAACTGCCGTGCGTGACCGGCGCCGTGAGCCACAACGTCGACCACCAGGTCGCAGCCGTCGCCCACCACGGCCGCGAGCGCAGCGTCGTCCGAACGGTCCAGCCGGACCGCCCGCACCCCCTCGCCCCACGCCTCGTCCCGGCCACCGCCCCGCGAGGCGGCCGTCACCTCCCAGCCGTCCCGCACCAGCGCGTCCACCGTCGGACGGCCGATCTGCCCACTCGCTCCGATCACCACAGCGCGTTTCATACGGCGACCCTAGGCACGCCCGGGGCCCTGACCGAAGTGCTTCTGCCGAGGGCAGAGTCAGCTGAGCGGCGCCCTCGGGAACCTGCGCTCCTTCTTCTCCGCCGCCTGCTCCGCCTTGACCACGGCCGCGTACTGGTCGACGTACTCCTGCTCGGACAGCGAGAGGATCGCATACATGATCTCGTCGGTGACGGCCCGCAGGACGGCCTTCTCGTCCTCCATGCCGGCGTAGCGGGAGAAGTCGAGCGGCTTGCCGAAGCGGATGACGACGGGGTGGATGTTCGGAATGACCTTGCCGGGCGGCTGCGCCTCGAAGGTGCCGATCATCGCGCAGGGCACGACCGGCACCCCGGCCTTCAGCGCCATCACGGCGACCCCGACCTTGCCCTTGTAGAGCCGCCCGTCGTGCGACCGCGTCCCCTCCGGGTAGATGCCCAGCAGCTCGCCCTTGCTCAGCACCCCGAGTCCCTCGCGGATCGCAACCTGCCCCGCCTTCTTGCCCGAGCGGTCCACCGGGATCTGCCCGGCGCTGCGGAAGAAGAACGCGGTGAGGCGTCCCTTGATGCCGGGCCCGGTGAAGTACTCCGCCTTGGCGAGGAAGGTGATGCGCCGTTTGAGTATCGCCGGCATCAGGAAGTGGTCGGAGAAGGACAGATGGTTCCCTGCGACGATCGCCGGCCCCGACGCCGGCACGTTCTCCAGCCCCTCGATCCGGGGCCGGAAGGCCAGTCTGAGCAGGGGGCCCAGCAGGACGTACTTGAGCAGGTAGTAGAACAAGGGGTCGCTCCTCACTCTGGTGGATCGGCTCAACCGCCGCGTTCTCGCAGGTCAACGGGCGTCTGGTGGGGTGTCAGTGTAAGTGCGTGCGCAGCCGCGGGGAACAGGGCACGGACGTACCCATGCTGACCCATCGCACGCTTTACTGACGGGTACTCAGGCGGCCGGTTGGGTGGTCCCGATGCGGGCGCTGCCTTGTTCGGGCGTGGCCGAGGCGAACGGGGGAGCGGAATCACCGTCCTGACAGGCCGTGGCTTTGAACTTCGCCATGGGGACGGTGATCTGGGATGCGTCACCGCCGGCCGAGACGCCGTCGTAGAGGGCAGTTCCGGGGGTGAGCCGGTCGCGGTCGGCCAGGGTGAAGGAGACGCTCCCCGAAGACCATGAGTCGTCCTTGGTCCAGCCGTAGAGGATGTGGATGGTCCCAGCGGTGAGGGGAGCGCGAGACCTCGACGCGGTCCAGCCGGCGGAGGGAGCGTCGAGGGGCCAGGTGGCGAGACCGGCGCCGAGGGGACGGTCGGCGGTCCATGAACCCACTGTCACCGTACGGTCGGCGTCGGCGCTGTCCACGTAGAGCGCCGCGCCGTCGATCCGGTGTCCGCAGACCATCATGACGCCGAGCAGGTGGCCGTCGCCGGTCACGGAGATGCCGGGGACGGCGTCGACGGGAACCGTGCACCCTGTAGTCGTCGCCAGGGCCGCACCTGCCGCCACCGTTGCCACGAAGCGCCGGAACAGCGGCTTCGAGACCGTCGACTGCATGGAGCCCCCTCCCCCCGGGGAGGGGATCTCTCCATCCGCCCCCTGTACCCCCGGATGCCGGGAACGACCTGCCTCAGGCCGTGCTCCCGCCACCCACTCGTCGCGCCCTCGTTGTGGCCTTGTGTCCGCTGGTCCGGGCCGGCCCATGGGTCTCGTCACTCGAAGAGCGCAGCCCCTCGACGGCCTCGCCGGGCCGTCGGATCTGCGGATCAGGGCCCTGGCCGGTTCCGCGGGCCCGGCAGTGTGCGGGCGGCGTCCTTACGGTGGTGCCATGTCGGTGATCGGTGGCAGGAGCGGGCAGGGGTCCCCGAGCGGGATTCGTAATGTACTGGGTTCGGCCGGGCTGTTCGTGCTGTCGGTCGTGGCCGCGTCCATCGTTCCGCACGAGCACCGGTTCACGCTGCGGTGGTCCGCCCTCGTGCTCGCCGCGGTCGGCTGCTTCGCGCTTCTGTGGCGCCGCCGGCACCCGTTTGTCGTAGCGGCGGTGGCGGTCGGCTGCGGGGTGTGCTTCCAGTTGCTCGGTTTCCGGGAGAGCCCGCTGGTGACCAGCCCGATCGTCGTGTCCGTCTACACGGTCGCCGCGCGGACGGACCGGCGGACCGCCTGGACGGTGGCATCCGCTTCGGCCGTCGTGCTGGTCGGAGCGGCCGTGCTGCACGCGCCGGGATCCTGGCTGGAGCCGGACAACGCCGCGATGCTGGCGTGGACGGCCCTGCCGGCGGCGGTGGGAGACGGGATGCGCTCGCGCCGCGCCTATGTCGCGGCCGTGGAGGAACGGGCGGAGCACGCGGAGCGGACACGTGAACAGGAGGCACGTCAGCGTGTGGCGGCAGAACGGGTCCGGATCGCGCGCGAACTGCACGACGTCGTCGCCCACCACATCGCCCTGATCAACGCTCAGGCCGGCGTCGCTGTCCATCTGGGGCAGCAGCGTCCCGAGCAGATCCTGGCCGCGCTGAAGGACATCCAGGAGACCAGCCGGTCCGCGCTGGATGAACTGCGGGTCACCGTGGGCCTGCTGCGGCAGTCCGACGATCCCGAGGCACCGCGCGACCCGATTCCGGGCCTGGCGCAGGTGCCGGCACTCCTGGCCTCGTTCGAACGTGCGGGCCTGGCCGTACGGTACAGCCGGCACGGTGCCGTCGAGCCACTGGCGTCGGCGGTGGACCTGGCCGCCTACCGCATCGTGCAGGAGGCCTTGACCAATGTGCGCAAGCACGCCGCGGCGGATCACGCCCGACTGTTCCTGCACTACCGCCCTCAGTGGCTGACGATCACCGTCGAGGACGACGGGCGTGCCGAACCGTACGAACCCCGGTCGGGGACCGGTCACGGGCTGATCGGCATGCGTGAGCGGGCGGCCAGCGTGGGCGGGAGACTGACCGCGCGGGCGCGGCCCGGGGGCGGCTTCACCGTGACCGCCGAACTGCCGCTGCGGCCCGGCTCCACGACGAACGAGCCGGTGCCGGACAGACTGCTGGAGGAGAGGCGGGCGTGACGATCCGCGTACTGCTGGCCGATGACCAGGCACTGCTGCGGGGCACCTTCAAGATGCTGTTCGATGCCGCGGAGGACATGGAGACGGTGGGGGAGGCCTCCAACGGGCGCGAAGCCGTGGAACTGGCACAGGCCCATCGCCCCGATGTGGTCCTGATGGACATCCGCATGCCCGACATGGACGGTCTCGACGCCACCCGGCTGATCAGCGAGGCCGACGATCTCGCGACGGTGAAGGTCCTCATCCTGACCACTTTCGAGGACGACGAGTACGTCGCACAGGCGCTGCGAGCGGGTGCGAGCGGCTTTCTGGGCAAGGGGGCACGACCGGAGGAGCTTCTCGACGCCGTGCGCACGGTCGCCGCCGGTGAGGCGCTCCTGTCTCCCGCGGCCACCCGGGCGTTGATCACGCGTTTCCTGGCCCAGCCGGAACCCTGCACCGACGTGGTGCACGAGCGGCTGGCGTGCCTGACTCCCCGCGAACGCGACGTGACCAGGCTCGTCGCGCTGGGTCAGTCGAACGAGGAGATTGCCGAACGTTTGTTCGTCAGTCCGTTGACCGCCAAAACCCACGTGAACCGGGCCATGACCAAGCTCGCGGCCCGCGACCGGGCCCAGCTGGTGGTCATCGCCTACCAGTGCGGCCTGGTCTGTGCGACTACGGAGCCCGCCGACTACTGCGGCCGTAGTACCCAGGAGTGACTGCACGGGGACGACGCGCAGAGGGGGGCTCCTGAGCGAGCCTGGATGCATGACGCAAGGGCTGCGATCCGAGCCACCGTCGCCGGACGTCGTCCGAATCCCTCGGCGTGCCGAAGCGCGCCTTGCGTCGCAGCCCGGAGAGGAGTCCCCCATGTCTGCTTCCCTCGAGGAGTGCCGCGCGCTCCGTGACCTGCTGGCCGGACACGCCCTGAAGCTCCTGGCTCCCCAGGAGGCCAGTGCCGTCATCCCGCACCTGGCGGTCTGCTCCGCATGCAGGGACGAGCATGACTGCCTCGCTGCCGTGGCCGCACACCTGTCCGCTCTGCGTGACGCCCTGGCCGACGGCGGCTCGGGGCACCAGCCGCGCCACGCGTCACCGCGTCAGCGCTGTCGGCGCGGCACGGCCCGCAAGGCCCTGGCCGGGTCGCTCACGCTGTCGCAATGGGTTGACCGGATGGCGTACGTCAGGTGAGCCCGGAAACGAGGCGCAGCCGCTTGCCGCGCGGGCGGCCTTTGAGGGTCCGGCCCCTCCCGGCACCGCGAGAGGGGCCGGAAGGCGGTGCGCGTCAGTGGTACGCGTGCACGACCGCGTGCCCTCTGCCGCGACCGATCATCCACCGGTTCACCGGAGTCGTCAGCACGAAGGCGAGGACCAGGGACACCGCGAGCGAGGCCCAGAACAGCGCCTCGGACACACCCGCGTCCATGGCACCGGGCACGCCCACGACGACGGTGTTGTCGATCAGTTCCATCACGGCGATGGACACCGTGTCCGCGGCCAGGGCCACCTTCAGCGCCTGGCGGACGGGAAGCCCTGCGCGCAGGACGCCCCGCATGGTCAGCGCGTAGCCGAAGACGAAGGCCAGTGCGATCGAGACGACGACAGTGGCCGCGTTGTGCAGGCCGGCGGCCGTGCCGATGACCATGCCCAGGACTTCGCCGACGGTGCATCCCGTCAGGCAGTGCAGGGTCGCCTGCGCGGCCATGCGCCAGGAAGTGCCGGGGGCGTGCTGGTGCTGGTGCGCGGTGTGATCCATCGTCGGCCTCCCCGTGTCGGTGTGCGTCACCCACACACCAACCACATACCCCATGGGGGTATTCCCGTGTCGGGATGGGCGAGGTCAGGGCGGACAAGGCCAGGACGGGCGGCCTTCGGGCCGGCCCGCAGCGTTGTCAGGTGCCGTAGTCACCACTCCTGCGATCCACCGCGTCCCACCGGGACCCGCTCGTGGTCCGCCCGGTACGGCAGTCCGGGTGCAGCGCCGTGTGCCGCCCTGTCTCCGAGCCAGGCCAGGAACGCAACGACGAACAACCCCTCGACCAGCAGCGACAGGGGTCCGTACGGCGATTCCCAGCCGGCTTCGTAGTAACCGCCCGGCAGGCCGACGGTACGCGACAGCGCGAACCCGACGATCATGCCGAGGCTGACCAGCACGCCGGTCAGCCAAGCGGTCAAGGGACGCTTCATCACGACGAGCCCCCCTGCCACGACGAGCATGACGGCGCTCCCCACGGCGAACAGCAGACCGATGTAGAACATCTCCTCGAGGTGATCAGGGACGAGCAAGGTGTGCAGCACCGTGTTGGCGACGGCGCAGGACACGGCCAGCCCCCTCCAGGCGACTTCAGCGGCATTGGTGGAGCGCATGACGAATCCAGGGGTCACATGTATGGATCTCAAGGAGCCTCGGGGGCGAGGAAACGGCTCGACCTACCCGATCCGTGGCGGAGATGGTCAGCGCGGCGCGATCCGGCCGCCATCGCATCCCGATGCCGGCCATGGGGTGTGGCGGAGCCCATGAACGACGCTGATTCCCAGGGAGAAATGCTTCCCGTGAGTCGATACGCACAACGGTCCTCAAGGGATTGGCCGCTTCCCGATCGCGACAACGTCACGTTGGGCCCGCCCGGATCCAAGTCGGCTTCCCTTTCCCCTGTTTCGGACCGATGCCGGATTGACCGCCGACTTCAGTGACGCTCGGTCAGCCGTGTCGCTCGCGCGCACGCCCGCAGGGCGGATCACCCCCGGCGGGTGAGGGCAGCCGTGGCGGAATGTGGTCCGATACCCGTGTGAGCAGGACCGCGGACGATTCGCCCCTGTCGTCGCCGACGGGTGGGACGGTCGGGGACGGCCTCGCGCGCCCCGTGGTCACGGGCGTCACGCGACTGGTCGTGGGTCTGGCCGACATCGCGTCGCAGACCGTCGCGGCGGCGCGCCCCCGGTATCCGCGCCCCGGCCGGCCGGCGCCGCTGGGCGACGCGGTTCTCGGTCTCGCGCTGGAGGTCCAGCGGCGGTCGGTGTCCGCGGTCGTGGGCACGGCCGACCGGGCCGGGAACTGGGCGCGCGCCACGACGCGGCTGCTCGTGCCCCCGACCGTGCTGGGCGCGGTGGACCGCCGCATCGCCGGCTGGAGTGCGCGGGGAGCGGCGGAACGGGCGCGGGCCCGCAACGAGGCACGCCCCCTGGCGCGGGCAGTGCTCCGGGCCCTGACGGCCGCCGTCGTGGACGAGATCGACCTCGATGCGGTGGCCGATCGCCTGGACGTGGACCGCGTGGCCCGGCGCGTCGACCTGGACGCCCTGCTGGCCCGGGTGGATCTCGACTCGGTCCTGAGTCGCGTCGACCTGGACTCCGTGCTGGCCCGCGTCGACGTAGACACCCTCCTGGCCCGCGTCGAGGTAGACAGCCTTTTGGCCCGCGTCGACGTAGACAGCCTCCTGGCCCGCATCGATGTCGATGCCGTCGTCGACCGCATCGACCTCGACGCGGTGGTGGACCGGCTGGACGTGGACCGGGTCGCCCGGCGGATCGACCTCGACGCGGTACTCACCCGGGTGGACCTGGTGACGTACACCGAGCAGGTCCTGGAAGAGCTCGACGTCGGACGCATCGTGAGGGACACCGGCGGCAGCATCACGGCGGAGACGCTGGACGCGTTCCGCGAGCAGAACGCCCGGGCGGACCGGTTCGTGGACCGGATCGCCGAGCGGCTGCTGCACCGCGGGGGGCCGGACGGGGCCGCCCCGACAGCGGCGCCGCCGCCCGGCAAGAGGCCCGGGGAGCCGGGCGGGGGACAGGAGACGCCGTGACCTCGGTGGCACGCATCCATCCTCAGGCGGTGGTCCAGGGCAGGGCCGCCGGGATCGTCTCGCGCGTCGTGGCGGCCGCGGTCGACCTCCTCGTCGTGCTCGGCATGGTCGCGGCTGTCGAGTTCGGGTACGCGGCGCTGCGCTATCTGCTCCTCGGTCCTCCCTTCGCGCTGCCCGACCTCGGCGTCGGGGGCGCCACGGGATTCGGCTCCGCCGTCGCGGTCGTCTATCTCGCGGCCAGCTGGGGCACGGCCGGGCGTACCGTCGGTGACCAGCTGATGGGGCTGCGGGTGACCAGCCGGGCGGGGGCCAGGCTCAGGCCGGCCACCGCCGTGCTGCGGGCCGTGCTGTGCCTCCTCTTCCCGCTGGGTCTGCTGTGGATCCCGGCCAGCCGGCGCCGGGCGTCCGTCCAGGACCTCGTGGTGGGCAGCGCCGTGGTGCACGACTGGTACGGCCGCTCGCGGACCTCCGCGCACCGTCGGCGTGACTGAGCCGGCACGCGCGCCCGTCCGGAGGCGCCGGGCGCCCGAGACGGCAGCCGACCCAGGCCCGGCGGCGGCCACCGGCCGGCGCGCAGGAAGTCGCGCGTCGACGATCTCGTCGGTGGAGGAGACACCGACCGTCCCGGCCCGTCCCGTGAGGCTGCGATCGACGGCCTCCACGCCGAGCGACGCCCTGCCGGCGTAGATGTCCCGGCCACCGGCCACGGCGCGTCGTTCCTCGCCGGCGCAGCGGACGACGTCGCTGACTTGGAAGCCGGCTCGCAACAATCCGGCCCGCTCGCCCGGCGGGGACCGCATGGCGCGGGTGAGCGGACCCGGGTGGCTGATGCCGCGTCAGCCGGTGTAGGCCGCGAAGATCCTCGCGAACTCGTAGGGGGACTGCGGGACGTTCGTGCACTGGTACAGGGCGCCGGTGCAGGCGTTGCGGCCGGGGGGAGCCGCCGCCCCCGATCCCGGACCGCCCGGCGCATCGCCTCGGGCGGATGGCGCGTCCGCACCGGCGGGTCACCGCAACTTCCCTCGCCCCGGCCTCGTACGATGTCCCCGATGCGCAGCGCCGGACAGCAGCCCCAGCGACCGCCCCAGCGGCGGTGGCGTGCGCTGCTCGTACTCGTGGTGCTGGCCGGGCTGCTGGGCATGCACGCTCTGGCGCCCGGTGGCGGTACCGGCCATGCGGAGCACGTCCGCTCCGCGCCCATGGGGGCCGCGCTGACCGCCTCCGACGACTGCCCTGGTGGCGACGGCCACTGCGGTGGCAACCACCTGCACCACGCCGATCCCACCTGCGCGTCCGGGGCCGTGAACGCCGGACCGCAGCTGCCCGCGCTCGCACCCGGCCCCGTGACGGCCCCGGTGCCGACCGGTGCCCTGCGCGCGTGCGCGGTCGGCGCGCCGGACGGTGCCCGTGCGCCGCCCTCCCTGGCGGAACTCCAACTCCTGCGGATCTAGAGGCGCCGACGACCGCATGCGCTGCGGTCGTGCTCCCACGCGTGCCCGAAGACACCTTTCGAACAGCAGGAGTTCAGCATGACCACCCGTACTCCCACGTGCCGTGCCGCCCTCGTCGCGGCGACCGGCCTCGCCTCCCTCGTCCTCGCCGCCTGTGGTGGAGGCGGGGGTGCCGGCGGCGTCCGCGCGGGCCACGGCAGCTCGGCGAACCCGAGCGCGTCCACCGCCACGGCCCACAACGCCCAGGACGTGGCGTTCGCCCAGGGCATGATCCCGCACCACCAGCAGGCCCTGGAGATGGCGCGGCTCGCCGACGGCCGCGCCTCCTCGGCGCGGGTGAAGGACCTCGCCGCGCGCATCGAGAAGGCGCAGGACCCGGAGATCCGCACCATGACCGGCTGGCTGAAGACCTGGGGTGCGCAGGTCCCCATGGCCGGCACGGATCGCTCAGGCCATGCGGGCATGTCGGGTATGTCCGACATGATGAGCGACGACGACATGGCGGCCCTGAAGAAGGCCGGCGGCAAGGACTTCGACACCATGTTCCTGTCCCTGATGGTCGACCATCACCAGGGCGCCGTCGCCATGGCCACCACGGAGAAGAGGAAGGGCGAGTACGGTCCCGCCAAGGGCATGGCGGGCGGTATCGTCAGCGCCCAGAACGCCGAGATCAAGGAGATGAAGCAGCTCCTCGGCGAGGGCGGGAGCAAGGGCTGACCGAGTGGGCAGGGGGCCGGTCGGGTACCGCCGGCCCCCTGCCCCCGCCTCAGTTCCCCTCGGCCAGCACCTTCTCCAGCGCGCCCAGCGCGGAGCGCAGCTCCTCCGCCGTGATGGTCAGCGGGGGCGCCAGCCGGATCGTGGAGCCGTGCGTGTCCTTGGCCAGGACGCCCTCCCGCATCAGGCGTTCACTGATCTGCCGGCCGGTGCCGATGGCCGGGTCGACGTCGACGCCCGCCCACAGCCCGCGCGAGCGGAAACCGGTCACGCCCCTGCCGACCAGCTCGGTCAGCCCGCCGCGCAGGACCACGCCCAGCTCGGCCGCCCGGCGCTGGAACTCACCGCCCTCCAGCAGCTCGACCACCGCCGTGCCGACCGCAGCCGCGAGCGGGTTCCCGCCGAACGTGGAGCCGTGCTCGCCCGGGTGCAGCACACCCAGCACCTCGCGCCGGGCCACCACCGCCGACACCGGCACGATGCCACCGCCGAGCGCCTTGCCGAGCAGCAGCACGTCCGGTACCACGTCCTCGTGCTCGACGGCGAGGGTACGGCCGGTGCGGCCGAGTCCGGACTGGATCTCGTCCGCGATGAACAGGCAGCCCTTGCGGCGGGTCAGCTCCCGGACCCCCGACAGGTAGCCCTCGTCCGGGATGATCACCCCGGCCTCGCCCTGGATGGGCTCCAGCAGCACCGCAGCCGTCGTCTCGTCGACCGCCGCCTCCAGCGCGGCCAGGTCGTTGTAGGGAACGACGCGGAAGCCGGGTGTGAAGGGACCGAAGCCCGCCCGGGCCGACTCGTCCGTGGAGAAGCTGACGATGGTCGTCGTACGGCCGTGGAAGTTCTCCGCCGCGACGACGATGGTCGCCCGGTCGGCGGGGACGCCCTTCACGTCGTACGCCCACTTGCGCGCCACCTTGATGCCGCTCTCCACCGCCTCCGCGCCGGTGTTCATCGGCAGCACCATGTCGAGGCCGGTCAGCTCGGCGAGCCGCTCGGCGAACCCGGCGAGCATGTCGTTGTGGAAGGCGCGGGAGGTGAGGGTGAGCCGGTCGAGCTGGCGGTGCGCGGCCTCGATCAGCGCGGGGTGCCGGTGGCCGAAGTTGAGCGCCGAGTAGCCGGCCAGCATGTCGAGGTAGCGGCGGCCCTCGACGTCCTCCACCCAGGTGCCCTCCGCCCGGGCGACGACCACGGGAAGAGGGTGGTAGTTGTGCGCGAGGACCGGCTCCTCCGCCCGGATCAGGTCGTCGGACGTACGCGTGCGCGCGGGTGCGGTCATCAGCGAATCTCCTGGGTGCAGCACTTGATGCCACCGCCGGCCTTGTGGAACTCCGACAGGTCGACGGGGACGGGGACGTAACCGTGGTCGGCCAGGCGCTCGGCCAGCGCCTCGGCCTGGGGGGCGATGAAGACGTGCCGGCCGTCGGACACCGAGTTCAGGCCGAACGTCATCGCGTCGTCCCGGGTGGCGAGCACCGCGTCCGGATACAGGCGCTTGAGCACCTCCCGGCTGCCCGGCGAGAACGCCTCCGGGTAGTAGACGATGTTGTCGTCGTCGAGGACGAACAGCGCGGTGTCCAGGTGGTAGAAGTACGGGTCCACCAGGGTCAGGCCGATCACCGGATGGCCGAGGAACTCCTGCGCCTCCCGATGGGCCTCGCGGGTGGTGCGGAACCCGGTGCCGGCCAGCACGTACCGGCCCGTCCACACCAGGTCGCCCTCGCCCTCGGTCACCGACTCGGGGCGGTACACGTCGTAGCCTGCCGCCTTGAACCAGGTGTCGTAGTGGACCGACTCGGGGCGCCGCTCCGGCGCGTGGAACAGGGAGCCGAAGACCCGGCCGCCGACGACGAACGCCGCGTTCGCGGCGAACACCATGTCCGGCAGGCCCGGGACCGGATCGACCGCGTCGACGGTGTGACCGTGGGCGCGGTAGGCGCGGATCAGCGCCTGCCACTGCTCCTGGGCCAGATCCACGTCGACGGGCTTGTCGGGATGCATCCAGGGATTGATCGCGTACTGCACGGCGAAGTGCCTGGGTTCACAGACGAGGAAGCGCCGGGCGCGCGGCACACGACTTTCGGCCACAGAGGGTTTCCTCCGCTTTCCTGTGTGTCACTGAGGGGTGACCACCACGGTAGAAACTGAGGGATACGGAGGACAAGAAAGGAAAGCTGCGTGGATGCGCAGCATCGCTGCGTTGTTTCTCCCGACGACGCATGACTCCTGCGTTTGATCCGCGTCATTCCGGTGCGGCGTGGGTGGCGCCCGCTTCCGGGCTTTCCGGGAGGAGGTGGGACAGGACCATCACACTGATCGTCTTCCGGATGAACGGCTCGGCGCGGATCCGCTCCAGCACCTCCTCGAAGTGCTCCACGTCCCGCGCCCGCACGTGCAGCAGTGCGTCCGCGCCACCGGTCACCGTCATGGCCGCGGTGATCTCCGGGTGGTTGCGCACCACCTCCGCCAGGCGCCGCGGCGGGGCCGCGCCCTCGCAGTACACCTCGACGTACGCCTCCGTGCGCCAGCCGAGCGCGGAGGGCTCCACGGTCGCCGTGAACCCGGTGATCACACCGGTCTCGCGCAGTCGGTCCACGCGCCGTTTGACCGCGGTGGACGACAGCCCGATCGCCGCGCCGATCTCGGCGAAGCTGGTCCTGGCGTTCGCCATCAGCGCGGTGATGATCTTTCGGTCGAGGTCGTCGAAGGACGCGGTCCTGCTGTTCATGCGGGCACTGTAATCAGCCCTGCCCGCGGAAGCGGCCCTAGGACTGGGTGAGGACCATGGCGAGTGTCAGCAGCCCCAGCACCACCCATCCGAACCACAGCCAGCCGTTGCTGCCGAGGGCGACCGTGTAGGCCGTGACGACGACGAGCCCGCCGACGGTCATCGCCCCCATCGCCTTCGTGGAACCGTTCGTGGAACCGGGCATCGCGGCACCCTCCTCATGGTCCGTCCTCACCATGGTGCCCCGATTCCCGCCCGGAGGGGATACCGCGGAGTCAGCCCTCGCGCGCGTTGAGGGAGGCCAGATAGGCGTTGTACGCCTCCAGCTCCTTGTCGCCGTCCCGGTCGGCGGCCCGGTCCTTGCGCTTGGCCTGCCGCTGTTCGGAGCGGTACCACTGGAACAGGAGCGCGATCAGCACCAGCACGGACGGGATCTCGCTGAACGCCCAGGCGATGCCGCCGGCCGCGTTCTGGTCGGCGAGCGCGTCGATGCCGAGCGAGGCGGGCGGGTTCCGGAACGTCTCCACCATCGGCGTCGACCCCATCATCAGCGCGATGCCGAAGAACGCGTGGAACGGCATGCCCGCGAACAGCTCCAGCATCCGCATCAGGTACCCGGGCCGGTACGGTCCCGGGTCCACGCCGATGATCGGCCAGAAGAAGACCACGCCCACCGCGAGGAAGTGCACCATCATCGCGACGTGCCCGGTCTTCGACCCCATCAGGAAGTCGAAGATCGGCGTGAAGTACAGGGCGTACAGGCTCGCGATGAACAGCGGGATGGTGAAAGTCGGGTGGGTGATGATCCGCATGTACCGGCTGTGCAGCAGCGCCAGCAGCAGCTCGCGCGGCCCCTTGCGGCCCCTGCCGGCCGGCGGCAGCGCGCGCAGCGCCAGCGTGACCGGGGCGCCCAGCAGGACCAGGATCGGCGACAGCATGCTGATCACCATGTGCTGCACCATGTGCACGCTGAACATGACCATGCCGTAGTCGTTCAGCCTGGTGGACATCATCAGCGCGATGGTCAGCACCCCGACGACGTACGACACCGTACGGGCCGCGGGCCATGCGTCCCCCCGCCGCCGCAGCCGCACCACGCCCCAGCCGTACATACCGAGCCCGAGCAGACAGGCGACGAGGAAGAACGGGTCGGCGGACCACTCGAGCCCCCGCCCCAGCGTGAACGGCGGCAGATCCATGTTCATGCCGTGCCCGCTGTGATCCATCCGGCGGCTCCTGATTCGTGGGGGTTGTGCGTGTCTGTCCGCCCCCAAGAGTAGAACCGCCCCCGGTCACGGCTGCGACCGGGGGCGGGTTGTCTCGGGCGAACTACAGCACGCACTCCGCCTCGTCGTACCGCTCCGCGGGAACCGTCTTCAACATCTCCACGGCCTTGGCCAGGGACACCATCACGATGTCCGTCCCCCGCAGAGCCGTCATCATCCCGAACTCGCCCCGGTGCACCGCCTCCACCGCATGCCACCCGAACCGGGTGGCCAACACGCGGTCGTAAGCGGTCGGCGTGCCACCCCGCTGCACATGCCCGAGGATCACCGGCCGCGCCTCCTTGCCGAGCCGCTGCTCCAGCTCGACCGACAGCTGACGCGCGATCCCCGCGAAACGCTCATGGCCGTAGATGTCCTTGCCGCCCTCGTCGAACTCCATGGAGCCGGGCCGCGGCTTGGCCCCCTCTGCGGCGACCACGATGGCGAACCGCTTGCCCGCCTCGAACCGCGCCCCGACCCGCTTCGTCAACTCGTCGATGTCGAAGGGCCGTTCCGGCACGACGATGGCGTGCGCGCCGGCCGCCATGCCGGAGTGCAGCGCGATCCAGCCGGTGTGCCGGCCCATGACCTCCACGATCAGCACGCGCTGGTGGGACTCGGCGGTGGTCTTCAGCCGGTCCAGGGCCTCGGTGGCGACGCCCACCGCCGTGTCGAAGCCGAAGGTGACGTCCGTGACGGCGATGTCGTTGTCGATGGTCTTGGGCACGCCCACGATGGGCAGGCCGTGGTCCGAGAGCAGGCGGGCCGCCTTCAGCGTTCCCTCGCCGCCGATCGGGATGATCGCGTCAAGGCCCAGCTCCTGGACATGGCCCTTGGCCCGCTCCACACCGTCCCGAAGATGCTCCGGACGGACCCGGGAGGAGCCGAGGATCGTGCCGCCGCGCGCCAGGATGCCGCCCACGGCGTCGAGGTCGAGCTTCATGTAGTCGCATTCCAGGAGGCCCTTCCAGCCGTCCCGGAAACCGATGACCTCGTCGCCGTGGTCGGCGACGGCACGGTGCACGACGGACCGGATGACGGCGTTCAGGCCGGGGCAGTCGCCGCCGGACGTGAGGACACCAATGCGCATAGCCCGAAATACCTTCTCAACGTGGGCCGGGAAACCGGACCACGTCGTCCGGCGGATTCCCGGCCACCCTACCGGCGTGAGGGGGTGGCTCCGTAGCGGGCGTCCGCCTGCTGGACGCCCCCGCACATGTGAGCGGACGGCCCGTCAGGCGGGCTCACCCCGAGGGTGCCGGAAGACGCTGAAAGGTCCCTGACATGACGCTTACGCAGGCTGCTGCGCAACAGTGCCTACGCAGGCTGCTGCGCGGCCGCGATGCGCTCGTTGCGGAGCGCCTCGTACCACCGGTCGTCGATCGGGGGCAGCGCGTTGACATCGAGGGCCAGCTTCAGCAGCAGGTCGGCGATCTGCGGGTTGCGGGCCAGCACGGGCCCGTGCATGTACGTGCCGAAGACCGTCCCGTTGTACGCGCCCTCCGTGCCGTCCCCGGTGCCGTTGCCCTTGCCGATCTGCAGCCGGGCGAAGGGACGGGCGCTCGCACCGAGATGGGTGACGCCCTGGTGGTTCTCGAAGCCGGTGAGCGGGGGCAGGCCGAGCTGCGGGTCGATGTCCGCGAGGACGTCGCCGACGCACCGCTCGCCCTCGCCGCGCACCGACACCACGTCGAGCAGGCCGAGGCCCGGCTCGCGCTGGCCGAGGTCGTTGATGAACTCGTGGCCCAGGATCTGGTAGCCGGCGCAGACGGAGAAGACGATCGCGCCGTTCTCCACCGCGCGGTGCAGATGGCCGTCGCGGCGCAGCCGCTCGGCCGCGAGCCGCTGCGGCCGGTCCTCGCCGCCGCCGATCAGGTAGATGTCGCCGGAGGTCGGGATCGGCTGGTCGCTGCGCACGTCCAGCCGGGCCACGTCCAGGCCGCGCTGCCGCGCCCGGCGTTCCACGACGAGCGCGTTGCCCTGGTCGCCGTAGGTGCTCAGCAGGTCCGGGTAGATCCACACCAGCCGCAGTTGGTTGTCGCTCATGAGGTGATCGCCCTTCGAAGATCAGTTGCCGACGCGGCGGCGCAGGTCCTGGAACGCGGTGTAGTTCGCGATGACCTCGATGCGCCCCGGCGGGGCCGTCTCGACGGCCTGGTCGAGGTTGTCGCAGACCTGGAAGTGCTGGTTCGCGACCTCCAGACGGACGGCGAGGTCCAGCTTGCGGTCACCGATGACGAAGATCGGGTGCCCGGTCAGGCGGGTGTAGTCGACGTCCCACAGCCAGGAGGTGTCGGTGCCGTCGGCCCCCCGCGCGTTCACGGAGAGGATCACCGGGGTGGGTGGCGGGTCGATCAGGGAGAACGTCTCCAGCCAGCCGGCCGGGTTCTTGGCCAGCAGCAGCCGCAGATCACGGTTCTGGAACTGGACGACGTCGTACCGTCCCGCGACGGCCTGCACCTGGTACATCCGCTCCAGGGCGACCTGCGGCGGCACCCCGAAGACGGCGGCGACGGCCGCGGAGCTGGCCGCGTTCGCCTTGTTGGCGCGCCCCGGCAGCTGCAGGTGGATCGGCCACGCAGACCCGTGCGGATCCAGCACGTGGTCGCCGGAGAGCGCCCAGGTGGGCGTCGGCCGGCGGAAGCCGCACTCGCCGCAGAACCAGTCGTCGCCGGGGCGCTGCATCACGCCACCGCACGACGGGCAGGACCAGGCGTCGTCCTTCCACATCTGCCCGGCCGCGACCCAGATCACATTCGGGGAGGAGGACGCGGCCCACACCACCAGTGGGTCGTCACAGTTGGCGACGATGACGGCCTTGGACCCGGCCAGGCCCTCACGCCAGTTCTCGGCCAGCATGCGGGTCTCGGCGGCGCGGTCCAACTGGTCGCGGGAGAGGTTCAGCAGGGCGATGCACTTGGGGCCGGTGTCCCGGGCGACGCCGGCGAGGTACTTCTCGTCGACCTCGATGACCCCGAACTTTGCCTCCGAGCCGCCCGCGAGCGCGGAGGTGATACCGGCCGGCATGTTGGCGCCGAGCGCGTTCGACACGACCGGGCCCGCGGCGCGCAGCGCCTCCGCGATGAGCCGGGTGGTCGTGGTCTTGCCGTTGGTGGCGGACACCAGGACGACGTCCAGGTTCTGCGCGAGCCGTCCGAGGAGGTCGGGGTCGAGTTTCAGCGCGACCCGGCCACCGATCACCGAACCGCTGCCGCGCCCCGCGGCGCGTGATGCCGCGGCGACCGCCTTGCCCGCCGTAACGGCCAGCTTGGCCCGCGGCGAGAGCGGGTCCGAGTTGCCTGCCATCAGTTCTCGATCCTCCTTGCGTACGCGCCGCGCCTGGGGCCATCCGGCAACGTGGTGTGAACCTGAAGCCTATCGAGATCCATTCGCACACCCGAATCCCGGCCCACACCTGTGCGGCGGGCATGAGCTGAACGAACCGTACCCTTGCCGCCATGCGACACGGCTCGATCCCGGGCGCCCACGGGCGCGTCCGGCCCCTTTCCCTGCTCCCGGACTCCGTCCTGCGCGAGCCCTGCCGGGAGGCCACCGCCTTCGGCCCCGAACTGGCGGATCTCGTGGAGGACTTGTTCGCGACCATGTACGCGGCGCAGGGGGTGGGCCTGGCCGCCAACCAGATCGGGGTGCCTTTGCGGGTGTTCGTGTACGACTGCCCGGACGACGAGGATGTGCGGCATCTCGGGCATGTGGTGAACCCGCGTCTGGTGGAGGCGGACGGCGTGGTGATCCGGGGCCCGGAGAGCTGTCTGTCCCTGCCGGGCCTGGAGGCGGGCACGGAGCGTTACGACCATGCGGTCGTGGAGGGTTTCACGGTGACCGGGGAGCCGGTCACCGTCCACGGCACCGGCTTCTTCGCCAGGTGTCTGCAGCATGAGTGCGACCACCTGGACGGCACGGTGTACGCCGACCGCCTGTCGGGCCGGCGCCACCGCAGACTGATGAGACAGATCTCCCGATCTTCATGGCACCGGGCAGGTGGGCCTGCCTGAGGGGGCGCTGGTGCTGTGCCCGCTGTGCGGCGCCCCCACGCGGGCGCGGGCAAGCCCCGCTCCCGCATCCGGGACACGACAGTCAGAACCCCGGACCGCCCATCTTGTCCCCGGCCGCCGCAAGACGCCCCCACAACAGGTCCGCGAGCGACCTCACCAACTCGGCACGGGTGCACGGCCGCTCCCCGAGCCACCAGTCCCCGGCCGCATGCATCATCCCGACGATCCCATGCCCCCACACCCGGGCCAGCCGCTGACTGCCGGGTCCGAGATCCACGCGTTCCTCGATGACCTGGGCCAGCTCCTCTCCCATCCGCCGAAGCAGGGGAGCGCTGTGCTTGCCCACGTCGAACCCGTGGTCGCCGCCTGTGCTGCCCTCGGCCGGATGCATGAGGAACCGATACACCTGGGGGCGTGCCTCGATGGCCGTGAGATACGTGTCCAGGGTGGCCTCGACCCGCTCCCGCCGATCCGCCGGGGCGTCCAGCGCCGCCCGCAGCGAGTCGAGCAGTGCGTCGGTGTGCCGCTTGGCAAGCGCGGCGTAAAGTCCGCCCTTGTCGCCGAAGTGGCGGTAGAGGATCGGCTTCGTGATGCCCGCCTCCGCCGCGATCGCGTTCATCGAGGCCTGTGGGCCGTCGCGCAGCACCACCCGGTCGGCGGCTTCCAGCAGCTCGCGCCGTCGGCGGTCGGCGGACCGCTGCTGATCGGTCCGCTGCGTGGTGTCCATGTGCTCTCCCCACCCGTGCTGATTCGGTGACGCCTGCGCAAACTAGCACTGTCCATGCCCCTGACATCGAACGGGATGCCGAGGCGCCTTCGGGAGTTGACTTTTCCTACCGGTCAGTAACAGACTCGGGTTACCGCTAGTAACACCGCACTACCGCCGCTGGAGGGGACATGGCCGAGTTCACCATGGAGCTCAACGACGAACAGAAGGAGGTCCGGGACTGGCTGCACGGTTTCGCCGCCGACGTCATCCGCCCCGCGGCCGCCGAATGGGACGAGCGTGAGGAGACTCCTTGGCCGGTCATTCAGGAGGCCGCGAAGGTCGGCATCTACTCCCTCGACTTCTACGCGCAGCAGTACTTCGACTCCACCGGCCTCGGAATTCCCCTGGCCATGGAGGAGCTGTTCTGGGGCGACGCCGGCATCGCCCTCTCCATTGTGGGCACGGGACTCGCGGCCGTGGGCGTTCTCGCCAACGGAACCGAGGAACAGATCGGCACCTGGATACCCCAGATGTACGGCGACGCGAACGACGTCAAGGTCGCCGCGTTCTGCTCCTCCGAGCCCGACGCCGGCTCCGACGTCGCCTCCCTGCGCACGCGTGCTGTGTACGACGAGGCCAAGGACGAGTGGGTGATCAACGGCACGAAGACCTGGGCGACCAACGGCGGCATCGCCAACGTCCACGTGGTCGTCGCCAGCGTCGACCCGGAGCTGGGCTCCAAGGGCCACGCCTCCTTCATCGTCCCGCCGGGCACGCCGGGCCTCGCCCAGGGCCAGAAGTTCAAGAAGCACGGCATCCGCGCCTCGCACACCGCCGAGGTCATCCTCGACAACGTCCGCGTCCCCGGTTCCTGCCTGCTCGGCGGCAAGGAGAAGCTGGACGAGCGGCTCGCCCGGGCCCGGGAGAAGGCCAAGGCGGGCGGTGAGCGGGTGAAGAACGCGGCGATGGCCACGTTCGAGGCGAGTCGGCCCGCCGTTGGAGCCATGGCGGTGGGCACCGCCCGGGCCGCATATGAAGTGGCTCTCGACTACGCCAGGACCCGGGAGCAGTTCGGGCGGCCGATCATCGACAACCAGGGGGTCGCCTTCCAGCTGGCGGACATGCGCACGCAGATCGACGCGGCCCGTCTGCTGGTGTGGCGGGCCTCGTGGATGGCGGTCAACGGCAAGCCGTTCACGGCGGCCGAGGGGTCGATGTCGAAGCTGTTCGCCAGTGAGACGGCGAAGAAGGTGACCGCGCAGGCGATTCAGATCCTCGGCGGCAACGGGTACACCCGTGAGTACCCGGTGGAGCGGATGCACCGGGACTCCGCGATCTACACCATCTTCGAGGGTACGAGCGAGATCCAGCGGCTCGTCATCGCGCGCACCTTGGCCGGGATGCCCATTCGGTAGCACCGTCGGGGTGCTGCGCGATCCGGTCCGCGCGTTCCTCGCGGCCGGTCGCGCCCCCGGCGGAGCCGCGTGTGGAACACGGCCCCGCGCCCCTGGGGGCGGCACTCACCGGTGCCGCAGAGGCGTGAGCTGCTGGATGTCGTACTTCGCCCTCAGCGCCCCGATGGCCTCCTGGTCCGGTGGGCCGCCGTCCCCCAGTATCTCCAGCAGCTCCTCGAAGTAGCGCTCGTGGTCCGGTGGGGGAGACGCCTGGAAGAACATCTTGGCGGGCTCGTCCGTCGGGTTGGCGAAGGCGTGCGGGCACCCCGGTGGTACGACGATGACCGTGCCCGGAGTCGCACGGACCACCCGACTGCCCGAAGTCGACTCCCACCGCTGCCAGTTGTCCGGGGTACGGATGCGCGGCTCGAAGGCGAGCACGTCGAGTTCGCCCTCCAGGACGTAGAACAACTCCTCGCTGCGCGTGTGTACATGGGCGCCGACGTCGAAGCCCGGCGGGACGTCCACCTCGAAGGTGGAGGCCATCCGCGAGTGCGTGCCGGTCACCTTGAACGTCACCCGCTGGGCGGGCGTCTCCACGACACGGCCCTGGCCCGGCGGGACGAGCAGCCCCTCGAACCGCTCCGTCTCCTGGACCGGCGCGTCCGCCTGGGCCGGTGCCGCCCCTCGGGCCGCGGGCCCTTCCGGTACCGCCAGTCCTTCGGTCCTGGTCATCTGCCGCTCACCACGTCACGGGCAGGGCCTCGGGACCGCGGATCAGCGCACCCTTCCGGAAGGGCACCTGCTCCGGCGGTACGGCCAGCTTCAGACCGGGCACCCGGTTCAGCAGGGTCTCCACCAGGAGCTCGCACTCCAGCCGGGCCAGCATGCCGCCGGGGCAGTAGTGCGGGCCGAAGCCGAACGCCACGTGCGGGTTGGGGCTGCGGGAGAAGTCGATGCTCTCCGGGTCGGGGAAGACGTCCGGGTCGCGGTTGGCGGCCAGGTAGGAGACGTAGACCGGGTCGCCGGCCCGGATCCGTACGCCCCTGATCTCCACGTCCTCCAGGGCGATCCGGGAGAGGCCGACGGCGTTGCGGTGCGGGATGTAGCGCAGCAGTTCGTCGATCGCCTTCGGGCGGATCCCGGGGTCGGAGCGCAGCCGCTCCACCAGGTCGGGGCGGGTCAGCAGCAGGTAGAACATCTGCCCGCTGTTGTTGGTCACCGCCTCGCCGCCGATCTGCAGGAGGACGGCGAGACCGACGGCCTCCTCCAGGGTGACCTCGGCCCGGCCCACGGCGGCGCCGAGCAGCGAGGCCACGTCCTCGGCCGTGCTGCCCTCGCGCAGCCCGATGAGGTCGGAGAAGTAGGCGCTCATCTCGTGCTTGGCCTTCTCGCTGACGTCCTTGCCGTGCGAGGACGACAGGATCAGCTGGGTCCAGGTGTGCATCCCGTGCCGGTCGGCGGCCGGGACACCCATCAGCTCGCAGATCACCGCGATGGGGAACGGGCTGAGGATCGTCGCCGTCAGATCGGCGGGCGGTCCGTTCTGGAGAAGTTCTTCGACCAGCTCGTCCAGCATCACGCGCGCCTTGTCGCGGACCCGCTCCACGCCCTTCGAGGTGAAGGCGGCGGCGACCGAACGACGCAACCGGGTGTGGTCGGGCGGGTCCAGGAAGCCGACCGCGCCCCGGTCCGGGATGAAGTGCGGGGCGAGCCGGGTGACCTGCTTGCCCATCACCGCCTCGCGGCTGAAGCGGGGGTCGTTGCTCACCCTGCGCACGTCGTCGTAGCGGGTGACCAGCCACGCCCAGCCCTCGCCGTTGGCCAGCTGGATGCGGGCGAGCGGCCCCTCGCGCATCAGCTCGTTCAGCACCGGGTCGAACTCCGGGCCGGCCAGATCGACGGCCGGCCAGTGCCGGACCGGGGGCAGGGTCTCGGTGAGGGTCTCTTCGCTCATCGTGTCATCTCGCCGTCCTGGACCCAGCGGCCCACGGTCATCTCGGCGGTGATGCCGGGCCCGAACCCGGCGAGCAGGCCGCGTGCCCGGTGCTCGGCACCGCCCTCCTCGAAGAGGCGGCGCAGCGCGTCCAGGACGACGGCGCTGGCGATGTTGCCGTACTCGGTGAGCGTGGCCCGGCTGAACCGGAACGCGTGCGGGTCGACCTGCAGGAACTTGCTGAGGTCGTCGAGTATTCGGGGACCGCCCGCGTGGATGATGTAGAAGTCCAGGTCGGAGGCGTCCCAGCCGTGGTTGCCCGCGAGGTCCTTGAGCGCCGGGGCGAGCGGCTCCATGGTGGCCGGCACCCGCTTGTCCAGCAGGAAGTGGAAGCCGGTCGCCCGGACGTCGTACGCGATCCAGTCCTCGGTCTTGGGGATCAGGTACGACCCGTTGCGTTCGAGTTGGACGCCCGTGCCGCCGCGGCCGCGCACCACGGCCGCGGCGATGCCGTCGCCGAACAGGCCGTTGGAGAGCAGTGAGCCGACACCGAGGTCGGTGGGTTGGTAGCACAGCGAGCAGAACTCGCAGGCCACGATGAGCGCGTTGCCCTCCGGGTAGGCCGAGCAGAAGTCGTGGGCCCGGTTGATGGCCGCGCCGCCGGCCGCACAGCCCAGCTGGGCTATGGGGAGCTGCCGGGTGGTGCTCGGGAAGTCCATCTCGTTGATCAGCCACGCGGTCAGCGAGGGCATCATGAAGCCCGTGCAGGACACGTAGATGATGACATCGATGTCGGAGGTCAGGAGCTCCGCGTCGTCCAGCGCCCGCTGGATCACCTCGGGGACGCGGGCCTTGGCCTCGGTCTCGTAGAGTTTGTTGCGCTCCTCGAACCCCGGGTGTTTCAGGGTCTCCTCGATGGGTTGCACGATGTGCCGGGTGCGGACGCCCGTGTTCTCGATCAGCCGGAGGGCGAGCGGGAGCTGGGGGTGGTCCGCGTGGTGCTCACGTGCCAGCTGCAGCGTCTCCTCCATCGTGATCACGTGTTCTGGTACGGACACCGAGGGTCTGCACAAAGTAGCCATGAGCCGTCCCTGCTTTCGCCGTCCGGCAGACCTGCGGCCGCCGGTCAGAAGGTGGTCCACCCAGGTTCACCCGAGGGGGCGACTATCTCTCGTCGGATTACTCCGAATCGGGGACAACAGGTACGTATCGGACCCGGCGTGCCGACGACTCCGAAGAGGGCCCGATGACGCCCGGGGCCGCTGAACCACTGGCCTCGACGACCACCCAACTCGCCCCGGACCCGCAGGCCGGCCGCCTCGCCCCGCTGATCGTCCCGGGACACGGCGAACCACGACACCCTCGCGACCCCGGCCCGGAACCGCAGTGGGTGATCGCCGTGGACCTCCGCTCCTTCCGGCATCCGGCCGAACGCGCGACCGCCGCCCCCGCGACCGCCGCCCCCGCGACCGCAGCCTTCGCCACCTCGCTCGCGGAGGGCGAGGCGGTGGCGGCCGACCACCTGACCGTCTTCGTGACGGCGTGCGACCTGACGGAGGAGCAGATCCGCGCCCACGCCCACGCCCCCGCCCCGGCCGCCAGGTCTACCCCGCCCACGTGGCCTGGCTGGCTCTCAACGGCTCCCCGGCAGGCGTGATCCCGGTCCTCACCGCCAACTTCTCGGCGCGGGGCGGCTCTTGCGCCGTCGTCGCCTACGGACCGCGCCGCCACCACGGCTTCCCGGACGAGGCCTGCGCGTTCTTCTGCTTCCTTGCGGAACCGGCCCCCGACCCGGCCGCGCAGGCGACGGCGAGGTTCAGCAGGCGCGGGAGAGCGGCGGCCTCGACGTGACAGCCGCGCACCGCTACGGGCGTTTGCTCCAGGCGTACGAGGCAATGTTCTGGGCAACGCCGGGGGCAGCCGGCCCGAGGGGCGCGGGGAACCGGGCGACGAGCCACCACACACCGGTGCCCACGACCGATACGACTACGGCGCCCCACTGCTGTGCGCGATACAGGCCACGTCGATACGATCCGCCAGCTTCGCCAGCTCAATGGTCAACGCGGCCACGGTGTCCTCATCGAGCTGCTCCCCGGCCTCGACGAGATGCAGCCACCGCCCGCCCACGGTCCGCAACAACTTACTCACGTCGGCCGCAGCCACCTGCAAGGTACCGCGGTCGTCGACGATCAGAGGCAGAGTCACTTCGCGGTTCACAAACGGGATGGTAGCCGCGCAGCGCTCACGCACCCTGCCAAACCGTGGTGATGTTGCAGAACTCCCGGATTCCGTGCCCGGACAGCTCACGCCCGTACCCGGACCGCTTCACACCACCGAACGGGAACGCCGGATGGGAGGCGGTCATCCCGTTGACGTACACGCCACCCGCCTCCAGGTCGCGGGCGAACCGCTCCACCTCCCTCTCGTCCCGTGTCCACACGTTCGAACTCAGTCCGAACGGGGAGTCGTTGGCGATCAGGAGCGCCTCGTCCAGGTCGCCTGCCCGGTACAGCGTGGCGACCGGCCCGAACGCCTCCTCGTGGTGGATGCGCATCTGACGGGTGATGCCCGCCAGCACGGTCGGCGGGTAGTACCAGCCCGGTCCGTCCGGACGCTCCCCGCCGCACAGCACCTGGGCCCCGCTCCGCTTCGCGTCGTCGACCAGCTCCTCCAGGTCGGCCCGCCCCTGCTCGCTGGAGAGCGGCCCGATCTCGGTGTCCTCCTCCAGCGGGTCGCCGATCTTCAGGGCCTTCATGCCCGCGACGAACCTCTCGGCGAAGGCGTCGTACACGTCGGTGTGCACGATGAACCGCTTGGCCGCGATGCAGGACTGTCCGTTGTTCTGCACCCGCGCGGTCACGGCGACCTGCGCCGCGCGGTCGAGGTCGGCGGAGGGCATGACGACGTACGGGTCGCTGCCGCCCAGCTCCAGCACCGTCTTCTTGATCATTTCGCCGGCGGTGGAGGCGACCGCGCGGCCGGCCGGCTCGCTGCCCGTGAGCGTCGCGGCCTTCACCCGCTCGTCGCGCAGGATGTCGTCGACCGCGGCCGAGCCGATCAGCAGAGTCTGGAAGCAGCCCTCCTGGAAGCCGGCCCGGCGGAAGAGGTCCTCCAGGTACAGGGCCGTCTGGGGGACGTTCGAGGCGTGCTTGAGCAGGCCCACGTTGCCCGCCATCAGCGCGGGCGCGGCGAAGCGGATCACCTGCCAGAGCGGGAAGTTCCACGGCATCACGGCGAGGACGGGCCCCAGCGGCCGGTAGCGGACCCGCACCCGGGAGGCGCCGGAGTCCCTCACGTCCCCCTCGGGCGGTTCCTCGTCGGCCAGCAGGCCCTCGGCACGTTCGGCGTACCAGCGCATCGCCTTGGCGCACTTGCCGGCCTCCGCGCGGGCCTGCTTGACCGGCTTGCCCATCTCGGTGGTCATGACCCGGCCGATCTCCTGCTGATCTTCTTCCAGCAGGTCGGCGGCCTTGTTCAGCAGTCGGGCGCGTTCGGCGAAGGTGGCCGTCCGGTAGGTGCGGAACGTGGCCTCGGCGAGCTGGAGCCGGCGTTCCAGCTCCTCCTCGCCCATGGGCTCGTACGTCTTGAGCGTCTCGCCGTTCACCGGGTTCACCGTCGCGATGGGCATGGCTGACCTCCCTGGGAGCGGGCTTGCTACGACCTTCGCGCGCGACTGCGCCCGTCGCAAGGCGTAGGCCCCTGTTCAGGCCGAGTGCTCCGTCAGCCGGTCCAGAAACGCGGCCTGGGCCTTGATCATCACGTCACGGGCCCGGTCGAGACCGAACCACGCCACCCGGTCCAGTTCGGGGAACTCCTGCATCCGGCCGGACCCCGGCGGCCACTGCATGGTGAAGGTCCCGGGCTCGATCGTCTCGGGGTCCAGGTCCGCCTCGACCGCCCACGCCGTGACGATCTTGCCGTTGGTCTGCGCGACCTCGCCGAGAGGTATGGCCTCCCCGTCGGGCGGCGCCAGCCCCAGTTCCTCCTGGAACTCCCGCCGGGCCGCCTCCCAGGCGGGCTCGTCCGGTTCGTACTCGCCCTTGGGCACGGTCCACGCCCCCGCGTCCTTCTTCGCGAAGAACGGTCCGCCCATATGGCCGAGCAACACCTGAAGCCCCTCGTCGGTGTACCGGAACAACAGCAGTCCCGCGCTGCGCTTCGTCGCACGCACCGTCACGGCCTGACCTCCGGGTGAGCAGCCAGCAGGGCCTCTACGGTATCGGTCTCCTCGGGCCGTTTGTCCTCGCGGTAGCGGACCACGCGCGCGAAGCGCAGGGTGACGCCGGCGGGGTACCGGGAGGAGCGCTGCAGGCCGTCGTAGGCGATCTCCACGACCAGTTCGGGGCGCACCCTGACCACCCAGCCGTTGTCCTCGACGGCCAGTTCCCGCAGCCTCTCGGTCTGCCAGGCGAGCATCGCGTCGGTCATGCCCTTGAAGGTCTTGCCGAGCATCGCGAAGCTGCCGTCCGGGTTGAGGGCGCCGAGGTGGAGGTTGGACAGCTTGCCGGTACGGCGGCCGTGGCCCCACTCGGCGGCCAGCACGACCAGGTCCAGCGTGTGCACGGGCTTGACCTTCAGCCAGGAGGCACCGCGCCGGCCCGCGCTGTAGGGGGCGTCCAGCGCCTTGACGACCACGCCCTCGTGGCCACGGGCCAGCGTGTCGGCGAGGAAGCGTTCCGCCTCGGGAATGTGCTCCGGCCCCGACGCCACGGTCCGGCGGACCCGCATCGGTGCGGGCACCAGATCCACGAGCAGAGCGTGCCGTTCGGAGAACGGCAGGTCGAGCAGGTCCTGGCCGTCGACCAGCAGTACGTCGAAGAAGACAGGGGAGACGGGCACCTCCCGGGCGGCCTTCGCCACGTCGGTCCGGGAACCGACCCGGCCCGCCGTCTCCTGGAAGGATCGGGGCCGCCCGTCCGCGTCGAAGGAGATCACCTCGCCGTCCAGGATGAACCGCTCGCTCGACAACCCCAGGGCGGCCGCGGTCACTTCGGGAAGCCGGTCGGTGATGTCGTCCAGCGTGCGGGTGTGGATCCGTACCGCGCTGCCCTCCCGGTGGACCTGTACGCGGATGCCGTCCAGTTTCTCCTCCACCGCGCACGCGCCGAGCTTCTCGACCGCCTCGGCGACCGAGGAGGCGCTGTGGGCCAGCATCGGCAGCACCGGGCGGCCGACCGTGAGCCGGAACCGGTCGAGGGACTCGGGCCCGTCGGCCAGCAGGGACTGGGCCACCGTCTGCAGCGAACCGGCGAGCATCACCGCCCGCCGTACGTCCCCCGGGTCCGCGCCGGTCGCCTGAGCGAGGCCCTCCACGGCGACGGCGTCCAGCGCGCCCTGCCGGACCTCGCCGGTGAGCAGGCCGAGCAGGAGCCGCTGCTCCTCCTCGGTGGCCGCGCCCATCAGCTCCCCGACGATCCGGGCCCGTTCCGCCTGGGATCCGGGCCCGGACACCTTGCCCAGCTCGCTGAGTCGCGCGTCGACCTCCCGCACGGTGAGGGAGGGCTCGGCGGCCGCCGGCACCGGGCGGCTCAGCACCTTCCAGCCGACGCCGAGCCGCCCCTGCGGGAGCCGTCCGGCCAGATAGGGGATGACGATCGGCACGTCGTCCGCCTCCGCGTCCCGGAACAGTTCAGCGAGCAGGGCGGTCTTGCGGGACCGGGCCGCCGTCGCGGCCACCTCCCGGGAAACCTCCGCGAGCCGGGTCAGCAGCATGCAGTCAGGGTGACCCGGGGGCGTGGGGTCTACACCCGCGCGGCCGCGTCGAGGCCGGCGAACAGCAGCTCCCCGTTGATCGCCGCACCGGCCCGGAACCCACGGCTCACCGCGTTCACCACCTGCTCGGCGAGGCCGCTCGCGTTGCCCGCCGCCCACAGCCCGGGCACGCTCGTCGGGCCCGCTCGTCGATCACCGGGTAGGGGCCGAAGGGCGTCTCGCGCAGCTCCGCGCCCAGCCACACGAGCAGGTCGTTCTGCGGAACGGCGGGCGGGGCGACGTGGAGCACCTCGCGGTCGTGGACCGGGCCGTCCGCGAGCCGGATCCCGGTGAGCCGGTCCTCCGCGGCGAGCACCTCCGCGACCTCGCCGGGTATGACGGCGACCCGGCGGCCGCAGGCCTGCGCAGGTCCTCGTCCGTCAGCCCCGCCTCCCGCACCCGGTGCAGGAACAGCCGCACGTCCTTGGACCACTGGGTGACCATCAGTGCCTGGCGCACGCTCGGCGGACCGGTCGCGAGCACCCCGGTCGCCCGCTCGCGGATCTCCCAGCCGTGGCAAGAGGGGCAGTGGACCAAACTCGGCGGGTGACATGCCGTCCCGGGTCGGACAGCCCTGCGGACGGGCGGACGGCGGAGGGGCGGACGGCGCGTTATGCGGCTCGGTGCGTTGCGCGGCTCGCCCGCGTCGACCACCAGCGGGCGTCCGCCGTGCCCGGCCCGGCACCAGCGCGGCGGACAGCCGGCCGCGCCGCCTCCCACCACGACGGCTTCGTACCTCTCGGTTCCTGGCCGCGGCCGTGCGGAGATCGTCCGGTACGCGTGGAGCTGCCGCCGCGCGCGGACGGCGGTGCCGCTCGCGAGCACGACGGCGAAGTCCTCGCCCTTCGTCGCGTCCACGACCCGGTCCCGGACCACATGTGACCACCTCCGCCGCCGACGGTCGCGCCGGCTGCCGCATTGACAAATGGCTTTGCCGATTCTGCAATACGGTCATGAGCACCGAGACACCCGAGAACGCCGAGAGCACGGACGGTGTTCTGGCGGGCGTGGGCCCCCGGCTCCGGCGGATCCGCAAGGAGCGGGAGGTGACCCTGGCGGCGCTGTCCGAGGCGACCGGCATCTCCGTCAGCACCCTGTCCCGGCTGGAATCCGGCCTGCGCAGACCCAGCCTGGAGCTGCTGCTGCCGATCGCCCGGGCCCACCGGGTTCCGCTGGACGAGCTGGTCGGCGCCCCGCCGGTCGGCGACCCCCGGGTGCGGGCGAAGCCCCTCGAACGCCATGGCCGCACCTTCTGGCCGCTGACCCGCCGGCCCGGCGGCCTCCAGGCCTTCAAGGTCCTCGAACGCGGGCGCGGACAGGAGCCGGAGCCGCGCAGCCATGAGGGCTACGAGTGGCTCTACGTCCTCTCGGGCCGGCTCCGGCTGGTGCTCGGGGAGCACGACGTGGTGCTGTCGGCAGGGGAGGCGGCCGAGTTCGACACCCGGGTGCCGCACTGGTTCGGGTCGACGGGGGAGGGACCGGTGGAGTTCCTCAGCCTGTTCGGACCGCAGGGGGAGAGGATGCATGTACGGGCCCGGCCGGCTCACAAGTGACGCAATCGACTGTTCCCCGATGGGCAAGCGACCGCTTAGTATGCGGTCGACCCCAGACGAAGCTGTCCCGTGGAGGCCCCGCATGCAGGCATGGCAAGTGCACGAGAACGGAGAGCCGAGCGAGGTGATGCGCCTGGCGGAGGTGGAACGGCCCACGCCCCGTGACGGCCAGGTGCTGCTGCGCGTGCGTGCCGCCAACATCAACTTCCCGGACGCTCTGCTGTGCCGGGGCCAGTACCAGGTGCGGCCGCCGCTGCCGTTCACGCCCGGTGTGGAGATCTGCGCCGAGACCGAGGACGGCCGCCGGGTGATCGCCAACCCGGCCCTGCCGTACGGCGGCTTCGCCGAGTACGCCGTCGCCGACGCCCGCGCCCTGCTGCCCGCGCCCGAGTCGCTGGACGACGCCGAGGCCGCCGCGCTGCACATCGGCTACCAGACGGGCTGGTTCGGTCTGCACCGCCGGGCCCGCCTGGAAGCGGGGGAGACCCTGCTCGTGCACGCCGCCGCCGGCGGTGTCGGCAGCGCGGCCGTGCAGCTCGGCAAGGCGGCCGGGGCCACGGTGATCGGCGTGGTCGGAGGTGCCGACAAGGCCGCCGTCGCCCGCGAGCTGGGCTGTGACGTGGTGGTCGACCGCCGCAGCCAGGACGTCGTCGCGGCCGTGAAGGAGGCCACCGGCGGCCGGGGCGCCGACGTGATCTACGACCCCGTCGGCGGCGAGGCCTACGCCCAGTCCGCCAAGCTCGTCGCCTTCGAGGGCCGGATCGTCGTCGTCGGCTTCGCCAGCGGCACCATCCCCAGCCCGGCCCTCAACCACGCCCTGGTGAAGAACTACTCGATCGTCGGCCTCCACTGGGGCCTGTACAACACCAAGAACCCCCAGCTGGTCCAGCACTGCCACGAGCAGCTCACCGAGCTGGCCGCGCGGGGCGCGATCAAGCCGCTGGTGAGCGAGCGGGTGCCGCTGGACGGCGCCGCCGCGGCCGTGCAGCGGGTCGCCGACGGTGTGACCACCGGCCGGGTGGCCGTGGTCCTGGAGAAGGGAGCCGCCGCATGACCGACGCAGCCGAACTCAAGCGCCTTACCGGCGAGCTGCTGGCGGCACACCCGCCCGCCACAACCGACAGCCTGGACTTCCTGCGTGCCCGCTTCGACGCCGGTCTCGCCTGGGTGCACTACCCGCAGGGCCTCGGCGGCCTCGGCGCGCCGCGCTCGCTCCAGGCCGTCGTGGACGCCGAGTTGGGGGCGGCGGGCGCGCCCGACAACGACCCGAGGCGCCTCGGCATCGGCCTCGGGATGGCCGCGCCGACGATTCTGAAGTACGGCACGGAGGACCAGAAGCGGCGCTACCTGCGTCCCCTTTGGACAGGGGAGGAGGTCTGGTGCCAGCTGTTCAGCGAACCCGGCGCCGGCTCCGACCTGGCCGCCCTCGGCACCCGGGCCGTCCGTGAGGGCGACGACTGGGTGGTCAACGGACAGAAGGTGTGGACGTCCAGCGCCCACATCGCCCGCTGGGCCATCCTCATCGCCCGTACCGACCCGGACGTGCCCAAGCACGCGGGCATCACCTACTTCATCTGCGACATGACCGACCCGGGTGTCGAGGTGCGGCCGCTGCGCCAGATCACCGGCGAGGCGGAGTTCAACGAGGTTTTCCTGACCGACGTCCGCATCCCCGACTCCCGCCGCCTCGGCGAGGTCGGCGACGGCTGGCGGGTCGCCCAGACCACGCTCATGAACGAGCGGGTCTCCATCGGCGGGATGCGCCTGCCCCGCGAGGGCGGCATGATCGGCCCGATCGCCAGGACCTGGCGGGAACGCCCCGAACTGCGCTCCCACGACCTGCACCAGCGTCTGCTCAAGCTGTGGGTGGAGTCCGAGGTCTCCCGCCTCACCGCCGAACGCCTGCGCCAGCAGCTCGTCGTCGGTCAGCCCGGCTACGAGGGCTCCGGCATGAAGCTCGCCTTCGCCCGGCTCAACCAGGAGATCAGCGGCCTGGAGGTGGAACTGCGCGGCGAAGAAGGGCTGTTGTACGACGACTGGACCATGCGGCGCCCGGAGCTGGTCGACTTCACCGGCCGGGACGCCGGATACCGCTACCTGCGCTCCAAGGGCAACAGCATCGAGGGCGGGACCAACGAGGTCCTGCTGAACATCGTCGCCGAGCGCGTCCTGGGCCTGCCCGCCGAGCCGCGCACCGACAAGGACGTCGCCTGGAAGGACCTGGCCCGATGAGCACACAGCCGGATCTTCTCTATTCCGAGGAGGAGGAGGCGGTGCGTGCCGCCGTCCGCGACCTCCTCACCGACCACTGCGCACCGGCCGGCGTGATCACCCGCACCGAGTCGGACGCCCCGCACGACCTCGCCCTGTGGAAGTCCCTCGCCGACGGCATGGGCCTGGCCGGGCTGCTGGTGCCCGAGGCGCAGGGCGGCCAGGGTGCCACACACCGCGAAGTCGCCGTCGTCCTCGAGGAGCTGGGGCGGGCGGTCGCGCCCGTGCCGTACCTCACCAGCGCGGTCGTGGCCACCGAGGCCCTGCTGGCCTGCGGGGACGAGGAACTGCTCGGCCGACTGGCCTCCGGGCGGTCCATCGGCGCCCTCGCCGTCGGGCTGCACTCGGCTCCGGGTGCCGCCCTGACGACCGTACGGCTGGAGAACGGCACCCTGCACGGGGAGCTGACCGGCATCGCGGACGCGGCCGTCGCCGACGTCCTGCTCGTCCCGGCCGACGACGGCGGGCTGTACGCCGTGGCCGCCGACGCGGTGACCGTCACTCCGCAGATCTCCCTGGACCTGACCCGCCCGCTCGCCACCGTCGTCCTCGACGGCGCGCCCGGCCGCCGTGTCGGCGACGCGGAACCCGCCGTACGACGGGCCCTGCGCGCCGCCGCCGGACTGCTGGCCTCCGAGCAACTCGGGGTCGCCGACTGGGCGTTGACCGAGACGGTCCGGTACCTCAAGGAGCGCAAGCAGTTCAACCGGCCGGTCGGCGGCTTCCAGGCGCTCAAGCACCGGCTCGCCCAGCTCTGGCTGGAGGTCGTCAGCCTCCGGGCCGCCGCCCGCGCCGCCGCCGACGCCCTCGCCACCGGCGAGGACACCGACGTGAGCGTGGCCGTCGCCCAGGCCTACGCCGCTCCCGTCGCCGTACGCGCCACCGAGGAGGCGCTGCAGCTGCACGGCGGGCTCGGAATGACCTGGGAGCACCCCGTGCACCTGTACCTGAAGCGGGCCAAGGCCGACTCGATCGCCTACGGAACCGCGGGTGCCCACCGGGAGGCGCTGGCCGAACTGGTCGACCTCCAAGCGCCCTGACACACGGCACGACGAAGCCCGCCCCGCCCGGGGCGGGCTTCGTCGTGCGCGCCCGCGCGACGAAGTGAACAGAGGGCAGCAGTCCGGCCAACTCCCTGTCGGAAGGGGCCTTTGGATGGGCGGGGCGCGCATACTCTCCCCGGTCACGTCCGGCACCCCAAGGGAGGCAGCGCATGGCCCTCACCACCCGTCGCACAGCCCTCACCACCCTCGGCGCCGCCCTCGCGGGCGCGATCGCCCTTCCCTCCGCCCAGGCCCGGGCCGGAGGCGGCCACCGCGGCCCGCGCCCGCTGTGGCATGCGCACGCCCACAACGACTACGAGCACCCGAGGCCCCTGTTCGACGCCCTCGACCACCGTTTCGGCAGCGTCGAGGCCGACATCTTCCTCGTCGGCGACCAGCTCCTCATCGGCCACGACGCCTCCGAGCTGGACCCGACCCGCACCCTCGAATCCCGCTACCTCGACCCCCTCGCCGCCCGCGTCAGGGCCAACCACGGCTCCGTGTACCGGGGGTGGCGCCGGTCGCTGCAGCTCCTCGTCGACATCAAGACCGAGGGATCCTCGACGTACCTCGAACTCGACCGCCACCTCAGGCGCTACCCGCACCTGTTCACCAGCTACGCACACGGCCGCGTCCACCCCGGCCCGGTCACCGCCGTCATCTCCGGCGACCGCGCGGCCCGTGCCCCGCTGGAGGCCCAGACCGAGCGCCGCGCGTTCTACGACGGCCGGCTCACCGATCTCGGCGCCGCGGCCCCCGCCTCCTTCATCCCGCTGATCAGTGACAACTGGACGCTGAACTTCACCTGGCAGGGCGAGGGCCCCTTCCCGGACGCCGAGCGGCAGAAGCTGCGCGGCATCACCGGCGCCGCCCACGCGCGCGGCCGACAGGTCCGGTTCTGGGCCACCCCGGACACGCCGGGCCCGGCCCGGGACGCTCTGTGGGCGGAACTGCTCGCCGCGGGCGTCGACTACCTCAACACCGACGACCTCGCCGGCCTGGAGGCGTTCCTCGACGCACACCGGTCCGCGTAAGACCACACGATCGGAGGACACGTCAGCCGCCCGGACGAACCCTCCGCTACGCCACACTTGCGGCCGAACGCCGCTCTTGGGGCGTGGCGGAGGAGGTTCCCATGGCCATTTCCATCTCTGTGGTGCTGCTGCTCCTGATCCTGGCAGTGGTGTTCATCCGCAACGGCGCGCTGAAGATCTCGCACGCCCTGGTCTGCATGCTGCTCGGCTTCTACCTGGCCAGCACCAGCATGGCGCCCACCATCCACAGCGGGCTGACCGCGACCGCCGACCTGGTGAGCAGTCTGCGGCCCTGAGCGGGCGCCGGTCAGGACGAGAAGACGCCGATGCCGTTCGCCACGGGGCGCTCGGCGCCGCCGCTCGGGTGGTTGCGGACCTTCACACCGCTCGCTCCGGTATCGCGGGTGACCATCTCGGTCGAGCCGCCGCCGTCGAGGTTGAAGGCGTCGGACGCGCCGAGTTCACGCATGGTGGCCGCCTCTTCGGCGACGGTCATGCCGGTGCGGTAGGCGGCGGCTCCGTCCAGCGCGAGCAGCAGCAACTGCTGTCCGCCGCCCTTGAAGCCCACCACGGTGCGTACGGCGGAGGTCGCGTCGTCCAGCCCGGACAGCGGCTTGCCGTCCCGGAGGACCGGGTAACCGCCGATCGCGAACGTGAACGGGACCTTGGCCGTGGCCGCCACCAAGGCGTGCGTGACGCTCACCCGCTCGCCCGACGACAGCTTGCGCAACTGCTGTGCGCCCTTCTCGCGCCCCACCAGGACCGTGGTGTCCGCGGCGATCGAGCCGCTGCCCGGGTGGTCCGAGGCGGCGACCACCCGGCCGCCGCGCACCTGCACCTCGTAGGTGTCCGCGCTGCATCCCGCCGCCCGGTCGGTGTCCGTGCCGCAGGTGGCGCGCACCCGGGAGGCGCTGCCCCACCGCGAGGTGAACGCGCCGACGGAGTTCTGCGGCAGCGCGTACTGGTTGAGGCCCTTGAGAGGGAGGTTGCCCTCCGGTGTGGTCACGGTGCCGGTGAGGGTGAGGCGGTCCAGGTGGGCGCGCCGGTCGGTGCCCACGCCGAGGACGTCCCGCGTGGTGGTACCGGGCGGCAGCGCGGGCCCGAACCGCTGGCCCTTGGGCACCGCCGCCTTGAGCACCTGCCCGCCCGCGATCGCCGGTCCCACGCTCGCGCCGGTCGCCTCGACGCCCGGGTGCTGAGTCTCGGTGATGTTGAAGAAGTCACCGTTGACACCGGCGACCGCGCCGGCCGCGTCGGCCAGCTTCGAGACGGTCGCGCGGGCCGCCACCGCTCCCGGATACAACAGGTCCAGGCGGACGTGCGGGTTCGCCAGGTCGACGGTCAGCAGGTGGGCGTGCGCCTTTCCTGCCGCGGCGTCGACGTCGAACTGCCGGTAGGTGACACCCGGTGCGATCCGTCTGCCCAGCGGTACGGCGCCGGCCGGCGCCGCCCCCGTCAGGGCCGCACCGGCCAGCACACCGAACGCGGTGAGAACCGTGAGAACCGATCTGCCTGCCGCCGTCTGCCGCCGATCGCGCGCCACTGCGCCCCCTGATGTCTCGTCAACTGTCCCAGTGCTCGGGGGAAGTGCACCAGACGCCGATGGCCCAGGGGGCGGCTAGGCCTCGACTACGCGAGAACGGGTGAGAAAACGCACCCCCTCGGGTGTCTCGAGGGAGAAACCGCTCCCCCGTCCGGGTACCACGTCCACGATCAGCCGGGTGTGGCTCCAGACCTCGTACTGGCTGCGCGACATCCAGAAGGTCACGGGTTCCTCGACGCCCTCCACGGCCAGCTCCGCCAGCAGCACGTCGGAGCCGCCGGTACGGAACTCGCCGTCCGGGTAGCACATGGGCGCACTGCCGTCGCAGCACCCACCGGACTGGTGGAACATCAGCGGGCCGTGCTCCGCGCGCAGCCGGCGCACCAGCGCGGCGGCCTGCGGCGTCAGTTCGACGCGGGGGACTACCTCTTCCATGGTCACCGTCCTGAAGAGCCGGGGCGTCGGGCGTGCCCCAGTCTCACGGGTCGTCAGTGAGGCGTCCAGCGGGCGTCGTCGGCGAGACACGGGTCAGCCGTGGCTGAGTACGTTGACCACTTTGCCGTTCGGATCCCGTACGAAGAACCGCCGTACCCCCCACTCCTCGTCGGTGAGCGGGTGCACGATCTCCGCGCCCCGCTCCCGCATCGCCGCGTACACCGCGTCCACGTCGTCGACCTCGATGCTCAGGTCCGGTGCGACGGGCGCGGTGCGGTCCTCACTCATGAGACTCAGCTGGACTGCGGGATTCCCGGCGGACGCCGGCGTCACGATCCAGCCGTGGTTCATGACCTCCTCGAAGCCCAGGACCCCGTAGAAACCCCGCGCCCTCCGCCAGTTCGGTCGACTGAATGTTGGGCACGACACGGCGTACGTACATCTCGCGGCTCCGCTGGTCGGCCGGACGGCGAGGGACAGTGCGGGCAGCCTATCCGGAGTCAGTGGCCGCACCCCGAGCCGGCCCGGCCCCATCCCGGTACCGGAGGCCGCGGCCACATCGGGGGATCGGGCAGGGTCTCGCCCGGCCGGTCGGACAGCAGGCCCGTGGTCGGCGCTCGGCCGCTGAGCCGGCAACGTGGCCTGGTCACCGGTGAGGAGAACCTCGCCGGGTCGCCGTCGGTCACCGCGCCGACCTGACCGTCCTGGCCGGGGACCCGCCGGCGGTCCCCGACGGGGGGCCGGCCCACCTTCCGGTCGTCCTCACGGTGGTGGGGGGCCGTCCCACGCCGGGCCGCCTTCTTGCAGAGGGCGGGTCCTCGGCCGGGGCGGCGTCAGGGAGCGGTGGCGGTGTGTCCGGGCGGGGCCGCCGCGGCCGGCGGGTTCACCACGTCCACGTCGCTCGCCCGGACGTAGGCGAGCCGGTGGTCGAACTGGATCTCGTAGTACGCCTCCTGGCCCTTCACGACCGGGGCGGGGGCGTCACCGAAGGACGATCTGTCGACGTAGGTACCGAGGACACGGGACTGCGTCACGTACCGCTGGCCCGCGCGCAGGGAGTACGGGAGCGGCGACTCGGGCTGCTCGTCGACCCCCTCCGGGTAGGCGTCCTCCTCCGGAAGGGCGCGGCCGTACACGGAGATCTCCTTCAGGCCCTCCTTCGGGGTCACCACGCGGCCGCGCGCACCGACGGCCGTCGGGTGGGCCTTGGGGTTCCTGAACCATGCCTTGTGGCCCTGGAACCAGATCGCCGTCCAGTCACCGCTGCGGTCGGCGACCGCGAAGGTCTGGCCCGCGGAGACCCGCGAGCCCAGGTCGTTGACGTCCTCCGTGGAGTCCTGGCCGTCCGGGCGCCGCCCCGGGTCCTGGATGAGCGGGGCGTCGTCGGCGGGCTGGCTGTGCAGGCGAACGGCGCTGGAGCCGTGCGGCGCACACGGCACACCGGGCTTGGCGCACCCCGTGAAACGCGGTTTGTACTGGGTGTAGTCCGGCAGGATCATCACGACGTCGCTGTTCGGCCCGGCCGTGGCCCGCAGCGGCGCACCGAGCAGGTCGAAGTAGTGCCGCCAGTCCCAGAAGGGGCCGGGATCGTCGTGCATCTCCGGGATGCTGTCCTCGGTCGGGGCCGGCACGTTGTCGTGGCCGAAGATGTGCTGCCGGTCCAGCGGGACCTGGTACTTCTTCGCCAGGTACCGCACCAGGCGGGCCGAGGACCGGTACATCTGCTCCGTGTACCAGGCGTCGGGGTGCCGGAGGAAGCCCTCGTGCTCGACGCCGATCGAGCGGGCGTTGATGAACTGGCTGCCGGAGTGCCAGGCCGCGTCCTTGGTCTTGATGTGCTGGGTGACGTGGCCGTCGCTGGAGCGGATGGAGTAGTGCCACGAGGCCTCCTCCGGATCCTGGATGGTCAGGAGCATCGACGCCAGGGGTGCCTCGGTGTCGTGGATGACGATGTAGTCGATCCGCTGGTCCTTGGGCCGGTCGGCCAGGTCGTGGTTGCCGTAGCGGTCGTCGTTGATCCGGACGTAGGGCGCGCCGAGCCAGGAGCAGGACAGCTCGGGCGGGCACTCGACGTTCTTCGGCCGCGGCCCGCCCTGCGTGGCAGGAGCGTGCGGGCGTACGCCGGGGCTCGCGGTGAGGATGACGTGCTGTCCCGCGTCGGTGGTGCGCTCCGCGCCCCGGCGGATCACGTCGAAGACGTCGTTCGCGTACGTCGCCGCGGCCCCGGGGTCGCTCGTGCCCGGGAAGCGCGCCACGGCGTCCCACCAGTCCGCCGGGTTGGCGCTGAAAGGCTTGTGGAGCTGCCGTTGGGTCGCCGCGAGGAGGGCCGCGCCGCCGCGCACGTTGGCGGCGTCGTCCGTCCGCAGCTGCGCGGCCGGGAGTCCGGTCAGGGTCGCGGCCCGCTGCAGGTCCGCCGACTGCGCGGCGGGTTGGGCGGGGGGAGTGGCGTCGTGCGAGGGGGGTGGCCCCGCCGCCACGGCACGCGGCCGGGCGGACGCGTCCGGAGCCTGCGGTGGGGGGGACTTGCGGGTGTCCACCAGGTGCATCGGCCCGTAGCCGCCGACGACACTCGGGGTGCCCGGATGGGAGTCCCACCGCGACTGCAGGTAGGACACGCCCATCAGCACGCTTCGGGGGACGTGGTATTCGTCCGCTGCGGCCGTGTAGTCGTCCTGCAGCCGTTGGTCGGCCGGGGTGCCGGTATCGGCCGAGCGGTCCATCAGCAACGGCACCAGCAGCGCCGCCGAAGCGGTCACGCAGATGATCCGCCGGTGCCCGCGTACGGCACTGGAGACGCGGGGGGCGACGCGTTTTCTCATGCGGGGTGCCTCCAACGAGGTTGAGTGAGGCCGGACAAATGCGACCAGGGCGAGCGGGGTTGCCCTGCGCGTCACCCCTTGTACGTTTCCGTGCCTCGCGCGCCGCGTCGCGCCGAGCGTCACCGGCGTGGACCAGCCGCCGGGCACAGGCCACCCGGTCGGCGGCAGTCCGTCCGCTCCGGCGGGGGAGGGCTCAGTCCTCCTCGACCGGGTCCACCCGCCAGTCGGGATGGCCGGGCATGGGCGGGGTGTGCGGCCCGTACAGCCACGGGGTCAGAAAGGGGTTCAGGTCCTCGCCGGCCACGTGGGACGCCAGCTCGACGAAGTCCCGGGTGCCGGCGACCCGGCCCCGGTACGTCGTCACCCAGGACCGCTCGATCCGGGCGAACGTGTCCTCGCCCACCTTCTGGCGCAACGCGTAGAGCACCAGTGCGGAGCCGTCGTAGCGCATCTGGCGGAACAGGCTCCGCTCGGTGGGCTCGGCGGGCGCGCCGTCGTCGTGTCGCCACTGGTCGTGCTGCTCGTACGCGGCCCGCATCGTGTCCTCGAGGTCGGGGCCGCCGTGGCTGTCGGAGTAGAGGCGCTCGTAGAAGCGGGCGTGTCCCTCGCTCAGCCACAGGTCGGACCACCGCCGGATCGCCACGCTGTCGCCGGTCCAGTGGTGGGTGAGTTCGTGGATGAGGTTGCGTTCGGCCTCGACGCGGTCGCCCAGCAGGTCGGAGCTGGGCACGGCGGACAGCGACTGTGTCTCCAGGGCCACCGGCAGGTCGGTGTCGGCGACCAGTACGCCGTAGCGGCGGAAGGGATAGGGGCCGAGCCGCTGTTCCAGCCACGCCAGGTGCTCGGGGGTGAGCGAGCGGTACGCCTCGGTGTCGCCGACCAGGTTCCGCGGGACCACGTCCCGGACGGGAAGCCCGCGCGGGCCCCTGCCGTCCACGAGGGTGAACCTCCCGATGGCCAGCTGGACCAGCTGGGCGGCGACCGGATGCTCGGAGTCGTACGTCCACCGGATCCGTCCGTCGGGTTGCCGGACGCGCTCCACGAGCCGGCCGTTGGCCACCGCGGTCAGGTCGGGCGGGGTGGTGATGCGGAAGGTGAACGGTGCGCGCAGGCTGGGGTGGTCGTCGGCCGGGAAGATCATCCTGGCGCCGTTCGGCTGGGGAGAGAGCAGGGTGCCGTCGGGCGTGGGTACCCAGCCGTAGTCCTGGATCGCGTCGCTTCGGTGCCGTCGCTGCGTCGGGTCGGCGGTGTAGGCGACCCGGACGGTGAACGTGCTCCCGCGGGTGATCGGCTTCGCCGGAGTGACGACCAGCTCGTCGCCGTCGCGCACGGTCCTGGCCGGTGTGCCGTCGACGCTGACGGTGCGCAGGGTGTTGCCCGCGAAGTCGAGGTCGAAGCGGGACAGGGCCTGGGTGGCGGTGGCACTGATGGTGGTGGTCGCGGGGAACGGCGTGGCGGGGGCCCGCCAGTCGAAGGCGAGGGTGTAGCGGCGGACCGTGTATCCGCCGTTGCCGTCGAGCGGCACGAGCGGGTCGCCGATGCCCGGGGCCCCGGGCGACGGGGCGTCGCCGGGTGAGCGGGCGGAGGCACCGGGGGCCGGGTGACCGGCGCGGGGCGGCGTGCGGTGTTGTCCGTAGGGGACGCCGAGGGTGAGGACGGCGGCGCCGGTGATACCGACGGCGCCGGTCAGGGCGAGGACCGCGTGGCGGGTACGGACGCCACGCCGGGTGGGCGCCTTCACCGGACGGACCGGTGGGAGGGGTGAGTTGTACGGATCGGTCGACCGCCGGCAGTCGTGATGTCCATGGTGGCACTATGTCAGTAAGAGATCATTAATGCGATGTTTGCCCAAATATCGGGGAGTAAGTAAATCGGATATACCAGGCGGTCGCGCTCGAACGGCGACGCCGCCGGCACCGACCCGGCGTGCGCCCTGTCCCCGTACGGCTCGTGCCCGTGGCGGTGACGGCGGGGGCCGGTGACGGTGCCGGTACCGCCACGGGCCGGCGGCAGACGCACGGCGGTGCCCCGGGCAGGCCGCCGTCGGTAGGCGATTCAGCTTGACTTCGAGCGCGCTCCAATTCGTAGCGTTCCGACCATGAGCACTGCACAGCACAAGATCGGTTCGGGTTTCGGCGCCGAGAGCACCGCCGACGAGGTCCTGCGGGGCATCGACCTCACCGGAAAGCTCGCGATCGTCACCGGCGGCTACTCCGGGCTCGGCCTGGAGACCACCCGAGCGCTGACCAAGGCGGGCGCCGAAGTCGTCGTACCGGCACGGCGTCCGGACACCGCCCGGGAGGCGCTGGCGGGCCTGGACGGTGTCGAACTGGACGAGCTCGACCTGGGCGACCTGGAGAGCGTACGGGCGTTCGCCGAGCGGTTCCTCGCCTCCGGCCGGACGGTCGACCTCGTGATCAACAACGCCGGGATCATGGCGTGCCCGGAGACCCGGGTCGGGCCCGGCTGGGAGGCGCAGTTCGCCACCAACCACCTGGGGCACTTCGCCCTGGTGAACCGCCTCTGGCCGGCGGTCGAACCCGGCGGCGCCCGGGTGGTCTCCGTGTCCTCCCGCGGCCACCACTTCTCCGGCATCCGCTGGGACGACATCCACTGGCGGCACGGCTACGACAAGTGGGAGGCCTACGGCCAGGCCAAGACGGCGAACGTCCTGTTCGCCGTGCACCTCGACCGGCTCGGCAAGGAGCACGGTGTGCGCGCCTTCTCGCTCCATCCCGGCGGTATCATCACCCCGCTCCAGCGGCACCTGCCCAAGGAGGAGATGGTGGAGCGCGGCTGGATCGACGAGCAGGGCAACGTGCTCAACCCCGAGGGCTTCAAGTCCCCGCAGCAGGGCGCGGCCACCCAGGTGTGGGCGGCGACGTCGCCTCAGCTGGAGGGTCTGGGCGGCGTCTACCTCGAGGACTGCGACATCGCCGAGCCCGCCTCCGAGGACGACCAGCGCTTCGGCGTCAAGGCCTGGGCGACGGACCCGGAGCAGGCGGCGCGCCTGTGGGCGCTGTCGGCGGAACTGACGGGCGTCGACGCGTTCGCAACCGCCTAGCGCTGTGACCGGACAGGTTCACCGGCTCGCGACGCCCGGCACGGCACCTCGCCGTGTTGTCGCATCACCAGGGTACGTCCCGTACGCGGGCGATGCTCCGCCTTTGCGATGCTTCCCCGCTGCCTGAACGGCGTCGGAGGTGCCCCCAGCACCGGACGCCGCGAGCTTTCCGGGGTGCTGCGCGGAGTCCTCATGGCGGTCGCGCCGCGGGGCCGGGGGAATGCGCCATCAGGGTCTCTGCCGGCGGCTCGGCTGTCGTGGTGCGGACTCGTCCTCCTGCGAGGTGGTGCTCACCTGTTTCGAGTCGAGTACGTGATCGCCGTACAGATCCTGCAGCCAGTTGGTCTGGTAGATGGTGTCCAGGTAGCGCTCGCCGAGATCGGGTGCGATGGCCACTGCGGTGAGGCCACGCGTGTTGTGCCGGGCCAGCCAGTCCGTCGCGCCGCTGACCACCGTTCCCGTGGAGCCGCCGAACAAGAAGCCGCGTCGGGCCATGCGGTGGCAGGTACGGATGGTGTCCGCCTCCTCCACCCGGATCACCTCGTCCACATAGGCCTCGTCGAGCAACGGGGGAACCATGCTCATGCCCAGGCCGGGGATCATCCGGCGGCCCGGTTCACCGCCGAACGCCACCGAGCCCACGCTGTCCACGGCGACGATCCGCACCGGCCGGTGCCACTGCCGGAAGTAGCGCGCACAGCCCATCAGGGTCCCGGCGGTGCCCGCACCGATGAACAGCACGTCCAGCCGCGGGAAATGACCGGCGATCTCCGGCGCCGTCGTGCGGTAGTGCGCCCGCCAGTTGCCCGCGTTGGTGTACTGGCTGAGCCACACGTACCGCTCGTCGGACGCGCACAGCGTGCGCACGTACTCGATCCGCGTGCCGAGGAACCCGCCGTTCGCGTCCAGGTCGGCCACGACGTGCACCTGGCTGCCGAGCGCCTCCATCAGCAGTCTGGTCGACAGGTTGCAACGGGAGTCCGTCACACACAGGAACCGGTAGCCCTTGCTCGCGGCGATCATGCTGAGCGCCACGCCGAGGTTCCCGGAGGAGGATTCGACGAGGATGGAATTCGGTGTCAGGACTCCGTCCCGCTCGGCGCTCTCCACCATCTCGTTCGCGGCCTTCAACTTGATGGAGCCGGCGAAGTTGAAGCCCTCGCACTTCAGGTAGAGGGGGCATCCGAAGATCGACTCGAGGTCGACGAAGAGACGGCCTTCGTTGAAGTCATGGGGAGCGGAAATTACGGGCACGGTGGGCCTCCTGGTGCCAGGGCCGAGGACGAGAGCCTCAGCCGTACCGGCGCAGGTCGTGGAAGAAGTCGTCGATGAGGCGGAGGTTGCCCGCCCCGGCTGCCTCGTCGTAGACGTACTTGCCGACGGCGAGGTCGAGGACGCCGAGTCCGAACGGCGAGAAGATCACTGGACGGTCGGCGGGCGGTGCGGCCCGTCCGAGCATCACGTCGTTGAGCGTGCCGTTCAGGAAGTCGCGGTTGCCGGTGCGCTGCTCCACCAGGTGGGGGGAGGTGTCCGCTTTCAGGCAGTGCTCGACGTCGTCGACGAAGTTGGCCGAGTCCAGCAGGATCTCGGGTGCGAGGTCGCGCAGCGAGATGTGCAGGACCAAGGGGTTGTGGCTGAACCAGGCCGGGTCGGTGACATGGGGCTCGCCGGCCACGGTGGCGAAGACCACGAGGTCGCTGGAGCGGACGAGGTCCTCGGCGCGGTCGTGGACGGTGACCTCCGCGGCCGTGCCGGCCTGGCGCAGGTAGCCGCGGAAACCGGCGGTGCTGTCGGCGGACACGTCGTGCACGCCGATCGTGTCGAACGTCCAGCCGGTGCCGGCCAGGAAGGCGTGGATGTAACGGGCGATCAGACCCGTACCGAAGAACCCGACACGGCTCGGCCGGGGCCGGGAGCGGCTGAGCCAGTCCGCGGCCAGCGCGGCGGAGGCCGCGGTTCTGGTCGCGCTGATGATGGAGCTCTCCAGGCAGGCGAAGGGGTAGCCCGTCTCCGGGTCGTTGAGGATGAGGACCGCGGAGGCCCGAGGCAGCCCGGCACGCACGTTGTCGGGGAAGCTGGAGATCCACTTGAGGCCGTCCACGTGAACCGACCCGCCGACGGAGGCCGGCAGCGCGATGATCCGTGCGCCGGGACGGTCGGGGAAGCGCAGGAAGTACGACGGCGGGTTGACCGAGTCCCCGGCGGCGTGCAGCCGGTACGTGGCCTCGACCAGCTCCACGATCTCCTTCTCGCGCCCGCTGAGCGCCTGCTGCACCTGCGCACCGGAGATCACCGCGAACGTCGGCGACGAGCCCGGGTGAGGCGTGGCCGACCGGGCGGCCGTTGGCAAGGGACGGGTCATCGCCGGCTCGCTTCCGGGGTCGGGCGGCCGTCGGCCAGGCGGCGGGGCTCGGCCATGCCGACCAGTACCTGCCGCTCTCCGGTGAAGGCCTCTCTGCTGTGTGCGGTGCGGATGTTGTCGACGAGCATGAGGTCACCGGCCTGCCAGGGCTCGCGCCGGGTGTGCGCTTCGTAGGTGGTGTTGAGCAGCCGGACGACGTCCTCACCGATCGGGCTGCCGTCTCCGTAGCGGGTGTTGAACGGCAGTCCGTCCTCGCCGTAGACGTCCACCATGTACTCGCGCACCTCCGGGTCCAGCGTCCACTCGTTGAGGAAGGCGATCTGGTTGAACCAGCAGCGCCTGCCCGTGAGCGGGTGCCGTACGACGGCGCTGCGGCGCTGCTCGGTGTGCAGGGAGCCATCGGGCTGCCAGGTGAACTCGATGGCGTGGTCGCGGCAGTACCGCTCGATCTCGGTGCGGTCGTCGGTGCCGAACGACTCGCCCAGGGATGCCCCGATCTCGTCGTTGTAGGTGCGGGTCAGCAGCCAGCCCTCACGTTCGAACCGTTCCGTCAGCCCGGCGGGGAGGGCCTGGAGTACCTGCTCCGCGTCGGCCACCGCGGTCGCCCCGCCCTGTTCGGGCGCGGTGAGACACGCGAACAGCATGAGGCCGGGAACCTCCAGTGTGTAGCTCAGTTCGTGGTGCATGCACATCGGCTGGTTGGCCGGCCAGGTGGTGGAGGAGTACAGCCCCGGGCCGTGCGCCTCACGCGGGGCGAACGCCTCTCTCTCCGGCATGAGACCACCGGCGAGTCCCGTGAAGACGGCACCGACCTGGGCCGCCTCGCGCAGATTGAGGCCGCGGACGACCAGCGCCCCGTGCTCGGTGACCTGCGCCCGCAGCGACTCACGGTGCTCGGCCGCCCAACTCGCCGCATCGGGTGGACCCTCGACGTGCAGGATCGCGGGTCTGTCCGGCCGCAGCTCCACGTCGAGGGGTGCTGCCAAGGGTGAGGACGACATCTCGGTTTCCCTTCGGTTGCGTCTCAGGAGGAGGCCAGTGGTGCCACGACACCCAGGACGGCCTGCGCCGCCTCGGCCGGGCGGGTGCGGGGGAAGTAGTGGCCGCCGTCGGCCAGCTCGTGCAGTTCCACGTGTTCGGCGAAAAGCAGCCAGTCCCGGTAGCGGTGGGCGTGGCCGGCCGTGTGCGAGTCGTCGGCGGCGACGACCACCGAGACCGGCGCGGTCAGCTTCACCGGCGGTGTGCCTTCCAGGGCCTCGCAGAAGTAGCGGTGCGCGGTCAGGCAGTCGTGCCGGTAGGCGGCACCGATGTGTTCGGCGTGCCGCTCGTTCAGTTCCGCGAGTTCGGTGTAGCCGCTGTCCGCGGTCAGCCGCGCGGCGATCTCGGCGTTGCTGCGGCTGGTCAGTTCGCCGATGGCGGCGCGCCGGTCGCCGGCGGTGCCGAGCAGCTGCGCACCGAGAAACACCCGGGTCACGTCCACCCCGCGCTCCTGGAGTTTCCTGGCCGTCTCCAGGGCCGGCGCGGTGCCCGACGAGTGGCCCCACAGCAGGACCCTGGTCAGGCCACGCGCGGTGACCTCGGCGGCCACCCGCTCCGCGACCCGCGCGATCGACGCGAACGGCTCGTGGTGGGCGGCCAGGTCGTGACCGGGCAGGTCCACCGCGAGGACCGCGATGCCGCTGCCCGCCAACGCGCTCGCCATCGGCTGGTAGTTGACCGCATTGCCGCCCGCGTAGGGGAAGCACACCAAGGCGCACTCCGGCGCGCCGCCCGCTTCCGACAGCGGCTGGAGCAGCTCCGGGTGCTGCCGGGCCGAGCCGTCGAGGAGGGCGGCCAGGTCGGCGAGCACCGGGTGCCGGGTGATGTCCTTGAGGGACACCGCGCGGTCGAGCGCGATGGTGAGTCTGACGGCCGACAGGGAGGTGCCGCCGGAGTCGAAGAAGTGGTCCTTCCGGCCGATCCGGTGCTCGGGCACGCCCAGCACATCGGCCCAGGCGGCCGCCAGCTTCCGCTCGGTCGGTGTGAGGGGGGCGCGGTCGTGCTCCGCGGTCGCGCCGCTTTCGGCGGCCGGCGCGGTCCGCTCGGCCAGCGCGGTCAGGGCCTTCCTGTCGGTCTTGCCGTTGGCGGTCAGCGGGAGGCTGTCCTGCCAGTGAAAGGCCGAGGGGACCATGTAGGCGGGCAGTACCGCCCCGAGTGCCTCGCGCAGTACGTCCGGCTGCTGAGGCTCGCCCGTGTAGAAGGCGATCAGGTGTTTGCTCCCGGCGGCCCGCTCGGTGCAGACCACCGCGCCGTCGCGCACCCCGGCCACCCGCAGCAGGGCGTTCTCGATCTCGCCGATCTCGATGCGGAAACCACGGATTTTGACCTGGTTGTCCCGCCGCCCGAGGAACTCCAGCTTGCCGCCGGGCTGCCAGCGCCCCCAGTCACCCCCGAGGTAGAGCCGCTCACCCGGCCGGTAGGGGTCCTCCCGATAGGACTCACGGGTCCGCTCGGGATCGTTGACGTACCCCCGGCCCACGCAGACACCGGAGAACGCGATCAGCCCCGGGGCGCCCAGGGGAACCAACGCCAGATGCTCGTCCACGACGTAGACGCGCACGTTGTTGACCGCACGGCCCAGCAGCACGCGCTCGGGCACGCCGTCCATGACCTCGTGGTTGGTGTCGTCCGACGTCTCGGTCAGTCCGTAGGCGTTGACCAGCTTGATCCCCGGCTGGATCGCGAACCAGCGCTGCACCAGCTCCCGTTTCAGCGCCTCACCGGTCACCGACACACATCGCAGATCCGGAAGGGCGCGGGGGTGCTGCTCCAGGTACGCGGCCACGACCTCCAGATAGGAGGGCACGACCTGCGCCACAGCGGCCCGGCCGCGGACCAGGGTGTCCACGAACCGCTCCACGTCCACAATCACGTCCTGCCCGACCAGCAGCGTGCGCCCGCCCACCAGCAGCGAGGACACCAGCTGCCACAGCGAGATGTCGAAGCACTGCGGGGCGGTCTGCGCCACCACGCACCCCTCGCCGATCCCCAAGTCGTCGATCTTGGCGTAGAGATGGTTGAGCAGGCCAGCGTGCTCGCACATCGCCCCCTTCGGCTCGCCGGTGGAGCCGGACGTGAAGTAGATGTAGGCCAGCTGATCGGCCTCGACCTTCACTCCGGGGTCGGTATCGGCGTGCGGTTCCGCGTACGCGTCCTGAACCAGCAGCCGCCGGGTTCCCGGCAGGGTGGCCAGCGCCTCGTCGAGTGCGTGGGTGCTGCCGGCTTCGGTCAGGACCAGCCGGCACCCCGCGCGCGACAACGTTGCCGCTATGCGTCCGGCCGGGAAGTGCGGTTCGATCGGCAGGTACGCGCCGCCCGCCTTGAACACCGCCAACGTCGCCGCCATCCAGTCGAAATGGCGTTCGGTCACCACGGCGACCACGTCCTCGCGGCCCACGCCCCGCTCCAGCAGTGCCCGTGCCAGCCGGTTCGCGCGCGCGTTGAGTTCCCCGTACGTCCATTCCCGCTCGCCGTGCACGGCCGCCACCGCGTCCGGGTGCGCCCGGGCACGCTGCTCGAACAGTTCGTGGGCCCGTGCGTCAGGGAGCGGACGGTGGGGCCCGGCCAGCCCTTCCAGCTGGTCGCGCACCTCTTCGGCCGACAGCAGGCTCTGCCGCGCGTGCTCGGCGTCCACGTCCGTGGTCATCAGCCGAAGCGCCGTCAGGTGGTACCCGCCGATCCGGGCCGCGGCTGCGGCGTCCAGACGGTCCGTGCGGTACCGGAGCCGCAACCTGAGCCGGCCCTCCCGGTCGGACCACCGCACGTGCAGGACGCCGTGGTCGAGCAGGGCGTCCTCGGCCTCCATCGGACCGCACACGACCTCGTGCGACGGCTCCGCCGCGCCCAGTTCCCGCCACAGCTCGTCCACCGGGAACTCCCGGTGCGCCAGCACCTCGGCCTCGGCGTGATGAGCGGCCGACACCAGCGCACGCCAGGATCCGGGGGGAACCACCAGGCGGCACGGCAGCGGCTCGCCCCGCACCCCGGCGGCGTAACCCGTCACCACCTCGTGCTCACCGGACAGCGCGGCCAGCACCTTGGCATGCGCGGCCAGCAGCAACGCACTGACCGGTACTCCAAGCTGCCGCACCAGCCCACGCGCCGCGTCCGCCACGTCGTCCGGCACCACGGCCTCGTGCTCGGCCGCTCCCGGAGCCGGCTCCCGCACCCACCGGGGCACCGCGGTGGCGCCGCCGGCGGTCAGCACACGGCTCCAGAACTCCCGGTCCGCTTCCACGTGCGTTCCCATCGAATGGCCTTCCTCAACTCGTGGTCGCCGCAGGGGCGTCGGCCGATGACGCTGCCGTTGCCCGGCCGGTGCCGCGGGACTGCTCAGCGGCATCCGGCATGTCCCCGGCAGGGTTGCCGCCCCACCGGGCGTACGGGGGGACTTCCTCGCCCTTCATGAGGAAGGAATCGGGCGCCAGTACCGCGCCTTCGCCGAGCGTCACGCCGTAGTGCACATGGGCGCCGACGCCGAGCGTGCAGCCGGCACCGAGCGTGGTGCCGTCGGACTTGAAGGTGCCGTCCTCCTGCGAGTGGCACTGGATCTTGCTGCCGACGTTGAGGGTGCAGTCGTCGCCGATGGTGGTGAGGGTCCGCTCGGTCAGATAACAGCCGTCGTCGAACACCCTGGTGCCGATGCGCACCCCGAGCAGCCGCCAGATCAGGCTCTTGAAAGGCGTTCCGTTGAAGATCTCGAGGTGCCGGTCCGGAACCTTCCACAGGCGTTCGTGCCACCAGAAGTACGGGTCGTAGATGGAACACAACCGGGGGCGCAGCGAGCGGAACGACGTGATGCAGCGTTCCAGCAGGATGTAGTACCCGGTGGAGAACGCGAGCGTCACCGCCAGATACCCGGCGATCACCACATGCCCGACCAGGCCGTACAGGTCCACGGAGGTGAGCGCGAACAGCGTGAGCGCGAAGGTGTGCAGCCACCGCACGAACAACATGAAGACCATCGAGCGGACGTTGTAGCGGTTCTTCGCGCAGAGACGGCGGCGCAAGGTGTCCCCGGTCCTGAGATGGTCGAACCGTGAGTCACGGTCCACCGAGCGGGGGATCTCGAAGCACGGCGAGCCGAGAAGCCCCACACCTGTGCGGACCTCGCCGTCGATCGGAACCATCACCTTCGTCGCGAGCAGGCAGTTCTCACCCGTCCTGCCGTCGGCGGGATAGGCGATGTTGTTGCCCAGGAAGTTGCGCGGACCGATCGACACCCGGGACAGCCGGAACGACGTGCTGGAGTAGTCGGCATTCATGATGGAGAGCCCGTCGGCCACCATCGTCCCGCTGCCGACCGACACCAGCAGGGGGGTCTCGTGCTGGACTTCGGTGCCGAAGTTGGACCCGGTCTGCTCGACCCGTGACAGGTCGTAGCCGAGGCCGCGGAGGTAGTGCACGATGTAGGAGCTGTCACCGAAGAGCCAGGCGAAGAACCTGATGTTCGTCAGGCCGGCCGTCGCCCGGTGTGCCGCGTAGTGGAATCCGTAGAGCGGATAGACCCGGTCCGGCCTGACGACCAGACCCAGCAGACGCGGAACGCTGTACAGGACGACGAGGCCCATGACGACGAAGCCGAGGAACAGCAAGAGGGAGAGGCTCAGCGCGTCGGTGATCAGCTCCGGCCGGGACAGCGCGGCCATCTGCGGATCGAGCCGCTTGCCGATCGCCGGTACCTCGGTGCACAGCATGTACATCCCGCCGACTGCCAGCGGTATGTACAGGAAGAACATCTGAAGCAGCGTGACGAGACCGAACCACGCCCGGCGCCCCGTGCCGCACGCGGCCGGCGCGACCCGCAGGTAGTCGACCTCCGTGGGCTGCGCCGGTGTTCCGTGCCAGTGCTCACCGTCCGGGACCGCCTGGCCCCGGTACAGGGCGGACGAGTGACCGAGCTGCGCGCCGTCGCCCATCGAGGCGTCGATGTCCAGGACAGTCTTCTCGCCGACGAACACGTCGCGGCCTAGGGTGATGCGGCCGGTCTGGATATGCCCATCGTGCGCCCGGTAACCGAGGAAGAAGGAATCCTTGCGGATCACGGTCCCGGCGCCGATGGTGAGCAGGTCGGTGCAGACCGGGACGGAGCGGGACAGGATCGTGACACCCCTGCCGATCCGTGCGCCGAGCGCTCGGAGATACCACACGTACAGCGGATTTCCGACGAAGAGGATCATCGGATTCGCGTGGAGCAGTACCTTGACGAGCCAGAAGCGCAGATATGGCAGGCCCCAGACGGGGAACTCGCCCGGTTTCCAGCGGCCGACGAGAAGCCATTTGGCGATGACCGGGAACACGCACAGAGCGAGGAAACCGATGTCGCCGAACAGCAGCGACCGCAGATAGATGTCGGCCAGATCCGAACCGGTGGCGATCCACTCGTATCCATCGGCGGTGACGAATCCGGCGACCAGGGAGTATCCCAGGAAGAACAGCAACTGGAGTGTTCCGCAGAGAACATGGTTCGGCCGGCTCGCCCCCGTCACCGGAGCCGGCGACGTCGTCTGCTCCGACGGTGGCGCGGGGACCGGCGACGCGGCGGGATCCGGGGCGGCCTTCACGAGAGCAGCCGTCAGGCTACGGATCGTGGGGTACCGGTAGATGTCCTTCATGGACGGCGACGGCAGGTCCGCTCTCTTCCTGACCCGCGCGCAGAACTGGGCCATCACCAGGGAATTGGCACCGAGGTCGTCGAAGAAGTGGCTGTCGACCGGAACGCGCTCGGCACACACGACGTCAGCCAGGGCATCCGCCAATTCTGTCTCGATTCCCGCCGCTGCCGGGCCGGCGTCGCCCCGTGCGGTGCCGGCGCTTTCGTCCGGGCCGGCGTCGCTCCGCGCGGTGCCGGCGTCTTCGTCCGGGCCGGCGTCGCTCCGCGCGGTGCCGGCGTCTTCGTCCGGGCCGGATATATGGACCGCGGAGGACTGCTCCACCATTCGAACTCCTGGAGGACGTCTGGGTCGCCGAGGGCCGCCGTTGGCGGGACCGGGGCTCTCGGGCACGGAAGAACGGCCTACCGAGCCATCGGGCCCGAGGCACGTGCTCTTTCCTGATCACGAACCGCCAGGTTCAGTCTCGGTCCGCTCTCGTCACGTTGCCACTTCGCATTGACCACCGTTCGAGCGAGGAACGCTCGACGACCCCGTGTTCCCCGGCTCCCCGCGGCATTGGGCCGCGCCACGGATCACCCGAATGGCTGCCCCTCCGGCAGGCGGTGGCGGGGCGCTGTGGGTCGGCGACGGGGCTGGCGCCGTACCGGCCGTGACGCGGTACCTGCCCGTCCTCGGCCGCCTCGCCGCCCGCGCGCACCCGTGAAGGCCGGTGCTGCGCCGTCGGCCTGCGGAAAACGCGAATGGGATGGGGAGGTCTTCCTGCTGCTCACGCGGGTACCCGGTGTCACGGACGCGCACGGGGTCGGCAGACCCGGTGCCCTCGACCGCCGGCCGACCGCCGGCAAGGAGGAAGACAATGAGTACGGTCAAGGAAACAGTGGACGTCGAGGTCCCCCTCCACACGGCCTACAACCAGTGGACCCAGTTCGAGGACTTCCCGAACTTCATGGAGGGTGTCGAGGAGGTCCGGCAGCTCGACGACCGGCACAACCACTGGACCACCAAGATCGGCGGGGTGCGGCGCGAGTTCGACACCGAGATCGTCGACCAGCTGCCGGACGACCGGATCACCTGGCGGGCCGTCGGCGGAGACACGCAGCAGCGCGGGTCGGTCCGGTTCGAACGCCTGGACGACATGCACACCCGCGTGGAGCTCACGATGGAGATCGAGCCCTCCGGTGTCGCCGAGAAGGGCGCGGACATGCTGGGCGTGATCGACCGTCGGGTCAAGGGAGATCTGCACCGCTTCAAGGACTACATCGAGCAGCACGGCGGCGAGAGCGGCGCCTGGCGCGGACGCATCCGGCCCGGAGACGCCGGCTCGACCCTCTGACAGCGCCTGACGCTCCCGCGCTCACGGCCGAGCGCCCCGGGCGGGCCCGCACCCCGTGGGACCCGTCCGGGAGCGTGTCCGCCGCCCTCACGGCCCTCCTGCGCCCTCCGCGTCCCGCGGGCCGAGGACCGGAGCACGCCGTCACGACGACTGGCGTACGACCAGTGCGGGGCGGAGGATCACCGTCGGTTCCGGCACGTCCTCGCTGTTGAGGCGGGCGATCATGAGGCGGGCCAGCTCCCGGCCCATGTCCTCCAAGGGCTGCCGCACCGACGTCAGCGGTGGGTCGGAATCAGCGGCGACGGGCGAGTCGTCGAAGCCGACCACGGCCACGTCACCGGGCACCTGACGCCCCGACTGCCGCAACGCCTGCAGTGCTCCGGCGGCCATGCTGTCCGACGCGGCGAACACCGCGTCCAGGTCGGGGCAGCGCGCGAGGAGCTCGCGCATCGCCTCGGTACCGGACGTCCTGGTGAAGTCACCCTGGGCCTCCGGAAGAGCACGCAGCCCGCTCTCCTCGAGCACGTCGCGGTAGCCGGTGCGCCGGTCGACCCCCGCCTGGATGTCCAGGGGCCCGGTGATCGTGGCGATACGGCGCCGGCCTCGCTCGACGAGATGCCGTACCGCCAGCCGGGCCCCCGCCACGTTGTCCACGTCGACGGACCAGTCGGGGACGTAGCCGGTGGGCCGCCCCACCAGCACGGTCGGAGTCCCGGACTGCTCGAGTTCGCCGGGCAGCGGGTCGTCGCCGCGGAAGGAACTGAGCAGGACCCCGTCGACGTGGCGCGCCTTCAGGAACGCGGTCAGCCGGTCACGGTCCGGCTGGGACTGGGCGATGGCCAGCAGCAACTGGACCCCTTCGTCGGCGAGGCCCGCCGTGGCCCCCCGCACGATGGCCGAGAAGTAGGGCTCCTCCCAGAAGACCCGCTCCTCCGCGACGGCCACGACGAAGGCGACCGTGTCGGTGCGCCGGCGCACGAGTGCGCGGGCCGCCGAATTGGGCACGTAGCCCAGTTCGCGTACGGCACGGAGCACGGCCTCGCGCGAAGCGGCGCTCACCCGGCCGGAACCGTTGATGACCCGTGAGGCCGTTCCCCGGCCCACCCCCGCGTGGGCCGCCACCGCCTCGAGCGTCGCGCGTCGTCCTTCCAACTGCCGCTCTCCCTCCGCACGCCGTAGGGACGACCACGGATGGCACCGCCCCTCGTCAGCCCCCACAGGCCGTGCCCCAGGTTAGCCCGTCGGACGTCCGGTCCTCCGGCCACACCCGAGGGCGGTACGGCGTGCGGAAGAGGGGCGCTCGCCATGTCGCCGCGCGCGGGGCGATCACTCGGGCCTTCGCCGACGCGCCGCGCGGTCGATCCACATCGACGTGGTCAGGCACCACACCGCGATCACGCACAGCACCAGCGGGACCGACCGTGCCCCCGCCCACTGGACCACAGCGCCCAGCGCGGGGCCTGCGGCGACGCCACCCAGCATGGAGGCCGCGATGACATGGGCGCCGGCGCTGCGGGCCATGGGAACGGTCCTGGTGAGCCAGGGCAGGCCGGTGGGGAAGACCGGAGCGATGAACAGGCCCACGCCCGCGTACATGAAGGGTGCGAGGGCGGGAACGGAGGCCGCCGCCAGGCAGACGGCCATGCCCGCACAGCTGACCTTGATGATGACGTGTTCCGGCCGTCGCAGCGTCAAGGGGACCACCAGGAAGCGGCCCACCGTCATCATCAGCCAGAACACCGAGGTGGCCGAGGCGGCGAAGGCCGATCCGTAGCCGATCGTCTCCAGGTGCGTGGGTTCCCAGCCGCCGACGCCCGCCTCCACCCCCACGTGCAGGATGTACAGCGCGACGAAGGCCGCCAGGAGCAGCCTTGCCCGGGACCGTCCCGGGCAAGAGCGGGGCGCGCCCGTCGTCCTGCGGTCGGCTCCTTCGTCCTGCGGCGGGGTCCCGTCGCCGACTCCGCGCAGGAACAGCAGCAGCATGGCCGACACGACGCCGCACGCGGCGAAGGCGAGCGCATGGCGGTCCGGGCCCACCAGGCCGATCAGTGCCGGTCCCGCCACCGCACCGACGCCGAAGAACGCGTTGAGGACGTTGAGCATGGCGGTGCTGCGCTCCCCGAAGCCCACGGCGAACAACTGGTTGAGGCCGTAGTCGATGCCGCCGAAGCCGAGCCCCGCGAAGAACGCGGCGGTCAGTGCCAGTGGCCAGGTCGGGGCGAGGGCGAACCCCAGGGACCCCACCGACATGAGGCCGTAGGAGACGCCCAACAGCGTGCGGTTGCCGACTCGCCGGTGCACCCGGTTGAACGTGAGCACCCCGCCCACCCCACCGATGAAGTGGGCGGTCAGACCGACCCCGGCCGCGGCCGGTGAAAGACCGAACTCCGTGCGCAGGGCCGGGATCGAGGGGCCGTAGAACGACTGCAGCGCACCGATCAGGGCGAAGCCCACACAGGAGGCGACGAGGGCAGGCGTGCTGAACAGGCGGACACGGCGAGCACCGGCCCCCACACCGCTTCGCCTCGCCGACCGGTCGAGCGGGACCGGCCCCGCGCCCGTCGGCTGCTGCTCCCTCATGTGAGGCGCCCTTCCTCGTCGTTGAAACGGGCGACGATCTCATGGGCGAAGGCCATGATGGTTCCCTGCGGACTGATGCCCGTGACCCCCGGCAGCACGCTGGCGTCGCACACCCGCAGGCCCTCGAAGCCGTACGGCCTGCCCCACGCGTCGCACACCCCGCCGCGTTCCGCCCGCCCCATCCGCGCCGACGCCATGCCGTGCACGGAGACCAGCTCCCAGTCGCCCGGCGCCACGCGCAGGCAGAACGCCTCGGCCTCGGCCGGGCTGCGCAGTGCCGGCGCCGCGGACACGGGCGGCGTTATGTGCTCCGCCCCCGCGGCGAACAGGAGCCGCGCGCCGATGCGGAAGGCGTCGCGCAGCACGCTGTGGTCCACGGCCGTCATGCCGTGCCGCACCAGCACTCCGCCGCCGGGCAGCGTCGTCACCCTCGCCGTGCCGTGCAGGCGCACCTGCGTGGTGTAGACGCCCAGGCGGTCGTAGTCGGCCAGGAGACGCTCGACGTCGGCGGGGGAGCGGCCCGCCAGCGCGGCGGCCAGCGCGCCGCGCGAGACGTTGGACGGCATCATCAGGATGCCCCGGTCGCCGAACTCCTGCAGTTGCGCGGTGAAGATGGTGCCGCGTTCCGCCGCCACCTCGTGCGGGAAGCGGGCCACCGTGCGCAGATTGACGTGCAGGGCCAGTCCGCGCCCGGCCCGGTGCCGTTGGATGCCGCTGCGCCGGAGCAGCGCGGGGGTGCCCAGCGGTCCGGCGGCGAGGAAGACCGCGCGTGCCCGGTAGACGGTGCGTGCGCCGTCCGGACCGGTGGCGAGGACTCCGTGTACGGTGCGGCCGTCGTGCAGGAGGCGCAGGACCCGGGTGCCGGGGAGGATCCGCGCGCCCAGCGCTTCGGCCCGCGGAAGGTAGCTGACCGCCATGCTCTGCTTGGCGCCGCTGGTGCATCCGGTGGTGCAGCGGTTGCGGTGCGCACAGCCCCGTACCGCGCGGCGGGCGTGCTGCCAGCGCCAGCCCAGGAGGTCGGCCCCCTCGGTCAGGAGCCGGGAGTCGCGGTTGTCGTCCGGACCGCCATGGCCCTGCACGAGGGCGCCCAGGCGGGTGCCGACCGTCTTCAGGTGCGGGGCGAGGTCCGCCGCGCGGTAGCCGTCGATGCCCGAGACCGCCGCCCAGCGGGCGAGGAGCGCGGGCGGAGGCTCCCACAGCAGGCCGCCGTTGACCAGCGTGGTGCCGCCGACGGCCCGCCCCTCGCCGTAGGCGATGGTGGGTGTCCCGAACACGGGTGTCAGCCCGCCGTTGCGGTACAGGGTGCGCATGTTCTCGGCCGGGCCGGCCGCGGCGAGGCGCGCGGTGTCGGCCCGCGGACCCTCCTCCAGGACCGTCACCTCACGCCCCGCCGCCGCGAGTTCGAGTGCGGCCACGCTGCCGCCGGCGCCCGAACCGACCACCAGCACCTCCGTGTCGACGGTCCGCCGCCGCCGGGCCGGGAACGTCCTCATCGCGGTGTCCCCTCTCCCGTCCGGCCGTCGAGGGCGCCCAGCAGGGCGAGCGCCGTGCTCGACCGCACCACCTCCGAGAAGCCGGGCAGCGCGGCCAGGACCCGCATTCCGTGCCGTCCCTCCTCGTCCGTCGCCCTGCGCAGTGACCGCCCGCCGTTCGCGAGCCGGTATGCCAGCGGCAACGCGCGCAGCACGGTCATGTATCCGACGCGCTGGGACAGTGGCAGCGTGCGCAGGGTCTCCACCACGTGTGTCTCGGCGGCCGCCCGGGCCGCCGGTGCGCGCAGACAGGGGTACTGGCGCGCCCAGTACGAGCGCAGGCCGCTGGAGCGCAGCGCGGCGCGCAGCAGCCTCGGTCCGGGCCTCATCGCACCCCCCTCGCCGCCGTCGCCTTCTCCCGCACGAAATCCGCCAGCAGCCGTGGCGCGCCCTTGCCGAGCACGGTGTCCAGGGCCTCCAGGAAGAGATGGGCCTCTGCCTCCCCCGCCACCAGCGGGGGCGACACGATCAGGGCGATGTGCCGGTTGGAACCGAAGAAGGTGAGGATGCCGTGCTCGCGGTAGAGCGCGGCGATCACCGCACCGGTGAGCACCTTGGCGAACGCCTGGGGATCCTTGGCCAGTTGGACCGGGACGAGGTCGCGTACGGCCGAGGGCAGCCGGGGGCCCTGGTGCAGTCGCAGCCCGTGCAGCGCGCCCCGGCCCGCGGCCCCCGCGACCATCTTGGGGTGCCGGGCGGCGATGCCGGCGAGGCCGGGCGAGAGGATGTCGCCGAGTTTCCGGGCGCGCGCCGGGAAGTCCTCCTCGACGGCGACGGCCACCGCTTCCAGCGCCGTGGCCGTCTCCTCGCCGAATCCGTAGTACGTGGTGCTGTGCAGCGTGGCGTCGCGCAGGTTGTCGTACGCCCGGCGGAAGACCGGCTCGCGCGCGACGTACCCGGAGATGGAGGACTTGCCGCCGCCGAACGACTTCGACGTCGTCACGACGTCGGGGACCAGGCCGGGGTGGTGCATGAAGTGGAACAGCTCGCCCGTCTTGCCCCAGCCGGTGTACACCTCGTCGAAGACCAGCACGATGTCCTGCTCGGTGCAGATGCGACGCACCTCGCGCAGGAACGCGCCGGAGCACTCACGCAGGCTGGAGGCGCTGAACGGCTCGACCACCACCGCGTAGACGTCGCTGCGGCCGCGCCCGTCGGTGTGACGCTGCAGGGCGAGCCGGAACGACTCGAGGTCCCCGTAGGCGAAGGAGTCCGTGCCCGGCAGCCTCGGGTACTCGAAGTGGATCTCCGGGGAGGCGGTGAGGCTGCCCGCGCCGAGCAGCTTGCCGTGGAAGGCGATGTCGGTGTGGAGCACGGTGCCGCGGCGGCCGCCGTGGTACTTGTACGCCAGCTTGACGGCGCCCTCCACGGCCTCGGCCCCCGAGTTCGGGAAGTAGGAGATGTTCAGGTCCCCCGGGAGCAGAGCGGCGAGGTTGTGGCTGAGCGCGGCGACGTAGGGGGACAGGTAGTTCTTGTGGACCTCCATGCGCCGCAGCTCACGGAAGTGGTCGCGGGCCTTGAGGATGCGGGGGTGGTTGTGGCCGTGGTTGAGGACGCCCACGCCGCCGGTGAAGTCCAGGATGCGGCGCCCGTCCCGCAGCCGAATCCAGGCGCCTTCGGCACTGTCGACGAGGTCGCGGCCGAAGCCGAAGGTGCCGGTCAGGGAGACCTGACTGCGGCTGACGTACCTTTCGTACAGGCTGTGGACCTGGTCGATGCCCAGGCGTTCGGCCTGGTCCACCGTGAGCAGCTCAGGCACCGTACGCCTCCTGGGTGCGCAGCCGGTCGGCGATGAGGCGGCCGGCCCTGCGGCCCTCGCGCACGGCGTAGTTGGTGCCGCGGTCCTCCGGGAACACCTGGGCCATGCTCGCCAGGTACAGCCCGGTCAGGCCGGTCTGCAGCGGTGGCATGTCCCTGGTGTAGCGGGGGGTGATCACGGGCTGGGCGTACTCGGCGCGCCAGACGTGGTAGTCCTCGACCCAGGAGCGGTCGAAGCCGGGGAACATCCGGCGCAGGTGCGGGAGGCTGTACGCGAAGACCTCCTCGTCACTCATCCGGTACAACGCGTCGTCGCGAGGCAGGTACTTGGAGAGATAGACGACGTGGCGGCCTCCGTAGTGCTCCGGGGCGTCCATGTTGGTGTGCTCGATCACGCCGACGTAGGGGAACGACGGGTCGTTGACGTTCAGCCAGTACGTGTCGGAGAGCCTGCGGTTGTTCTCCAGCACCAGACAGACGTTGGCCAGGTAGCGGATGCCGCGCAGCCGGCGTACGAGGGCCGGGACCGCGGGATGGCCGGCGGGGCTGTCGGAGCCGACGGGGTCGAGCAGGTCGGCCGCCTGTTCGGGGGCGTTGGTGAGCAGCACATGCCGCGCGGGGACGACGTCGCCCTCGCGGGTCCGGACGCCGGTGACGCCGGTGCCGTCGGTGACCACCGAGTCCACGACGGTGTCGGTGCGCAGGTCCGCGCCGAGCTCGGTCAGCCGTTTGTGCAGCGCGGTGATCAGGGTCTCGCTGCCGCCGCGCAGATAGTGCAGGACCTCGCTGCCCGACCGGGTGCGGCTGCCGCCGCGCAACCGCAGTTTCGTCCACATCCAGGTGGCGCCGACCTGCTCGGCGTGCTCGCCGAACTTCCCTTCCAGCAGGGGCCGCCACACCACGTCGTAGACCCGGCGTCCGCCGAGCGAGACCAGCCACTGCTCGGCCGTGAGGTGCTCCAGGGCGCGCCAGTCGTCGACCCGCCGGGCCCGCAGCGCCATGACGCCGAGCCGGATCCGGTCGAGCAGCGGCAGGGGAACGAAGCGCAACAGGTCCAGGGGGCTGGAGAGGCGGTAGATCGCATTGGCGTAGTACATCCCGGTGCGGGTGAGATGGGGCTCCACCGCGTCCGACAGGCCCAACCGGGCGCACAGGTCGAGGATCTCCCGGTCCGAGTCGAACCAGTGATGGTAGAAGCGCTCGATGCGCCTGCCGCCGCCGACGTCGAAACTGCCGGCCAGCCCGCCCAGTTCCGGCTCCCTCTCCAGGACCGTCACGGGACGGCCCCGCTCCGCCAGTTCCAGGGCGGCGGCCAGGCCGGTGAAGCCGCCGCCCACGATCACGGCGCCGGGCGTGCCGGCCTCCTGCGTGTCCTGCGTGTTCACGAGTACTCCTCAACGTGGGCGGGGAAACGCGCCTCGGCCGTGCCGTGCTCGGAGCCGGTCCGTTCCATGACGAGATAGGACGGGCGGCCCTGCACCTGCCGGAAGACGGCGAGCAGGTACTCGCCCAGCACCCCGCAGGCCAGCAGCTGCATCCCCAGCGCGCCGAGCGGGGCCGCCTGCCGGGCGCTCCCGCGGACCACGCCGACCCCGCCGGCCCCCAGCAGCAGGGCGACGCCGAGGTAGGCCGGGATCCGCAGGGGCAGGGCGGCCGTGCCCGCCAGGACGCCGGTGCGGGAGAGCGCCAGCATCTTGCGCAGCGTGTACTTCGTCGTGCCCGCGGCCCGGGGGTCACGCTCGTACGTGATGCTCGTCTCGGGGAAACCGGTCCAGCTGATCGCGCCGCGCAGGAACAGCTCACGCTCTGCGAGCGAGGTCACGAAGTCGACGACCTTGCGGTCCAGGAGCCGGAAGTCGCCCGTGTCGAGGGCGACGGGCTGGTCGCAGATCCGGGACAGCAGGCGGTAGTACAGGTAGGCGGTGGCCCTCTTCCGGCGTGTTTCACCGTGCCGGGCACCGCGGCGGGCGGACACGACCGACCAGCCCCTGAACCACAGCTCCGCCATGCTCGGTATGAGTTCGGGAGGGTCCTGAAGGTCCGCGTCCATCAGGACGACGGCGTCGCCCACGGCCTCGGCGAGGCCGGCCAGACATGCGGCCTGGTGCCCGAAGTTGCGGCTGAGGCGGACTCCGCGGACCCGGGAGGACACGGAGCCCGCGGGGGCGTCGGCGAGGAGCTTCTGGATGAGCGCCCAGGTGGCGTCGGAGCTGCCGTCGTCGACGTAGATGATCTCGTGCGGCAGGTCGCGCAGGGCGCCGGTGACCCGCGCGTGGGTCCTTTGCAGCACCTGCTCCTCGTTGTAGCAGGGCAGGACGACGCTGATGAGATACGAGCGCGGGGGTGCGCTGCTCGGCTGGTGCGTAGCGATGGGAACCCTCCTTGCGGTGCGGCACGGAGCAGGTCGGCATGCGCTGTACGGGGCCGGGTGGCTGAGCCGGGTTCGCGGGCGTCGCTCACAGGTTCCGGAGCAGCGCGAAAGGCGGCCGGGGCACGAGGTAGAAGTGGTCTCCCGTGACCCGGTGTTCGCGGTGCGCGGCGACGGTCAGCTCGCTCCAGGGCCGTCGGTCCGCGTCCTCGTCGGCGTCCCCGACGATCGTCGTCACGGGGCAGTGCAGGGGCGGATCGTCGTGGCGCGGGGTGTAGCCGTGGAACATCAGGCCGTCGGCGCGGACATACGGGACCACGAGTTCCCGGAACTCGGGGTCCGCCGCGAGCTCCGGGTCGGTCCCGCCCAGGGCGAGCAGGCGGGCGACCACGGCGTCGTCGTCCTCGTCCTGCTCGGTGGCGGCCTCATCGGGTTCCGGGTAGGGGGCGTCGCGGGAGCCGGACGCCACGAGGTGGGTCACCCGGATGCCGCGCCGCTCCAGGCAGCGGGCCGCCTCCAGCGCCACGGCGGCGCCCATGCTGTGGCCGAACAGCACGATCGGCCGGTCGGCCAGCGGTTCCACGGCGTCCGCGATCGCGTGGGCGAGCACGCGCAGATCCGTGGCCGCCGGCTCCGCGATCCGCTCGGCGCGGCCCGGGTACCGCACGGCATGCACCTCGGTCCCGGGCAGCCGCCGCCCCCAGGTGCGGAAGAAGGCGGCGGATCCCCCGGCGTGGGGAAAACAGATCAGCCGTCGCGCGGGATCGGGCAGGGGATCGGGGCAGTGCAGCCACAGGGTCCGAGGGCTCTGCCCGGGGCCCGGGGGACGAGGAGGCCGAGCGGCCGGGACGAAGGAAGCGGTCGCGGCGGACCGGGCGGTCGTGAGGCGGTCGGTGGGGGTCACTTCGCGGACTCCTCCTGCGTGCGGTGGCGGCGTGCCCGCAGAGCTCGGGCGCGGCGGGCCGCGGACCGTCGGGCTTCGGCGTGGGCGTCGATCGCGTCCGCGCCGCCGCCGCGGATCAGCGCGGCCTGTGCCGAGACCGTCGTGTGCCGGAACAGCGCGACGATCGCGGGGCGCCTGCCCGTGTGCCGTTCCAGTGCGTCCTGGAGCTGGAACATCGCCAGCGAATGGCCGCCCAGGTCGAAGAAGTTGACGTCGGCGGGTACGTCCGCGATCTGCAGCACCTCGGCCCACGCCGCCGCGACCGCGGCTGCCGGATCACCGCCGCGGCCGGGGGCGGCCGTCGCCGCCGGTGCGGGCTGCGCCGCGGGGTGCGGCTCGTCGGCGCGGGAGCGCAGCCGCGTGCGGTCGGCCTTGCCGTTGACGGTGCGCGGGAAGGAGTCGAGCACCTCGATCCTGGCCGGCACCATGGGCGCCGGCAGTGATCGTGCCAGCTGTTCCCGCAGGTCCTGGGCGGGGGGCAGCGAGGGCGCGAGCACGAACCCGGTCAGACCGGTGCCCGCGGCGTCGGGTACGACGACCGCCTCGCGCACTCCGGACAGCGCGCACAACGCGGCCTCCACCGCGCCGAGTTCGATACGGTGACCGCGAATCTTGACCTGGTGGTCGCGGCGGCCAAGGAAGTCGAGCGTGCCGTCGTCCCGCCGGCGGACGAGGTCGCCCGTGCGGTACATCCGCGCGCCGGGCTCTCCCGCGAAGGGGTCGTCGAGGAAGGACCGTGCGGTGGCCTCGGGGCGCCCGAAGTAGCCGTGGCTCACCCCGGCGCCGCCGATGAACAACTCGCCCTCGGCGCCGCGCGGTACCGGGCGCAGCCGGTCGTCGAGCACGTACAGCCGTACGCCGGGCACGGGACCACCGATCGAGACCGGCCCCGGGGCGTCGTAACGGCGGTAACTGGCCCAGACCGTCGCCTCGGTCGGCCCGTACTCGTTGACCAGGGCCACCTGACCGGTGTGCGTGGCGAAATGACGTTTCATCAGGTCTGCGGTGAGCGGCTCGCCCGCCGTGATGACGGACTCCAGCGTGCGCAGCCGCCGGGGCCCCAGCCGCTCGGCGGCATCCAGCACGACGGAGTACAGGGACGGCACGCACAGCAGCCGTGTCACCCCGTGGTGTTCTATGAGGCCGACCAGCCGTTCGGGGTCACGGACCTCGTCGGGCGTGGCCACGACCAGGTGCCCCCCGGCCGTGAGGGTGCCCCACAGCCCGGCGACGGAGGAGTCGAAGGCGAGGGGCGAGACGAGCAGGAAGACCGGGCTGCCCGGATAGACCATGCGTCGGGCCAGCGTCGACGCCGCCAGCTGGCGGTGCCCGACCTGGACGCCTTTCGGCTCGCCCGTGCTGCCGGAGGTGTAGATGAGGTACGCGGGGTCGTCCCCGGTGCCTTCTGCCCAGTCGTCCGCGAGGGCCTCGACTGCCGGGGCGTCCGCGAGGGCCCCGGCCGGCTCCTCGTCCTCGTCCTCGGTGTCGTCGTCGCTACCGGGCTCCCGCCCGGCTCCACGGTCCGCACCGGGCCCCGCCACGTCCTCCAGCCGGATCAGCGGCAGGTTCAGGCCGGCGAGGCGGCCCGCCGTGTCCCCGGTGACCACGACCGCGCCGACCCGGGCGTCGGCCAGCACATCGGCGATGCGGCGGTCGGGGTGGGCCGGGTCCACGGGGACGTACGCCGCCTTGGACCGCAGGACGCCGAGCACCGCGGCCACCGTCGCGGTGGACGGTGGGACGAGGATGCCGACGCGGCAGCCGCGGCCCACGCCCGCCTCGGCGAGCCGGGCCGCGATCCGGCCGGCCCACGCGTCCAGCGACCGGTAGTCGAGGGCGCCGTCCCCGCTGCTCACCGCGGGGGCGGCGGGTGTGACACGGGCGAAGCGCGCGACGAGTTCGTGCACCGGCCTCAACCCGTCGCGGGGCAGGGGAACGCCACTGTCCCCTGCCTCCGTCCCGTCCGGCGGCTGCGCCGCGGGTGCCGGACGGTGGGAGAGCACGTCGGCGCCGGTCTGGAGCGATGTGGTCATCAGGACTCCTCTGCTGAGCGTCGGTCAGGTCGGGCGGTCAGGGGCGGCCGGTGTGCGAGGCGAGAGACCGGCGAGCCGGGGCGTGTCGTCACACGGCACGTGTCACGGCGCGGCACGCAGCCCGGCGAGTGCGGCGCGGTGCGGCGAGTGTCATGGCGAGGCACGCGGCGCGGTGCGGTGCGCGTCATGGTGAGGCACGCGGCGCGGTGCGGCGCGCGAGGAGCAGCAGCAGGCCGGTGACGGCCAACGTGACGAAGGCGAGCGCGTCCCAGTACAGCCGGCCGCGGCCCTGGCCATGGAGCGCGACGAACAGCGTGCCGCCCGAGAACGCGCCGAGTGCCTCGCCGAAGGACCAGCACACCTGGCGCAGGTTGAACGCCTCCAGGCTGGACTCGATGGGGAGCCCGGCGTACGCGGTGCTGATCATCGGCCCGAACGCCATCTCGGCCACGGAGAACACGAGGATGGCGAGGACGGCGCCGACGGCCGGTTCGAGGTGCAGGCCCAGCGTCAGCATGGAGAGCCCGAAGAGCAGGTTGGCGCCACCGAGCACGGCGAAGGGCGTGACACCCGCTCTCATCAGCCTGCTGACCACCGCGGTCACGCCGGTCTGCAGGACGACGATCCAGAAGGCCGGCCCCGCCAGGAGGAAGGAGCGCAGCGTCGCCGAGTCGAACTGCCGGGCCACGTAGTACGCGAAGGCCGAGTAGAACTGGGCGTACACGAACGTGCCGAGGACGCCGGCGACGACCGTGCGCCGTATCGCGGCCGTGGTGACGACCTGCCGCAGCACCTTCCTGCCCACCGGCCATCGACCCGACGACGCCGGCGGCCTGACTCCGCGCGGGAGCCCGGGCAGCATCACGACCGCGGCCGCCACGTAGCACAGTGCCACGACGCCCATCAGTTTCTGCGGCTGCGAGGGCGAGTACAGCGCGTTGGCGATGAACGGCCCCAGCGCCGCGGCCGCGTTCACGGCTATCTGGAGCAGGGAGAAGACGCGGTTGCGGCCGATGTCGTCGTGTACCACCTCGGCGACGAGGACCCGTGAGTACAGGAAGTGGGCGCTCACGCCGCATCCGGCCAGGACGAGCAGCCCGCACAGCATCCAGTCCGCGTCGGCAAGGGGCAGCAGGCCGAACGCGGCGGCCGAGAGCAGGACGGACCCCACCATGCCCGGTGCGTAGGAGATCCTGCGCAGCCGGCGCGCCGCGAGCGTGGCCGACAGGCCTGCCGAAGCGGTGTAGCAGAACAGACCGGCACCGACGACCGCGGTACCCGACCCCGGGGACCGGGCCGCGAGCAGCGGACCGAGCACGGGGATGACGCTGTACAGGCCGAGGCTGCCCACGAGCGTCTCCAGCGCGAGCGCCGCGCGCAGCGGTCGCTGCCCACCGGCACCGCCGTCCCCTGGCGCGGACGTCGACGCGGTCACCGCCGTCGGTGCGGTCCCACTCATGGACGGGCTCCTTTCTGTGCGCTGCGGTCCCCGCTCTCAGGACCTCGATGGGCAATAGGTTGCCATCATTGGCACAGTGAAGGCAATCTCTGTGGAGCAGATGAAGTGATTGCTCGCGCGGCAGGCCATCAAATGTCCCGTTATGTATGGCAGTCGCTACCTTCAACAGGGAGGCAAATTTTGGCAACCACAACCTCGCATGAGACAGCGGTGCGCATCGCCCCGTACGGCACGTGGACCTCGCCGATCCAAGCGGCCGACGCGGCGGTGGGCGAGGCCCGCAGGGAATGGGTCGGCTTCGTCGGCGACCAGGTGTGGTGGACCGAGACCAGGCCGTGGGAGGGCGGGCGCGCCGCGCTGGTCGGCCGCACCCCCGACGGTTCCGTCTGCGACGTCCTCGGCACCGGGTGGAACGTCCGCTCCCGGGTCATCGAGTACGGCGGACGCCCGTGGCTCGCCCTCGGCCGGGACGCCTCGGCCGGGTTCGTCTTCACGCAGGGGGACGACCAGCGGGTGTACCGGTCCGTGCCGGGATCCGTTCCCGCGCCGCTCACGGCCGAGCCCCCGTTCGCCGCCGGAGCGCGCTACGCCGACTTCGCCCGGGTGGGCGAGGAGGTCTGGTGCCTGCGCGAGACGCTCGCCGACCCGGCGGGCACCAGGGTCCGCCGGGAGCTGGTGGCGCTGCCCCTGGACGGCAGCGCGGCGACCGACCCGGCCGCGGTCCGGGTCCTCGCCGCCAGCCACCACTTCATGACCGGCCCGAAGGTGTCGCCGGACGGCCGCCGGGTGGCCTGGATCGGCTGGGACCACCCGCACATGCCGTGGGACACCACGGCCGTGCTGTGCGCCGACGTGCGACCCGACGGAACTCTGCGGCCCGCCGTGCAGGTCGCCGGCGGCCCGGGGATCTCGGTCGGCCAGGTGGAGTGGGCCCCGGACCGGCCCGGGGCGCTGTACGTCCTGAGCGACCCGGACGGCTGGTGGAACATCCACGAGATCGGCCCGGCCGGGGACAGCCGCTGTGTGTGCTCCCGCGCGGAGGAGTTCGGGGAGCCGCTGTGGCGGATCGGCGCGCAGTGGTTCCTGCCGGCGGACGACGGACGGCTGTTCGTGGTGCACGGGACGAGCGAGCGCCGGCTCGCCGTCCTGCGGCGCGACGGCTCACTGCGCGACGTGCCCGCCCCGTACAGCGAGTGGGCGGCGCTCGCGACCGACGGCCGCCGGATCGCGGGGACCGCGGCCGGGCCGCGCCGGCACTCTTCGGTGGTGCTCGTCGACCCCGACCCGCCCACCGGCACGGCCCGCCTGGAGGTGCTGCGCGGCGCGGAACCGGAGCACGCGGACTGGTTGCCCCACGGCCGCCACGAGGTCTTCACGAACGATGACGGCGAGGACGTGCACGCGTTCGTGTACCTTCCGCACAACCCCGAATTCACCGCTCCGGAAGATGAGTTGCCTCCCTTCCTGGTGCAGGCGCACGGGGGACCCACCACCCGCAGCCAACTGGTGGTGAACCACGAGATCGCCTACTTCACCAGCCGTGGCATCGGGATCGTCGACGTGCAGTACGGCGGCTCGACCGGCTTCGGCCGGTCCTACCGCGAACGGCTGCGCGGCAACTGGGGCGTGGTCGACGTGCGGGACTGCGCCGCCGTGGCCCGTGGCCTGGTGGCAAGGGGCCTCGCCGACCCCGAGCGCATCGGCATACGGGGCGGGAGCGCGGGCGGCTGGACGGCGGCGGCATCGCTGGCCTCCGAGCCGGGGCTGTACCGCGTGGCGGGGATCTACTACCCGCTGCTCGACCCCGAGGAGTGGCGCGACCGCGGCACGCACGACTTCGAGTCCCGCTATCTGGACAGCCTGGTGGGCCCCTGGCCGCAGGCAGCCGGGCGCTACGCACAGGTCTCGCCGCTGCGCCGCGCCGACCGCATCCGGGCCCCGTTCGTCATCATGCAGGGCACCGAGGACCCGGTCTGCCCTCCGCGTCAGGCGGAACGGTTCCTGGAACGGCTGCGCGGTGGCGACGTCCCGCACGCCTACCTCGCCTTCGAGGGCGAGCGGCACGGGTTCCGCAGGGCCGAGACCGTGGTGGCCTGCCTGAACGCGGAACTCTCGGCGTACGGGCAGGTGTTCGGTTTTGACGCACCCGGTGTGCCGCGACTCGACCTGTCGGTCTGACGCGGCACGCGTCGGCCGGTGTCCCCGACGGGGGGACACCGGCCGAGTGTCCGGCGAACCGCTCGTCGACCGCGGAGGGTCACACCGCGCGGTCGGCGGGTGCCGGTTGTTCCGCCGTCACGACGTGACGCGCCACACGGGCCGCCTCGCGCAGCACGGTCCCCCGGTACCGTCCGCTCAGCCTCCCGACGGCCGGCAGCACCCGGCACTCCTCGACGCTCCGGTCGGCGAAGGGAAGTGCGAGGCCGATCAGTGGGAGCACGCGGAGCGGGGAGCGGTCGTCGAAGAGCGCGCTCAGTTCGGGGTCGGTGATCCGGGACCGCCCGTCGAGCGGGGCACCGACGACGAGGGTGTCCTTGCCGCCGACGGTGCCGCGCACGACGCCGAGGGTCCCGTCCGGATCGGGAACCGCGGCCGCGACCTCCCGGCGGATCTCCTCGTAGCAGCGGTTGGCGTCCCACATGTCGAAGGCCCGGTACAGCTCGACGTCGAGGGCCGGCCACTTGGCAAGGAAGTAGTCCGCGTTGACGCCGAACTCGCGGAAGTTGGACGAGACGTCGCGGACGTGCGGCAGGTGCAGCCCGTACACGTCCTGCCCCCGCACGATCGGAACGCCCGCGGCGTGCACGCGGTAGCCCCATTCCTGGTCCTCGCCGCCCCAGCCCCGGAAGTTCTCGTCGAAGAACAGCGCGTGCCGTCGGACGGTGGCGGCGGGCAGCGCGATGAACGCGCCCCAGACCTGCGTCCACGGCAGGACGAACGGATCGAAGCACCACCGTTTGTCGTGGCGGGCGCCGGGCGAACTCTCCAGGTCCGCGAGCAGCTTCCGGTAGTGCCGGTGTTCCGGGAGATCCGTGGTTTCGGCCGGCCGGTCCGAGCGGCCGTCGAGGCCGACGATCTGACCGACCACGCAGACGGTTCGACCGTCCGCGTAGTACCGGTCGTACAGGGACTCCAGGCACCGCGGGGGCAATGCCAGGTCGGCGTCGAGGAAGACCACGACCTCTCCCGAGACCTGCCGCAGTGCCAGGTTCCGGGAGCGGCTCAGGTTCCACTCCTCGTCGACCAGCACGGAGACGATGGTGAGCCGGTCGGCGAACTCCTGGCAGGCGGCGACGTATTCCGGCGTGTACTCAAGGGCCCCGACGACGATCTCGAACTCCGAGCCGGGCAGGGTCTGTTCGGCGAGCGCCGCGAGCGCGATGCGGAAATTGCGCAGGCGCTGTTTGTACGGGATCACGATGCTGAACCTGGGATCACCCATCACACGCCTCCTTTGGCCCACACGATGCAGGCAATACATTGCCAGGGGCTTGCCTTGATTGGCAACCCCTGGTTGGATCAGGGCGCGTCGGCTCCACACGGGAGGGAAGGGAGAACCGCATGCACAAGGACACGATCGGGGTCGTGACGGTGACGCGAGGGCGTCCGCACCTGCTCCGGCGCGCCATGGACTCCGTGTACAGGCAGGACTTCGACGGTCTCATCGAGCACGTCGTCGTCATCGACGACGACCCCGGGAGCGTGCCGGCGGCCCTCGGGGCCCCGACCCGGCCGGGACTGCGGGTGACCGTGCAACAGGTGCCGCGCCCGGCCGCCGAGCGCGACGAGCCCCCCGGGGACAAGCGCCGGATCTACCCGCGCCTTTCGCGGCTGTTCAACACGGGCGTCCGGCTTTCCTCGGCGGACTGGACAGCGTTTCTGGACGACGACAACGAGTACGAGCCCCACCACCTCAGCAGCCTGCTGGCGTGCGCCCGGCAGCACGGCGTCGAGGTCGCCCACTCCGGCCGGACGCTGTGGCACGCCGACGGCTCCCCCTATCTCGACAAGGCCTGGCACACCGTCGACGATCCGGCCGAGGCGGCGCGGATCCACCAGCTCATGTGCGACAAGGGCGTCCGCGTCCCCGGCACCAACATCCTGCTGGACCGCGCCGATCCGCGGCAGCCCGGAGGGGCCTTCCGCACCAGCAGCGTGATCCAGCCGCAGGACCCCGTCTCCCTGGTGGACCAGAGCGTGTGGCTGGTGCGCCGGGAGCTGCTGCTGCGGCTGCCGATCCCGGAAACGTTCACCGAGGCGGAGCACGAGGCCAACACCGCTCCCGACGACAAGCTGTTGCGGACGCTGCAGGACAACGGCATCCCCATCGTGTCGACGAAGCTGCCCACCGTGCGCTACTACCTCGGCGGCGTGTCGAACAGGATCACCCAGCCGGCGGCTACCACGGTGACCGAGTAACCCCGGTCGCCGAGGCGCCGAGGCGCCCGGTCGCCAGGTCACCGGGCGCCCGGGTACACGGACGGCCGGCCGCGCGGCTCACGGCGCCTGCGCACCGAGGGGCCCGGGCCTCCCGCCGAGGGCGAGCAGCACCGCCGCGAGCGCCGTGAGCAGCGCGCACACCCAGAACACACGGGCATAGCCGGCCCATTCGGTGACCACGCCCGCGGTGGCGCCGCCCAGCATCACCCCGACCTGGAACGCTCCGGTGAACAGCGACGAGGCCGCCCCGACCCGGTCGGGCATGGCCTCCTGCAGGATGGTCACGGGAATGCTCAGCACCACCGCCATGAAGAAGGCGTTGAGCGCCTGGAGCGCGAGAAGCGCGGCCTTGGACTCGGCCAGCGGAAGCGCGGCGAAGAACAGCGTCCCGAGGACGGCGGCGTACGTCACCAGCCGCCACTTCCCGATGCGTTCCGCACGGGCGCCCAGGTACATCATCACCGGGATCTCGAGCGCGGAGGCGAGCCCGAGGAGGAGTCCGGTGAAGCTCGTGTCGTACGCGAGCTGCTTGGTCACGAACAGCGCGATGTCGATCTGGTAGACGCTGTTGACCGTCAGAAGCAGCACGGTGGCGATGAGCAGGATCCACGAGGACCGTCCGGTGCCGGAGAACGGGTTGCCGTTCTTGGGGCGTGCCTCGACCGCCCTGGGCTCGTTCGGCAGCAGCCCGAGACACAGGCCGCCGGCCAGCAGGTACATCGCCGTGACGACGAGGTACATGACCCCGAATCCCCGGGTGCCGATCAGCAGGAAGCCGAGCGGGGGGCCGATGACCCAGGTCATCGAGGTGAGGGCACGCAGCAGGGAGTTGAAGAACGTGGCGTCCAGCGACCGCGTCCGGGCGAACTCGCGCGTGTAGGCCAGCAGTTGGGGGAAGCAGGCGCTGCCGAGGGCGAAGAAGACCGCTCCCACGGCGAAGAGCAGGTAGTAGTCGCGCACCACGACGTAGGCGAAGGTGCCGACCGCGGACAGCAGGGTGCAGACGGCGAGCAGCAGGCGCCTGTTGCCGATCCGGTCCGACAGCGCACCGAAGGCGAGTCCCGAGAAGACCCCGAGGATGCCTCTGCCGAGGAAGAACAGACCGATCATCAGCGGACCGACGCCGATCTCGTCGGCCAGGAACAGGCTGCCCGAGGTGCTCATCATGGCGCCTGAGACACCGATCAGGCCCGTGTTGGCGACCAGGCCGGTGAGAGCGCCGTCCTCGGCCAGTCCCACCGCCCCCGTGCACACCGCCAGGGCGCGCGAGCGGACGGACTCGCCAAGAGGCCGTGCCTTGCGTTCGTGAGGGGAAGCGCTCACGTGTGGCTCCTCGGTGGGTGGGGGCTGCGGAGCCGCTCGGCGCCTCCGTAGGGCAAAACAGTGTCCCCCGATATTGCCAATCGGGTTGAGGTATAGGCAACATTGGGGGCAAGTATTTGACAAGCGAGGAGGATCATGCGAGTCGTCATCACCGGCGGGGCCGGCTTCCTCGGATCCCACCTGTGCGATCTGCTGCTGCGACGGGGCGACAGCGTCGTCTGCGTCGACGACCTGTCCACGGGCCGGCTGGAGAACCTGGAGGAGGCGAGGCAGAACCCGGCCTTCCGATTCATCGAGTGCGACGTCACCCGGGCGCTGGACGTCACGGGTGCCGTTGACGCCGTGGCCCATCTGGCCAGTCCGGCCTCTCCACCGGACTACCTCCGGCGCCCTCTGCAGACGCTCGCCGCGGGCAGCCGAGGCGCCGAGAACGCGCTGGTGCTGGCCCGGCGGCACGGCGCGCGCTTCCTCCTCGCCTCCACCAGCGAGGTCTACGGCAGCCCCGAAGTGCACCCGCAGACCGAGGACTACTGGGGGCATGTGAACCCGATCGGGCCGCGCAGCGTCTACGACGAGAGCAAGCGGTTCGCGGAGGCCCTGACCACGGCCTACCGCACAAGCCTCGGTGTGAACACGGGGATCGTCAGGATCTTCAACACCTACGGCCCGCGGATGAGGGAGGACGACGGAAGAGTGGTCAGCAACTTCATCACCCAGGCGCTGGGCGGGCAGCCTGTCACCGTCTACGGCAGCGGCCGGCAGACCCGCAGCTTCTGTTACGTCGACGACCTCGTCCGCGGGCTGGCGGCCATGCTCGACTCCGACGAACCGGGGCCGGTCAACCTGGGCAATCCTGCGGAGTTCACGGTCGGGCAACTGGCCGATATGGTACGGCGCATGACCGAGGTCTCCGCGCCGGTCCAGTACCGGCAACTGCCTCAGGACGACCCGCCGCGGCGTCGCCCGGCGATCGACCGGGCCGCCCGGACCCTGGGCTGGCGTCCCGCCATCGGCCTGGAGGAAGGGCTGCGCCACACGATCGACCACTTCCGGGCGCGATCGGAGGAACTGCGCGGCGCGGAACTGCGCGGCGCGGACCTCACCGTCGCCGGATAGCCCCTGCCCGCGCAGCTGCGGCCGGGCCACCGCCGAGGTGCTCGACGACGCGATCGCGCCACGTCGTCGAGCACCTCGGCGGACCGGCGTCAGGCAAGGCCCGGAGGATGGCTTGCGGAGCATGCCTGCGGCGCGATCGGGCCGGCCGGACAGGTGCCGTTCCTGCCCGCCGACCTGATCCGGAGGGCACCCACTAGGCGAAGCGTGCGTGATCGGCGAGGACCTCCTCGATCACACGCAGGTGGGTGGTGGCATGTTCCTCATCGGTGTCGATGCACTCGGACAGGACCAGCATCGCCTTCCACAGGGCCCAGCCGCGGGCCCGGGCCCACATGCCGTCGTCCTGGCCGATCGTGTTCCGGAACGCGTCCCGGCTGTCGCCGGAGAACATCGTCCATGCGATCACCAGATCGCAGGCGGGGTCACCGACCCCCGAGGTGCCGAAGTCGATGACGGCCGTCAGTTTGCCGTCCATGACCAGCAGGTTGCCGCCGGCGATGTCCCCGTGGAACCACACGGGCACACCTCGCCATTCGGCGGCGAGGGCGGACTCCCAGACCTCGGCGGCCCGTTCCGTGTCGACCCGGCCTTCGAGGGCGGCGAGGCAGCGGCGGGTCTCCTCGTCGTAGTGGGCCGGCGACGCTCCCCGGTACCAGCTGTGCTCCCCGGCGGCAGGGCCGCCGGTGGTGTCGCAGCGCTGCAGGGCCAGCAGGAAGTCCGCGACGGCGACCGCGAACTGCGCCATGTCGGCGATGCGTTCCGGGGAGGAGGTCCGGCCGTCCAGCCAGCCGCGCACGGACCAGGGAAAGGGGTATCCCTCGCCCGGGGCCCCCTTGGCCAGAACCGTGGGAACGGCGAGGGGCAGCGACGGAGCCAGGCGTGGCAGCCACTCGCACTCCTTGTCGACCGCGGGGACGTAGCCGGACGCGGTGGGCAGCCGGACCGACATGTCGTCACCGAGGCGGTACGTGCGGTTGTCCCAGCCGTCGACCTCCACGGGGACCACGGGTAACCCGGCCCACTGCGGGAACTGAGCGGCGATCAGTCGTCGGACCAGCGCGGCGTCGATGCCCGCGCGGCCGTCGGGGGGTGTGTTGACCATGCAGCGATGATTGCCCGAGACGGCGGCGTCCCGCAACGGACTTGACAACTTCCGGTCAGAACGGCCCGTCCGGGGAGGGTAGAAGGTTGCCATGATATTGCCCATCGAGGCAATATTGGGGAACGGATGCGGTGTGGGTGGGACCGCACCCGCCCCGGCGGGTCGGCCCGCAGCCCACCGAGTGAAAGGGTTCTCATGGCCACCAGAAGGAAGTTCGGAGATCCGGCGCTCTTCGGCGAGGTGTGGGCCGACGACTACGACGAGCAGACCAGCCTCGACCCCACACCCGCGGTCGACTTCCTGGCCGGTCTCGCCTCCGGCGGACGCGTCCTCGAACTCGCCGTCGGCACCGGCCGGGTGGCGCTGCCACTGGCTGCCCGCGGCGTCCGCGTCGAAGGGGTCGAGGGGTCCCCGAGGATGGCCGCACGACTGCGCGGGAAGCCGGGCGGCGACGGCGTCCCGGTGACCGTCGGCGACATGGCCGACGTCCCCGTGGAGGGTCCCTTCACCCTCGTCTACCTCGTGTACAACACGCTCTTCAACCTCCTGGAGGCCGAGCGTCAGCAGGACTGCTTCCGCAACGTCGCACGCGTACTGGGCGAAGACGGCGCCTTCGTGATCGAGGCGTACGTCCCCGACCCGTCCTTCTTCGACCGCGGCCAGTGCGTCCGGGCCCTCTCCGTCACGGAGGACTCCGCCACCATCGAGGTGTACCGCTTCGACCTGGCCGCCCAGCGCTTCCGCAGCCAGAAGATCACCTTCGATGCCGACGGTGTACACCTGCGCCCGCACGCCGAGCGCTACTGCTGGCCGGCCGAACTCGACGTGATGGCGGCTCGGGCGGGCCTGCGCCTCGACCGGCGCCTCGCGGACTGGTCCGGCCGGCCCTTCGGCTCCGACAGCACCGGGCACGTGTCGGTGTACCGGCCCGCCCGATGAAGCCCGGCGCGCTCGCCCTGGTCACCGGGGCCAACCGCGGCATCGGTCTGGAGACCGCCCGGCAGCTGGCGCAGCGGGGTGCCGTCGTCCTCCTCGGCAGCCGCGACGCCGTACGGGGCGAGGCGGCCGCCCGGTCCCTGGACCCGGACGGCGCGCGGATCCTGCCCGTGGCGCTCGACGTGACCGACACGCGGAGCGTCGCCGCGCTGGCGAAGCGGCTGGAGCGGGACCACGGGCGGCTCGACGTCCTGGTCAACAACGCCGGCGTCTTCGTCGGCGCCACCGCGGCCGACACCACGGCCGAGGTCACGCGGGACATCCTCGCCGTCAACGTCGTCGGTGCGGTCGCCGTGATGCACGCCATGCTGCCGCTGCTCCGCCGCTCGTCCGCGCCCCGTGTCGTCAACGTCTCCAGCACCACGGCGTCGTTCGGTCTGACCAGCTCGGGTGCGGACCTTGCGGGCGATGCCTCGGTACGCCTGGCGTACACCGCTTCGAAGGCGGCGCTCAACATGCTGACGGTCCAGTACGACAGGGCGTTCCGGCAGGACCCGGACCTGGCACACATCAAGATCAACTCAGCGTCGCCCGGCTGGACGGCCACCGGCATGAACGGCTTTCGCGCACCGCGCACCGTCCGGGAAGGCGCACGGGCCGTCGTCACCCTCGCCACCCTCCCCGACGAAGGCCCGAGCGGTGGCTTCTTCGACGAGCACGGCCAACTTGTCTGGTAGGCCCGCCGGTTCGCCGGACCGCTCAGCGCGTGCGGCCGCAGTGCCCGACGAAGCCAAGGAACCCGACACGCCCGGAAGAGAGCACTCATGAACGCATCCCGGACATTCCCTGCGTCCGGCTGGTCTCCGGCGCCGACGACCGACCCCGAAGCAGTGCGGGACCGCGACCGGCGGCACGTCTGGCACACCTGGACGCCGCTGGCCGCCGACCGCTCTGCGCTGACCCTCTCGCACGGCTCGGGCCACCATGTGTGGGACATCGACGGTCGCGCCTACGTCGACGCCTCGGCGCTGAACTCCACGTGCGGCTACGCGCATCCCGACGTGCTGCGGGCGGTAGTCGACCAGGCGTCCCGGCTGCACCACTTCGACCTCTCGGTGGCCGGACACGAGCCCGCCGGCCTGCTCGCCGAACGCCTCGCCGGTCATCTGCCTCCCGGCCTCGACAAGACCCTCTTCGTCAACAGCGGATCCGAGGGCTTCGACGCCGCCGTCATGATCGCCGTGTCCTACTGGGCCCACCTCGGCCGGCCCCGTTCCCGGGTGGTCACCTTCGCCCGTTCCTACCACGGCGCCACCCTCCTCAGCCGCAGCCTGTGCACGCTGCCGCGCAACCGCCACCTCCTCGACTCCCCACTGCCCGTGACCCGGGTGGAACTGCCCGTCGAGCCGCGGCTGCTGCGCCGCGAGGAATCGCTGCCCGCCCTGCTCACCGCGTTCGAGGAGGCCATCGGGGACGAACCCGGCGACCTGCCGGCCGCCGTCGTCGTCGAACCGTTCCTCAACGTGGGGGGCGCGGTCGTGCTCCCGCCCGGGCTTCCTGCGGGAGCTGCGGGCGCTGTGCGACGCCTCCGGCACGCTGCTGGTTCTCGACGAGGTGTTCACAGCGTACGGCCGTTGCGGAGCGATGTTCGCCACTCTTCGGGAGCAGGTCACCCCGGACATCCTCGTCAGCAGCAAGGGGCTCAGCGGCGGCTATGTGCCGATCGCGGCGGTCACCGTGCGCCGGCACGTCCACGACACCTTCGACCGGGACCCGGTCATCGGGGGGCTGCGCTACGGGCACACCACCTCCGGCCACGCGGTGGCCTGTGCCGCGGCGCTCGCGACCCTCGACGTCCTGGAGAAGCAGCGCCTGCCCGAACGCGCCGAACGACTCGGCACCGACCTGGTCGGCCGGCTGGCACCGCTGACCGGCACGCCGGGGGTGCGGGACGTGCGCGGACTGGGCCTCATCCTGGTCGTCGAGACCGATTCCCCGGACCGGGCGAGCCGCATCCTGGCCCGGGCCCGGGAACGGGGCCTCCTGCTGCGTCAGGTCGGTGCGGCCGTCATGGCGGTGCCGCCCCTGGTGATCGACGACGCGGGGGCGGCCGCCGTGGTCGACGGCCTGACCGAAGCGGTGGTGGACACGGCGGCCTGACACCGTCCACAGGAGCCGGAGACGGAAGGAGGGGAAGGCCCGGCGGCCTTCCCCTCCTTCCGTCTCCGGCAGCTGTCAGCGGATGCCTTCGCCGTACGCCGTCATGTCGCCGCTGAGCACCGTGCTCGGGCGCCCGTCCGCGCCGACCGGGACCGAGCCGGCCACCGTGCACCGCTCCGCGCGCCGGTCCCGGTCGCCGTAGTCGAAGACGGCGTAGTGCTGCGTGGCCCGGTTGTCCCAGATCGCCAGGTCGCCCGCGCGCCAGCGCCAGCGGACGGTGTGCTCGGGCAGGGTGACGTACTCCTGCAGTACGCGCAGCACGTCGCGCGAGGCCTGCGGGGTCAGACCGACCGCCCTGCGCGCGAACCCGCCGAGCAGCAGGGCGCGTTCCCCGGTCTCGGGGTGGACGTGCACCGCCGGGTGCTCGGTCTCGAACAGGGTGGAGATGTACTCGCGCCGCGCCGCCACCGTGGCGTCCGTGTAGTCGGAGTCGTTGCTGTGCACGATCCGCAGCCGGTCGGCCAGCGCCCGCAGCGGCTCGGGCAGCGCCTCGTACGCGGCCACGGTGTTGGCCCACATGGTGTCGCCACCGACCTCGGGGGCGGTCTTGTTGTGGAGGAAGGCGAGCGCGGGAGGCCGGTCGACGAAGGTGAGGTCCGTATGCCAGTGGTTGGCGCGGGTACCCTGCCGCGAGTCGATCTCCCTGACCTCGGGCCTGTTCTCGGGGGCACGGTAGATGGGATGGCCGAGCGTCAGTTCGCCGAATGCCCGCGCGAAGGCGGCCTGGCTCGCGTAGTCCAGCCGCTGGTCCCTGAGGAAGACGACCTTGTACCGGAGCAGGGCCTGGCGCACCTGCTCGACGGTGGCCGCCTCGGGCGGACCGGCCGTGTCCACGCCGCTGATCTCGGCGCCGATGCGGCCGGCCAGCGGGGTGACGGTCAGGCGGGTCGGCTTCAAGGGGGTCATGGTCATGATGTGTGCCTCTCTGTCGGGCTGTCTGTCGGGCTGCCGGTCACGTCCCGTGGGGCCGCGGGCCGAGGGCGCTCACCGGGCCGCGACCGCTCCCCGGTTCGCGAGCTCGTCCAGGAGCTCGGCCTGTTGCCCAAGGGAACGGGCGGTCATCAGGTCTCGGACGGAGACCGCGACGCCCAGCTCCCGGCTCGCCGTGCGGGCCAGGCGGGTGGCCAGGAGCGAGTCCCCGCCGAGGTCGAAGAAGTCGGAGTCCGCACCGAGGGCGCCGTGGCCGAGCAACTCCGCCCACAGGCGGGTCAGCAGGGCGCCGGTGTCCGGTGCGGGAACGGGGCCGCCCTCCGGTGTTCCGGGTACGGGCGAGGCGGGTTCGGCCACCCGGGGCGTCCCCGCCGCTGCCGCTGCCGTTTCCCTGTCCCTGGCCGTTCCCTTGGCGAACCGTGACGCGTCCGTCGACGGCGCGGCCTCCGGGGCGATCCAGCGCGGGCCGGCGAACGGGTAGCCGGGCAGGTGGACCCGGCGGTGGTGGCCGGGGGACAGGGCGCGGCGGGGGAGGGGCTGGCCCTGGGCCCACAGGGTGCCGAGGGCGGTGAGGACCTCGTCGGCGGGGCGGGCCGTGCGGGACGGGGAGAGCGGGACGGACGCGACACCCGCCGCCTCCGCCAGTGCCGACAGGACACGGCCGGGTCCCACCTCCACGGCCAGGGCGCCGGGGAAGTGCTCGGCGATCGAGGCCATGGCGTCACCGAACCGTACGGTGCGGCGGGCCTGTTCGACGAAGAGCTCCGGCCTGATGTCCGCCCCCGGCAGCACGAGCCGTCCGGTGACGTTCGTGGCGAAGGGCACGGCGGGAGCGCGGACGGTGAGAGTGGCCAGTTCCTCGGCCAGCAGCGGCAGCGCGGGCTCGACGAGCGCGGTGTGGAAGGCGCGGTTCGCGGCGAGCCGGCGAGCCGGGACGCGGCCCGCGAGGCGCCCCGCGAACTCCTCCACGGCCTCCTTTGGGCCGGCCACCACACAACCGTCGGGAGAGTTCACGGCGGCCGGCTCCAGGTCGAGGCCGGAGACGGCGATCAGTTCGCGGGCGCGGGACTCGTCGCAGTTGAGAGCCAGCATGGCACCCTCCGGGCACCGCTGCATGGCTCGTCCGCGAGCGGTCACCAGGCGGGCGGCGTCGGGGAGTTCGAAGACTCCGGCGACACAGGCGGCCGTGATCTCGCCGAGGCTGTGTCCGGCCAGCGCCGCGGGGGTGACGCCGAGCGACGTCAGGGCGGTGGCGGCCGCGTACTCGAAGGCGAAGAGGACGGGCTGGGCCAGCTCGGTGGCCGCCAGTTCGTCGGCGGGGAAGTCCGAGTCGAACAGCGCGCGGCGCATCCGCTCCGCACGTGCCGGTTCGAAGGCCTCAAGGCACCGTTCCAGCGCGGCCGGGAAGGAGGGCAGGGCCTCGGCGACCGGCACGGCCATGCCGACGGACTGGGTGCCCTGCCCGGGGAAGAGGAACACCACGGGCGCGGGCCCCGACGCGGGGCGGCTGCCGCGTACCACGGCTGTGTTGCGCGCGAGGCGTTGCGCCACTTCGGCGCAGGTGCGCCCGGTCACGGCGAGCCGCTCGGACAGCTCGGCCCGTCCCGTGGCGAGCGTGGCCGCGACGTCCGCCAGGTCCGCGCTCTCCCCGGCCAGCCGGGCGGCGAGCCGGGCGGCGGAGCGGTTCAGGGCCTCGGTGTCGGCCGCGGACACCAGCACCAACCGCGTACGTTCCTCGGGTGCGCGTGCGGCCGGGGGCGCGGGTGGCTGCTCGACGACCACATGGACGTTGGTGCCGCCGATCCCGAAGGAGCTGACTCCGGCGCGCCGCGGCTCCGGTCCCGTCCACGTTCCGCACTCGGTGGGGACGTACAGCGGCGAACCGTCCGTCTCGAGCAGCGGGTTGACGCGGGTGAACCCGGCCACCGGCGGGACCACGCCCTTCCGCACGACCAGCAGTGCCTTGATCAGGGCGGCCAGCCCGGCGGCGTTGTCGAGATGGCCGACGTTGGCCTTGAGGGCCCCCACCGCGACCTGGCCCGGACGTGCGCCCGCCCCGCTCAGCGCGGCCGAGGCCGCCGACCACTCGATGGGGTCGCCCACGCGGGTGCCGGTGCCGTGCGTCTCCAGGTAGCCGATCGTGTCACCGCCCACGTCCGCCGTGGTCAGGGCGGCGCGGATCACGGCCTCCTGCCCCGCGACCGACGGGGCGTAGAAACCCGCCTTCGCCCCACCGTCGTTGTTCACGGCCGTGCCGAGCACGACGCCGTAGGGGGCACAGCCGTCCTCCAGGGCGTCGGCGAGGCGGCGCAGCACCACGCAGGCCACCCCGGCGCCGGCGACGACGCCGTCGGCCCGTTCGTCGAACGGACGGCAGCGGCCCGACACCGAGTGGATGCCGCCGGGTACGGCGAGGTGTCCCGCCTGCGGGTGGGCGATCCCGGCGGCGACGACGAGGGCCTGGTCGCAGTCGCCGTTCAGCAGCGACTGGACGGCCATGTGGAGCGCGACCAGGGAGGAGGAGCAGGCGGTCTGCACGGCCACGGCGGGCCCGGTCAGGCCCAGCTTGTACGAGATGAGGCCCGCCATGAAGTCCGGCTCGGTGCCGTGGATCGCGTCCTCCAGGGTCAGCGGATCCAGCTCCCCGCTCGCCACCATGGCGCGCAGATAGCCGCTGCCGCTGGCCGAGGCGAACACCGCTGTCCTCGACACGTCCGCATCCTGTCCGGAGCCGCCGGCGAGGGGGGCGACCCCGGCGTCCTCCAGCGCCGCCCAAGCGGCCTCCAGCATCAGCCGGTGCTGCGGGTCCATCATCTCGGCCTCGCGGGGGCTGACCGAGAACAGCGCGTTGTCGAACCGGTCGGCCTCGGGGAGATGGCCGTAGACGGGGACGTAGTCGGGGTCGTCCAGCAGGTCCTTGGGCACCCCCGCGGCAAGCAGGTCGGACTTCTCGTAGCGCGTGGTGAGGACACCGCCCTCGGTCAGGGCCGTCCACCACGTCTCGAGGTCCGGGGCGCCGGGGAACCGCGCGGAGATGCCGGTGACGGCAATGTCCAGGGATCGGTCGCGTGTCATCGAAACCACCTTCGGCGTTGGGGCACACCCGCAGGTTGCCAGTAATGGCAACGTCATGGCAACCTGTTGTCAATTGCTGGCAATGAGTTGGGCTGCGCCCGTACGCCGTAGGAGCAGCCGAGGGGAGAGGGACCGCTTGCAACCGAAAGCCGAGTGGGCCGCAGGCCGCCCGAGTGCCGCACCCGACGAGGGCCTGCACGAGACGTTCGCCCGCCTCGCCCGGGCCCGGCCGGACGCGGTGGCCCTCATCGAGGGCGAACGCGCCCTCACCTACGGGGAGTTGGATCGCACCGCCGACGCCTGGGCCGCACGCCTCGCCACTGCGGGAGCCGGGCCCGGCGACCTGGTCCCCGTCCTGCTGCCCCGCGGCACGGACCTGGTCGCCGCGCTGCTGGCCGTCCTCAAGACGGGGGCCGCGTACGCGCTGTTGGACCCGGCCTGGCCCGAGCACCGCCTCGGTGACATCCGCGCCCAGCTCGACCCGCCGCTCGTGGTGGCCGACGCGGGGACCCGGCCTCCCCTGCCGCCGCTGCCCGTCTGGTCGCCACCGCGAGGATCCCGTACCACCGGGGCACCGCCCGGTTTCCGGCCCGCAGCGGTCCATGGCTCCGACCCGGCCTGCGTCTTCTTCACCTCGGGCACGACCGGCCGCCCCAAGGGAGTGGTGAGCCCGCACCGAGGGACGGCACGACTCTTCCCGCCGGACGGTTTCGCGTCCTTCACCGCCGGCACGGTGATGGCCCTGGCCGCGGCCGTCTCCTGGGACGCGTTCTCGCTGGAACTGTGGTCGGTGCTCCTGAACGGCGGCACCTCACTGATCATCGACGAGCCCTACCTGTCACCCACCGCGCTGCGGGCCGGCGTGGATCGGCACGGGATGAACACCGTGTGGCTCACCAGCAGCCTGTTCAACATGGTGGTGGACGAGGACCCGGACGCGTTCCGCGGCCTGCGTCAGGTGCTCGTCGGCGGTGAGCGGCTCTCCGTCTCCCACGTCCGCCGCTTCCTGCGCCGGCACCCCGGCATCACCCTGCTCAACGGGTACGGGCCGGTCGAGTCCACCGTGTTCGCCACCACCCACCGAGTCACGGAGGCCGACTGCGAGCTGCCGGGCGGCATCCCGCTCGGCCGTCCCGTCCCAGGTACCCAGCTGTACGTCGTGGCCCCGGACGGCACCCGTCCCTGCGCGGTGGGCGAGACCGGCGAACTGCACGTCGCCGGTGACGGTCTGGCGCTCGGCTATCTCGGCGCGCCCGCCCTGACGGCCGAGAAGTTCGCCCGGCTCCCCCTCGGCCCGGCCACCGACGGCACACGGGTCTACCGCACGGGCGACCTGGTGGAGTGGGGCACCGACGGGCTGCTCCACTACCGGGGCCGGGCCGATGGGCAGGTGAAGATCCGGGGGCACCGCGTCGAGCCCGCCGAGGTCGAGAGGCAGGTGGAACAGCTGTTGCCGGCCGTACGCACCTGCCGGGTCCTGGCCCGCCCGGACGCTTCCGGTACGAGCCTGGAACTGGTGGCGTTCTGCACGCCCGAGCGGCCCGGCGACCCGCTGACCGGCGCCCTCCCCGCACTGCACAAGGCGCTCGTCCCCTACCAGCGGCCCACCCTCCTGGTCAGCGTCGACGGCTTCCCGACGACCGACCGCGGAAAGCTCGACGAACGGGCCCTGCTGGCCCGCGCCGAGGACGTGCCCGGGACCTTGACGCCCGGTCCGGCTCCCGACGGCGCGGCGCGGGACGGCGGCCTCGGCACGGACCCCCTCGTCCAGGCGGTGGCGGAGACCTTCGCGGCCGTCCTCGGCCGTGCCGCCGTGCCGCCCGACGTGCCCTTCGCCGAACTCGGCGGAACCTCGCTCGGGGCGGGCCGGGTGTGCGCGCGGCTCGCGGACCGCCTCGGCCGTCCCGTGCCGGTCTCGCAGTTCTACCTCCGCCCGACGGTCACGGCGCTCGCCGACTGGCTGCGGGACACGGCCGGAGCGCCGGCCCCCGAGACACCCGCCGCGGACGGTGCCACACCGCTGACACCCCTGCAGATCGTCTATCTGACCCGCCACCTCCTGGAGCCCGCCGACCGGACCTCGCACTGCCTGCTCACCTGGCGCATCGGGGGCGAGCCGGACCGAGCGGCCCTGCACGCGGCCGTCACCGCCGTGCACCTGCGGCACGAGGCGCTGCGCGCCGCCTACGTGGCGGACCCCGGGCCGTCGGCCGTGCTCGTGGACATCCCGCCCCCCGACCTCGAGGTGCTGCCCGAGGAACCGTCCGTCGACGCCGCCGTCCGGGCGCTGCGAGAGGAACTGGCCGACGCACTCGACCTGACCGGGGGAGAGGTGTGGCGTACGGCCTTGGTGCCGGTGGCCGCCTCGGACACCACCGTGTTCGGCTGCGTGGTGCACCACATCGCCTTCGACGGCTGGTCGGAGTCGGTGCTCGCCCGCGACCTCGGCACGGCCTACGCCGCCGCGCTTCCCCGCCCCCGCCTCCGCCCGGACGGCAGGGGCCCCGACCGCGCGGGGACCCCCGCCGCCCCGGCGGCCCCACCGCCCTCCCTGCACCGGCTGCACGCGGAGCGCACCCTGCGCCGGACCCTGACCGAACCCGACGCCCACCGCAGCTACCTCGTCGACGAGCTCACCGGCGTACCGGAGTTGCGCTGGCCGCCGGACCCGGCCGAACCCGTATCCCTCGGCCGCGGGTCCACGCCCGGCCGGGTGACGGCGCACGTGGCCGCGTCCGTCCTCGCCACGGTCGACTCCCTGGCCGCCGAGTGCGGGGTGACCCGGTTCGTCGCGTTGCTCGCCCTGTGGGCGCGGACCGTCGCGGAGGTGACCGGGCAGCGGGACTTCGCTGTCGGCGTCCCCGTGGCGCAGCGCGACGGGGCAGCGCTCGAGGATGTCGTCGGATGCCACATCACCATGCTGTGCCTGCGGCTGCGGGGCACCGCCCTGGGCGGCGGCGCGGCGGCCCTGCGGGCGACCGGCCGGATCGTCGCGCGCGCCTTCGCCGCGCAGGACGTGCCCTTCGGGGACGTCCTCACCCTCGTGGACCCGCCCCGCACCGGCCGCCCGCCTCTCTACCAGGCACTCTTCGCGCTCCAGGACAACCCCGTCCCGGAGCTCGAACTCCCCGGACTGCACAGCACGTTCCTGCGTCAGCCCTACCTGGACCTGCCGCTCGAACTCCACACCGAGTGCTGGCCGGACGGCAGCGGGGGACTTCGCGTGGAGACCGCGTACCGGCCCGACGCCGTGCCGCCCGCCGCCGCCCGTGAAATCGCCGAGCGCTTCTCGGACCTGCTGCACCGGCTGGGCCGGCCCGGGCGAGGGGGCGCGGTCCCGCCGGACGCCCCGGACCGGCGCGCCGGACAGCCCGGCCGTCCCGTGCCCCCCGCCCTGTCGACGACGGGCCCGTCTCCCCGCCGGACGCGCCCGGCCACGGCCCGGCCCACCTCCCGGAGGTCTCCGTCATGACGGCCACCATCGCCTCACCCACGCACCTCCTCGACCGCATCGCCGACCCCGAACTGCATGTCAGCGGCGACCCGCACGCGCTGTGGCGCTGGATGCGGGAGTTCTCACCGGTCCACCGGCACGAAGCGGGCGAGCTGCCCGCCTTCTGGTCGCTGACCACGTACGAGGACATCCGCGCGGTCTACCGCGACCCGGTCACGTTCAGCTCCGCTCGCGGGGTCCTGCTGCGTCCCGCCCGGCTCGGTGACGACCCCGGTGGCGGCCTGACGCTCGCGCTCTGCGACCCGCCGCGCCACAAGGAACTGCGTTCCCTCATGGCCGACTGGTTCAGCACCCGGGCCGTGCGCGGGCTGGAGGAGTCCATCCGCGCCGCGGCGCGCACCGCCGTCGAGCGCGCCCTGGAACAAGGCACGTGCGACTTCGTCGACCTCGCCGGACGCCTGTCCCTCTCCGTCATCTCCGGCGTCATCGGCATCCCCGAGAAGGACCACGACGCGCTGTACCAGTGGACCGAGGAGGCGTTCGCCGCGCACACGTCGCTGGCCGCGCACCCGCTGCTCATGGAGTACTTCATGGAGCTGGTGTACGCGCGTATGGCCGAACCGGCCGACGACCTGGTGAGCGCCCTGGTCAACGGAACCGTGCACGGCGAACTGCTGTCCGAGCACGAGATCCTGCTCAACTGCGAGAACCTGATCGGCGCCACGGAGAACGGACGTCTCGCCCTGATCGGCGGCATGCTCGCCTTCCTCCAACACCCCGACCAGTGGCAGCGGCTGGCGGCGGACCGCGATCTGCTGCCCGGCGCCGTGGAGGAGATCGTGCGCTGGACCTCCAGCGCGACGCACAGCATGCGCACCGCCACCCGGCCGTGCACCCTCCGCGGGCAGCGCATCGAGACCGGTGACCGGGTCGTGCTGTGGCTGCCGTCGGCCAACCGCGACGAGAACGTCTTCGACGACCCCTACCGCTTCGACATCGCCCGCCGGCCCAACCGGCACATCGCCCTGGCCTCCGGGGAGCACTTCTGCATCGGCAGCACGCTGGCCCGCGCCGAGATGCGCGCCCTGTTCACGGAGCTGCTCGACTCGGCCGGCGTGATCGAGCAGGCGGGCCCCACGACCCGCGTGCGGTCGAACGCCGTCAACGGCCCCGCCACCCTGCCCGTACGCCTGACGGCGAGGGGCCGCACCCCCGCCGCCCACGAACCGCGATGAGTTCAGGAAGCAGGAGACCCATGTACGACGGTGACTTGGCGCAGCAGCGCACCGTGCTACTGATCGGCTGGCGGCCCGACGCCGTCAAGGCCCTCGAACGCCTCGGCGCCGAGGTGACCTGTGTGCTCGCCACGAGCGACGACACCCGCGAACGGGCCCTGCTGCTCGACGACGCCCACACCGTGCCCGTACGGGACCCTTCGAGCACGGAGGAGACCCTGGCCGGGCTCGAACGGTGCGGCATGTCCGCCGAGGACTTCGACGTCGTCTGCAGCCAGTTCGAGTTCACCCTGGTCAACGGCGCGATCGTGGGCGGCGCACGCAGCGGTACGACACCGCAGGACGCGCTGGCCCTGCGGGACAAGGACCTGCAAAAGCGCCGGATCCGTGCCGCGGGCATCCCCGTCGCGGACTTCCGCCTGATCGTGCACGCCCCCGAACTGCGCCACTTCCCCCACGCGCGCGGGGTGCTGAAACCGCTGGCGAACTCCGCCACCCGGGGTGTGCACGCCTGGCGCGGCGAGGACGAACGCGCCGCCCTGGCCCGTCATCTCGAAGAAGCGGGCGCCTTGGGGCCATGGCTCGCCGAGGAGTGGGTGGACGGCCCGGAACTGCACGTCGACGGTGTCGTACGCGGTGGGCAGGTGCTGTTCACCTCGGTGGGGCGGTACGTGCAGAACGTGCTGGCCATCAGGGACGGCGGCATCGTGGCGTCGGTCATGGAGCATCCGCGGCACCGGGCCGGTCTCTACGACCGCGCGCGGGCGGTGGCCGAGCAGGCCATGAAGGCGCTCGGGCACCATGACGGCGTCTTCCACATGGAGGTCTTCGAGCAGGGCGACCGTCTCGTCTTCGGCGAGTGCGGGGGTCGCATCCCCGGTGGCTCCTTCGACGAGATGATCCGCCTCCAGCACGGCGTGGACCTGCACGAGGAGTGGGCGAGGGCTGTGCTCGGCCTGGCACCGACGGTGGCACCGGCGCCCGCCGAGCAGTGGTACGGCGACGTGTTCCTGGCGACGGATGCGGGCACCCTGCGGTCCTTCCCCGGCGAGCGGGAGGTGAGCGAACGGGACGGCGTACGCCACGTCGTGCTCACGGCCCGCCCCGGCGACACGCTCGGCAGCGGCAGGGAGGCCTCCTGCACGTTCGCCGGCACGGCCGTGGTCGAGGGCCCGGACCCGTGGCAGACGGGGCAGCGGCTGCGGGACCTCGCGCGCTGGTTCGCGGCGAACACCGTGGTGACGCCCGAGCGGGAGAAACAGCCCATGACACAAGGAGCATCCGCATGACACGACGCACCCTCACCCACATCTCGGCTCCGGCGGGCGTCGCCCCGAGCGACGGCTACACCCATGTGGTGACCGGGCCGGGCCGGCTGGCCGCCGTGGCCGGCCAGATGCCGTTCGACGAGAAGGGCGACCTCGTCGGCGAGGGGGACCCGGCCGCGCAGGCCCGGCAGATCTTCGAGAACATGCGCGGCTGTCTGGCCGCCGCGGGGCTCACCTTCGACGACGTCATCAAGCTCACCTACTACGTGACCGACATCGCCCATGTGCCGGCCGTTCTGGCCGTGCGCGACGAGTTCATCGACCCACGTCGGCCCCCGGCGAGCACGGTGGTCCAGGTGGTGGCGCTCTACCGCCCCGACCTGCTGCTCGAGGTCGACGCGTTCGCACTGGCCGGCGAAGAGGCCACGGCCTGACCCCGTCCGGGGCATTGCCCCCGAGCACTCCAGGAGCAGCATGTCCATCACCTCAGCACAGCCACGCCCGCTCGAAGGACACGGCGGTCCGCCGCCGTTCGACCGGCAGCTGGCGGCGCCGCTGCGCGCGGCCCTCGACGACCTGCCGATGCCGCTGACCGCCGAGCTCGTACCGGACCGGCGCCGCAGGTCGGCGGCGGGCCGACTGACCGACGCCGAGATCCGCCGTGACGGGCGGTTCGAGATCGAGGAACGCACCGTCCCGGGGCCGCCCGGAGCCCCGGACGTGCCGCTGCTCGTCTGCCGTCCGACGGCCCCGGCCGGGCCGTACCCGGTGATCTACCACACGCACGGCGGTGGCATGGTCGCAGGCAGCCATCGCAGCGCCGAGCTGGCCGGTGAGCTCGACCGGGCCCAGGAGCTGGGCCTGGCCGTGGTCGCGGTCGACTACCGACTCGCCCCCGAGCATCCGGACCCCGCGCCGGTGGAGGACTGCTACGCCGGCCTCGTCTGGCTCGCGGCGCACGCCCCCGACCTCGGTATCGACCCGGCGCGGATCGTCGTGAGCGGCAACAGCGCAGGCGGTGCCCTCGCGGCCGGGCTCGCCCTGCTCTCCCGGGACCGCCGGGGGCCGCGCCTGCTGGGGCAGGTGCTGCAGTTCCCCATGCTGGACGACCGGTGCGCGACGTTCTCCCACCAGCAGATGGAGCGCGTGGGGCTGTGGGACGGTGCCTCCAACCGTGCGGGCTGGACATCCCTGCTGGGCGGCCGGCGCGGCACGCGGGACGTCTCGTGCTACGCGGCGCCGGCGCGGGCGGCGGACCTGGCCGGCCTGCCGCCCGCCTTCATCGAGGTCGGCTCGGTGGAGGCGCTGCGGGACGAGGGCATCGCGTACGCGTCCCGGATCTGGCAGACGGGTGGTCAGGCCGAGCTGCACGTGTGGTCCGGCGCCTTCCACAGCTTCGACGAGTGGGTGCCTCGGGCGGAGGTCTCCCGGGCCGCTCACCGCACCCGCGTGTCGTGGCTGCGGCGCGTGCTCGCGGCGCAGGGGCGGGAGACGTCGTGAACCGCCCAGCGCCCTCTTCCCAGCCGTCGCTGCTGCTCGTCGGCGGGGCGAACCCGCTGCCCTCCAGCATCGACATCGTCACGCACGCGATCGAGGAGGCACAGGTCCGGGGCATCCGGGTCCATCTGATCCACAGGGAGGCCGCACTCGCGGCGACGGCCGAGGTGGGCGCACTGGCCGACGCGGTGTCCGCCGTCGAACCGGACGATCCGGAGCGGTGCGAGCGGTGGGTGCGTGAACGCCTGGCGGAGGGCGAGCGGTTCGACCTGGTGCTCGGGCTGCGCGACGAGGTGCAGGAGTCGGTGGCCCGGTGTGCCGCCGCCCTCGGCACGCCGGGCAATTCCGTGGAGGCGGTGCGGCGGACGCGGAACAAGGACGCGTGCCGGGCCGCGCTGGCCGCCGCCGGTTTCCGTCAGCCGGCGGTGCGGCTGTGCACGTCGGTCGAGGGGGCGCAGGCGTTTCTCACCGAGTCCCGCGGGCCCTGGGTGGTCAAGCCCCGGGACGGCATGGCGAGCATCGGCGTCCGCAAGGTGCGGGGCCCCTCGGAACTGCCGTCGGCCCTCGACGAGTTGCCGGACCGGAACCTGTTCCTGGTGGAGGAGTTCGTCGAGGGAGCCGAGTACAGCGTGGAGGGCGTCATCCTCTCCACGGGACCCAGGGTCCTGGCCGTGACGGCGAAGGAGGTGCTGCCGCCGCCGCACTTCGTGGAGATCGGTCATGTGCTGCCGGCCGAACTGCCCGAGGACACCCGTGCGGAGATCGACCGTCAGGTCACCGACGCGCTCGGTGCGCTCGAGCTGCGGTTCGGGGTGTTCCACGTCGAACTGTGGCTGACCGGGGACGGCATCGTCCTGGGCGAGGTGCATGTGCGGCCCGGGGGCGACTGGCTGCACCGGCTGCTCGGGCACGCCCTGCCGGGCCTCGAACTGTTCGGCCTGCTCTACGACGACCTGCTCGGGCGCCCCGGGCAGGCGCGGCACCCCGTCGCGACCCGGGCGGCGGCGGTCCGCTTCCTCGTGGCGCCGCCGGGGCCGCTCGCCGGTGTCGACGGCTGGGACGCGGTACGGGACCATCCCTCGGTGCTGCGCGCGGAGTTGACCGCGGCACCCGGTGACGTCCTTGCCCCGGTACGGCAGTCCGGGGACCGCGCGGGATTCATCGTGGTCGGCGAACGGACCCCGACGCGGGCCCGTGCCCTCGCGACGCACCTGGCCGCGTCGGTCCGCTTCCGTACCGGCCCGCCGCCTTCCCGCGGACGCATGCGGAGCGCGGCCCCGACCGCCGCCGCACCGCCCCGCTGACCCCGTTTCACCCTGACGGCCCGCCGGACCACCCGGCGGGCCGTCACGGCGTGCCGGACGCCGGCGCCCAGGAGCCCGGGCAACGGAAGGCCCGGGACGCGGTGTTGCTGCGCCCCGGGCCTTCGGCTTGCCGCTGTTCGAGTGGTCGGCGGTGTCCGGTGTCCTGCGCCTCGTTCCTGCCCTGCCCCGGACGGCCGCCGCCGGTGTGGCCCACCTCGGTGGTCGGGCTCGCGGCGGCGCCGTACCCGCGCTGTCGGCAGCCGGGCCCGTCAGGACTTGGCGCCCTGCCGCGACTGGCTGACGCCCTCCAGGGATTCGGCCAGTATGCGCCAGATCTCGGCGGCCAGGTCGATGTTGGACTGCTGCCCGGCCTGCTCGCCCAGTTCCTTGAGCCGGCGGATGCCCTCCTCCTCGCGGCCCTCCGTGAGCATCAGGCGGCTGTCGAGGATGTGCAGCCTGACCTGGTCCCGATAGGTGAGGAGCAGCTCGCTCTGGTGGAGTTGGTCGTGCAGCGCCCGCGCGTCCGTGTACCGGCCCTCCTCGAACGCGAGCTGCGTCTGCAGGGTGAGCAGTTCCTGGCGCAGCACCGGCGTGCCGACCAGCGCGAGGGCGCTGGCCGCCTCCTGGAGGCATTCCCGGGCGCGGTCGATCTGCGGCGACGTGCTCTGCAGGTTCAGGGAGGCGGCGGCCAGCCGCAGCCGCGCCCACAGGGTCAGATCGACGCTGCTGTCCAGCTCCTTCATGGCCCGCTCGAGATAGTTCCGCGCGACCTCGTGGTCACCCTGCCGGGACCGTACGGTGGCGGCCGACCACAGGGCCTGGGCGGCCAGCGGGTCGGACCGCCCCTCCACGAGCTGGACCAGTTCGTCGACATGGGCCCGGGCATCGGGCAGCCGGCCCGCCTCGGCCTCCACGGAGACGAGGGTGAGCAGCGCGCTTCCGGTGTCGGTGACGGAAAGACCGGCGCTCTTGGCCAGTTGGTATGCGTTGACCGCGATGCCCAGTGCCCGGGTCACGTCACCGGTCGCCCTCAGGGAACGGGCGAGCTGGAAGCCGGCCCTGCACTGCAGCTCGGGAAGGGCGAGTTCGTCGGCGACCTTGCCCAGCTCCGCCAGGCATGCCTGCTCCTTGCCCCGCTCGCCGCGGCGGTGCCAGTACTGGGAGATCAGCCACAGGGCCTGCCAGCGCAGAAACGGTGTCTCCTCGCGAACCTGGCCGAGCACGGCGATGAGGGTCTCGATCCCCTCGTCGTCGTCCGTGGAGCTCGCGATGGACAGGGCCTGGGCAAGGGAGCCGCCGCTCGGCGGGGTGTCGAAGGCGGACCGGTCGACCCCCAGAACCTGGGCAAGGTAGGTGACCACGCGCTCTGTGGGCTGCCGTGCGCCCGATTCCAGACGTGACAGGTATCCGGTGGAGATTTCCCTGCCTGCAAGAGCGGCCTGCGAGAGACCGCGCTCCAGCCGGAGCTCTTTGAGGCGTCGTCCGAAGGTCGGCTGTTCCAGCATATGAATCTCACTATTCACAGTGTGTGGTGACAGGTGCGTGGCTCGACCTCCCCCGCGGCTGTCGGTGAGTAGCCCAAGCTCCTGATTACGTAGGAGTTTAGCGACAGCTGAACCGCCCCGGCAAGTAGGTTGCCCTCCCGGTTTGCCCATACATCGGCGGCTCACCAGCGCGTGTCTGGCACCGAGTTGCCGATTTGAGGCAAACAGTTGCCAGAGTTTGTTCGCGCCCGATACATTGGACATCACTTCGGGCCGTCGGCCCACGAATCCCCTCTTCACCTGTGCCTTCTCTACAGGAGCAGACATGCGCAAGCGCCTTCGCACCGCGTCCGCCGCCGCCTTCTCCGTCCTCACACTGGGCGTCCTCTCGACCGTTGTGCAAGGGGACATTGACTGGCCGCACAAGGAGGGCGCGTCCATCTCTGCCAGCGTCCAGAGCACTGGGATTGACTGGCCGGCTCAGCAGAGCGCGGCCGCCTCTGCCAGTGCAGGCAACGACGGCATCGACTGGCCGTAACCCCCCCGGGCAGGAGCTCGCTTCCCGTAAGGGGCAGTACCGCAGCTCGCTTTCCCGGGGTGCGGTAGCGCGTCGCCCCTCCGGGGCCGACCCCGCCTGCCCGACCCGATGGCGTGACGGGTCCGCCACGCCCCCTCCACCCGCGCTGCCGGACCGGGCCGGGTCACCTGGCCGGGCCGGCTTCCGCGCGCCCCCGTGAACGGGTCTCGCCCCACTCCGCGGCGCACCGCCACGAGAGCCTGCCCTGTGCGGGCCCGCAGGGCCGCGCTGCCCGCAGGCCGCTCACCGGGCCCAGGCCCTCGACGGCGGCCTCGCGCGGCCGAGGAGCGGCTCGGGTTCGTCCGTCCGTTCTCGGCGGGCCCACTCCCGCAGCTGCCTCCCGTCACGGGTGCGCCGTCGTCCTTCCTCCGCAGGGCGGTTGCCCCTGGTTCCCCCGGCACCGTTGCCGGCCGACAGCCGCGCGCGGACCGCGCACCGGCTCGGCGGCCGGTGCGGCGGCGAGGTCCCGTCCGGACCGTATGGCAGGCACAACTCGCGCCCGGGCGGCCGTGTCGGACACGGCCCCTGTCGCGCGTACCGCGTCCTGACCGAGCGCCGCCTCACCGCGTGCCCGTGGGCCGTGAGCGTGCACCCCGTGCCCGTTCACCGCCACCGGGCGCCCGGGTCCTCGGGGCCGCGCCCCGGGACCGGCTCCGCACCCGATCACCCCGTACGTCAACCCTGGAATGGAGCGCGTTTCTCATGACTCCGCACGTCACTCTCCCCCTCGCGCGGGGGATGAGCCTGAGCGCCGAGCAGATCGACACCTTCGCCCGGCTCGGCTACCTGATCCTGCCCGGTTTCCTGCCCGAGGAGCTGGCATCACGACTTCGCAGCGAGGCGGACCACTGGGTCGACCAGGGGCTGCGGGCGAAGTCGATCGCCTGCACCGCCGACCCCGACGCCCACGGCCTGCCGCCCGTCATGGAACTGGAGCTGGCCGCGCACGGCGAACTCGTCGCGTACGAGCCGCTGATGGACGCGCTCAGCCAGTTGATGGGCTCCGACTTCGTCTTCCACCACCTGCACAGCGACCGCCAGAAGCCCGACCTGCCCGGCAAGGCCTGGCACCACGACTACGAGCAGCGGCCACAGACCGATCGTGCCCACACCATGATCCACACGCTGCACTACCTGGACGGGCTCGATGCCGGCACGTCCTCCCTCGTCGTGCTGCCCGGTTCCCACCGCGAAGTGGCCGAGAAGGACGCCCGAGCACACCTGGACACCCAGGAAGTGCCCGGCGAAGTCGTGATCGACCACCTGCCGGCCGGCTCCACCGTCGTCGTGCACTCCGCTCTGTTCCACGCCCGCCGAGCCCTGTCCGGCGGCAAGCGCGGCAAGGACCGCTACTTCGTCGACGCCTCGTACTGCCAGGTCGGTCCCCAATGGCCGCCGGTGAAGCCGTACTGGCGTCACATGCTGCGCCGCGCGCGGGCGCTCGGCCTCGACCGCGGCACCTGGCCGGAGCTGTTCGCGGAGCGCCACTTCTCGGAGTACGTCAGGCCGGCCTGAGCCACCGTCACGAGTACCGGAGGAACCCATGTTGTATGCGGGAATCGCCTGGGACGCCGGCGGATTCGAGGTCGCGGTGGTCGACGAGGCCGGCAGGCCCGCCGCTCCCCGGGCCCGGTTCGGCGGTGGACGGGTGACGGACCTGATCGGCCACCTGCGTGGCCTGGGCCGGGAGCGGCTGGTGACCGTGGTGGAGAGCACCAACGGGATACTCGACGGCCGCATGATGGCCGCGGGCCTCGCGGTGTACCGCGCGGACGCGCGCCTGCTGCCCCCGCGGCCACGGTTCGGCTCGGTCCCGGCCGAGGTGATCGCACGGGCCGCGCTGCGCACCCCCTCCGCTCTGGCCCGCCTCGAACGCACCCGAGGCACCCAGACCGGTCGTGAGCCTGAGCTGGAGGCATGGATCGCGAGCACGACGTCCGAGGTGGCCGAGCTGACCGCCGCGGGACACCTGGTGAGCCACGGCGGCCGTGACCGCAAGGAGGTCGCGCTCACCTTCGACGACGGGCCGCAGCCCGGGAACACCGAACGAATCCTGGACGTCCTCGACGGCTACGACGTGCCGGCGACGTTCTTCTGCGTCGGCATGAACGCGTCTGCCCATCCGGGCATCCTGACGCGGATGCGCGAGCGGGGACACGGGCTCGGCAACCACACCTGGTCGCATCCGTTCCTGCCCGAGCTGACGCGGTCCCAGCTCACCGAGCAGATCGAACGCACCCAGGAGGCCATCGCCGAGGCGTCCGGTGGCCCCGCGCCGACGCTGTTCCGGCCGCCGTACGGCTCGCGCACCCCGGAAGTCCTCGGCTGGCTCGCCGAGTCCGGCCTGACGACCGCACTGTGGGACGTGGTGCCCGACGACTGGTCGATGCCCGGTGCGGACGCGGTCGCCCGTGTCGTGCTCGAGCAGGTGGCGCCGGGCTCCATCGTCCTGCTGCACGACGGCGGCGGCGACCGCTCGCAGACCGTGGCCGCACTGCCCGCCGTGATCGAGGGCCTGCTCGAACGCGGCTACCGTTTCACGCTGGTGGACGAGATGGCACCCCGCGTCGAGCAGCCGGCACCGTCCGCGACGTCCGTCGTCTGACCGGGCGCCGCTCGTCGGCCGCCTCGGTGGGCTGCGGCTTCCGGCCCACCGAGGCAGCCTCCGGGGGAACCGCGCCGATTCCGCCCCGCTGGTCGGGTTCCAGCGGGGCGGAGTGCTGCGTGTGCACTGCGTGCGGCCGGAAGGCGAGGGACCGGCCGGTGACCCGCCGGAGGGGAAACGACCGTCCTTCCGGCCGGGCCGAGCCGGGGAGGCGTCCCACCGACGGCGCTCCTGCGGGAACACCGCCGGCGCCGCCCGCGCGGTCTCCCCTGCAAGCCCCGCCGACTGCGCCCCGCCGCAACGAGCGAACCCGGCAAGAAGACGGCGACCGCCTTGCCGCCGCGGGAGCGCCGTCGCCACAGCGGGTGGGGCCGTACGGCCCTCGTCACGGGGCCCTCGATCTCGCCAACGGCGTTCCGCCGCGCGCGTGGCGTTCAGAGCTTCCTGAGTCCCGCCCCGAGGGCCGCGGCCAGCAGGACCAGCAGTCCGCAGAGGGTCGTGCGGAGTCCGAGGCCGCCCGCGCACCAGCCGACGAGAACCGGACCGATCAACAGGCCGCTGTACGTCATGGTGTTGACCTTGGCGAGGGCGTCCGCCGCGCTCGCCGCGCCCAGGTCCTCGCCCCCGTGCCCCACCGCGCTGAAGATGACCGGCACGAGTACGGACAGCCCGAGGCCGAACAGCGCGAAGCCCGCGACGGCGGTCACCGGACCCGGGGCGAGCACCACGACGGCGAGGCCGAGGACGGCGACACCGCCGCCCCAGCGGACCAGGACCCGCGCGCCGTACCGCTCGTGCAACCGGTCGCCCACCAGCCTGGCGCCCGCCTCGCAGGCGCTGTAGGCGATGTAACCGAGGGAGGCGGTGGCGAGTGAGGCGCCGAGTACGTCGTGGAGGTAGATACCGCCCCAGTTGCCGACGACGCCGCTGCACACCAGGACGACCGTGCCCGTCAGGCCGAGCAGCAGCAGCCGGGTGGACCATCCGGCCCAGACGCCGGAGCGGGACCCCGACGCGGCGCCGGCCTCCTTCCGGTCCGCGGCACGCCGCCCGATGCGGTCGACCCGGGCCGGCAGCAGGTGCCGCCCCGCGGTCAGGGTGAGCGCGACCATGGCCGCCCCCACGGCCGCGTAGTGCGCGGTGAGCGAGTAACCGGCCTTCAGCGCGGCGCCACCGAGCAGGGAACCCACGGCGGAGCCGATGCTCCAGGCCGCGTGGCAACCGTTCATGACGTGCCGTCCGGTCTCCTTCTCCACCGCGATGGCGTGGGCGTTCATGGAGACGTCGATGAGGCCGTCGGCCGCGCCGAACAGGGCGAGCGTGAGGCCGAACCACACGAGGGAGTGCGCCGAGGTCGCCGGGACGAAGGCAACGAGCGACAGCGGCAGCGCGAGCGCGGCCACGCGCACGACGGGCGCACTGCCACATCGCCCCACCAGGCCGCCAGTCGCCTGCATGGCCAGTAGACCCGTGACAATGGGCACCATCAGCAGCAGGCCCAACTCGCCCTCGGACAGCGAGAAGCGGGACTTCCACAACGGAATCCGCACGAAGTAGCTCGCGAAGACGAATCCCGTCAGGAAGAACGGCGCCATCGACGCCCAGCGGATCCGGCCCAGTTCCGGCGCGGCGCGGTCTCGCACGCCGGGTCCGCTCCGCACCGCGCCCTGTCCGGTCACGCTCTTCTCTGCTTCTGCCATGGCCCCTCCGCCTCGTCGTCTCGTCACGGGAAAGCTCGCCGACCATTCAGTCACATGGTTGCCAAGATAGGCAACATGGGGTCACACTCATGGCATGGATGAAGTGAGGTTCAGCATCGTGATTCCCTACAAGCAGCGACTGGACAACATCCGGCTTGTCCTGTCGGCCCTGGCCGAACAGACGATGGACCGCTCCCGGTTCGAGGTCCTCATCGGCGCGATGGAGTACTCCCCGGAGTTCGTCTCCCTGTGCGGGGAGTTCACCGACCGGCTCACCATCGTCTCGACCCTCTCCGCTGACGACTGGAACATCTGCCGGGCCAGGAACCTCGCCCTGCGCCAGGCCCGCGGCCAGGTGACGCTCATGCTGGACGCGGACATGGTGCTGCCTTCCCGGTTCCTCGAGAACCTCTACGAGCGGTACTACGCGCACGGTCAGAACGTATGCGTCATCGGGCAGATGATCGGTTACGACGACGTGGTCGAGACGGACGTCGAGCAGGTCGAACTCGCCCCGTTCAGCCACTACCGGGAGGTCCTCGCGGGGCTCGAGGCGCAGGAACACGTCGTCATGGACGAACGCTGGAACGCCCAGCACGTGTCCGCGTTCAGTCGCTTTCCCTGGGTCTACGCCCGTGGCGCCCTCGTGGCCGTCCCGACGGCGGTGGTCGGGCAGCACGGACTCACCTACGACGAGGGCTTCCAGGGCTGGGGCCCCGAGGACCAGGAGTGGGCCCTGCGCGTCGCCCTGACCGGCACACCCCTCGTGCTCGGCCAGGAGGTGTACGGCATCCACCTGCCGCATCGGCGCAGCGTCAAGGACAACGGGCGCACGGCACACCGCAACAACCGCTACTACCTGGCCAAGTGGCCCCGTCTGGAACTGGAACTCGCCCTCGCCTTCGGCTGGCTCGAGACGGACCGGATCCTGCCCGACGTCCGTCGCGAACTGGACGCGGCCGCGGCGGGAATGGACGCCGGCTACGCCCCGGGCACCGTCCTCGGGGCGGCGGGCGGCAGGAGCCTGCTGGTCGTCGGAGCGGCCGTCGACCACTCGACGCGGACGCCCGCCCCCGAGGTCGCTGCCCTGTTCGACGCCCACGCCCGGCTGACCGTGCTGCCGCTGGCCGGTTTCGCGTTGCCCTACGCGGACGACGGCATCGACGAGTGTCACGTCCTGCCGCCGGTCGCGGAGCTGGACGACCGGTACCGCGACGCCGTCCTCCGCGAGGCGGAGCGGGTCGCCGTGAAGGTGTCGGCCTCCCTGGGCGGGGCCGGGCGCTGAGCACCACCCTGCGATGGGCCGCCGCGGCGGGCCCCGTCCGGTTTCACGACGTCTGCGGATCGGAGTGATCATGTCCATTTTGCTGGAGACGGCCACCAACTGGGCCGGCAATCTCGTGTTCTCGGCCGCCCGATGGCACCGGCCGCGGAGTGTCGACGAGCTGCGGCGGCTCGTCGCGAACAGTGAACGCATACGCGCCGTCGGCAGCGGCCATTCCTTCAGCGCCGTCGCCGACACCCGGGGGGACCTGGTCCGCCTGGACGGCCTCCCGCAGGCGATCGAGCTCGACACGGCGGCCTCGGCGGTCACCGTCTCCGCCGGCCTGCGCTACGCGGACGTCATCGCCGCGCTCGAGCGCTCCGGTTGGGCCCTGTCCAACCTGGCCTCGCTGCCGCACATCTCCGTGGCGGGCAGCGTGGCCACCGGTACCCACGGCTCCGGTGACACACAACGCTGTCTGTCCGCTTCCGTCCGGGCGCTGCAACTGATCGGTCCGGAAGGCGACCTGATCGAGCTGAGCCGGGACACCGACCTGGACGTGTTCCCGGGCTCGGTGGTGGCGCTCGGCGCACTCGGAGTCGTCACCCGGCTGACCCTCGACATCGAGCCGAGCTACGAGATGGCGCAGCGCGTGCGTGTCGCGGTGCCGCTCGACGAGGTGGCGGCGGACTTCGACGCGGTGTCCGGCGCGGCCTGCAGCGTCAGCGTGTTCACCGACTGGGGCCATGACGAGGCCGACGTCTGGCTCAAGCGCAGAACGGACCGGCCGGGCAACGGCTGGAGCGGCGGCCGCCCTGCCGAGCGGCCGATGAACCCGGTACCCGGCATGCCGCCGGAGTTCAGCACGCAGCAGCTCGACGTGCCGGGCCCCTGGTGCGAGCGCCTGCCGCACTTCAGGCCCGAGCTGACCCCGGGAGCGGGCGAGGAGCTGCAGTCCGAGTACTACCTGCCCCGCGCCGCGGCCCCCGCCGCGATCGGCGCGCTGCGAGACCTGGGACAGCGCCTCGCACCGGCCCTGCACATCGCGGAGGTGCGCACGGTGCGCGCGGACGACCTGTGGCTGAGTCCGGCCCACGGCAGGGACTCCGTCACCTTCCACTTCACCTGGGTCAAGGACCCGGACCGCGTCCGGTCGCTGATCGCCGCGGTCGAGGAGGCGCTGATGCCGCTCGGTGCCCGGCCGCACTGGGGCAAGCTGACCGCACTCGCCCCGCGGGACCTGGCCGCGCTGTACGAACAGGCGGGTGCCTTCGGGCGACTGACCCGCGCGTACGACCCTGCCGGCAAGTTCCGCAACGACTTCACGGACGAGCTCCTCGGTGCCGTGTGACGTCCTCCGCACGGCTGTGGCCCACGGTGACACACCGTGGGCCACAGCCGTGCGAGGGCGCCGTCACCAGCGGTCGTGCACCAGAGTCCTGATCCGGCGGTCGTACAAGTCCTCGATCGCCTTCAAGGTCGGCTCGGGCAGCTCGGGCAGCCGTGCCGCCTCCGAGTTGGCGCGGGCCTGTCGCGGCGTGCGCGCGCCGGGGATCACCGAGCTGACTCCCGGTTGCTGAACGACCCAGCGCAGCGCGGCCTGTGCCGGGGTCATGCCGTCGGGCACCAGAGCGGCGAACTCTGCGGCCGCCTCGACGCCCACCTCGTACTCCACGCCCGAGAACGTCTCGCCGACGTCGAACGACTCGCCGCGGCGGTTGTAGGTGCGGTGGTCGTCGGCCGCGAAGACCGTGTCACGACGGTACCGCCCGGACAGCAACCCCGAGGCCAGCGGGACTCGGGCGATGATGCCCACGCCGGCCGCGCGGGCCGCCGGCAGGACACGCTCGAGGGGTTTGCGCCGGAAGGCGTTGAGGATGATCTGCACGCTGGCCACATGGGGCCGGGCGATGGCGGTGAGCGCCTCCTCGCAGGTCTCCACGCTCACCCCGTACGCGGCCACACGCCCTTCGTCGACCAGCACGTCCAGGGCGTCGTACACCTCCTGCGCGGAGAACACGGGTGTGGGCGGGCAGTGCAGCTGGACCAGGTCGAGGGTTTCCACGCCCAGGTTGGCCCGTGAACGGTCGGTCCACCTACGGAAGTTGTCCAGAGTGAACTCGGACGGGTGCTGGGCGGCACGCCGCCCCATCTTCGTCGCCACGAGGATGCCGGCGGCGCGCGCGGGGCCCAACTGCCGCAGGAACGAGCCGATGAGCCGTTCGCTGCGGCCGTCGCCGTAGACGTCCGCCGTGTCGAGGAACGTCACGCCCGAGTCCACGGCGGCACCGAGGACGGCCAGGGCCTCGTCCTCGTCCACCGCGCCCCAGTCGGCGCCCAGTTGCCAGGTGCCGAGCCCGACCGTCGAGACGCTCCGCCCCAGCCTGCCGATTTCCCGCTGCTCCACGGGTACCACCTTTCCGAGGGTCGTTGCCGTCGATACTTGCCATCATTCTGGCAATTGATTTGCCAACTCGCAATGGGTAGCGTTGCCTTGTTGGCAAGGTTCGTCGGAAACCCGGACCAAGGAGGCCGCGTCCATGCGTATCGCTGGAGCGACAGTTCTGCTCACCGGCGCGACGGGGGGTATCGGACGTGCCCTGGCGCGCCGGCTGGCCCGCTCGGACGCCACGCTGGTGGTGACCGGGCGGCAGCCCGAGACACTCGAGATCCTGGCCGCGGAGGTCGGTGCCCGGCCGGTGGTCGCGGACCTCTCGGACCCCGGCGCCGTGGCCCGGCTCGCCGAGCAGTGCCCTGACGTCGACGTGCTGGTGGCCAACGCGGCCCTGCCCGCCAGCGGCGACCTCCTCGACTACACGCCCGCGCAGATCGAGCGCGCCCTCACCGTGAACCTGACCTCGCCCGTGCTGCTGTCCCGGCTGCTCGCCCCCCGCATGGTCGCGCGGCGCCGCGGCCATCTCGCCTTCGTCGGCTCCATGTCCGGCAAGGCCGCGACCCCGTACTCCTCCCTCTACACGGCATCCAAGTTCGGCCTGCGCGGCTTCGCCCACAGCCTGCGCGTGGACCTCCACGGCAGCGGCGTCGGCGTCTCCCTCGTGCAGCCCGGCTTCGTGCGCGAGGCGGGCATGTTCGCCGCGACCGGCGCAGAGGTGCCGAGCGGCGTGCGCACGGTCTCCCCGGACGAGGTGGCCGCCGCCGTCGTTCGCGCGGTCGAGGAGAACCGGGGCGAGATCAATGTCGCGCCGCTCGAGCTGCGGCTGCGCTGTGCCGTGGCCGTCCAGTTCCCGGACTTCGCGGCTCGGTCCCAGCGGCGTGTCGGGGACAACCCGGCCGTCCAGCAGGTGATCGAGGCCCAGCGGGCCTCCCGCTGACACCCCACCACCCACGGAGGCAGCCACCATGACGGACGGCCGCACGAGAGCCTCCCTCCCGGGTACGGGCGGCCTCGGTGTCGCGGAGCAGGCCGTTACGCGGTGGCGTCCGTCTGCGTCAGACCCGCCGACGTCGCGTCGGCGGCGACGGAGCTGAGCGGGAGCGGGGTTGCCGTGGGGACGGTGACCGGCTTCCTGTGCGGTCGGTCCGCCACCTCGGTCGAGGCCGCGGAGACGGGCAGAGCGCTGGCGGACGGGGCCGCGGAATTCGACATGGTCATCGACGTCGGCCGGCTCCGGGCGGGGGACGACGCATACGTGGCCGCCGACATCGAGGCCGCGTCGAGGCCGCTCGGGGAGGACTCGTCAAAGTCGTCCTGGAGAACTCCCGTCTGACGGACCGGGAGAAGATCCGGGGCTGCGCCCCGGCGGAACCGGCCGGCGCGCACTTGGTGAAGACGTCTACGGGGTGAAGACGTCTACGGGTTTCGCCCCGAAGGGAGCGCCCCTGACGGACGTCCGGCTGATTCGCTCTCACGTGCCGCCCACCATGGGTGCCAAAGCCGCCGGAGGCGTGCGCAGTCTCGACGCCATGCCGGACATGGCCGAAGCGGGAGCCGGCCGAATGCGCCACGGCCACCGCCGCCATACTCGACGAACCCGCTGCGGCGAGGTGACTGGTTTCCGGGCGCGCAACCGGTCGGCGGAGCACCCGGAAAGTGCCGGTCGACTACAGGCAACTTCTCGGCAAGACCCGGCAAAGCGGACGGCAACTTCACGCCAACTCTCGGCAGCCGTGCTGCCGGGCGGCGACCGCCCTTTCGTGACGCGCCACGGAATCCCAACGCGCCTGGTGCCACCGGCCGACGACGGGCAGGCCCCCGGCTCCCCCCGTCGCCCCACCCCCCGGAGTGAACGGTCCCGAAACGGGTGATTGGGGGGTGTTTTCCCGGGGCTGACAAGTACCTTTCCACCGGATACCGGCGTTGACCGGAACGAGTCATGCACGGTTGCATGATCTTCATTGGCGAGACTTCTCGCGCACAGTTGGATTGTCTTTCGTTCTGCACGGCCGGGAGGAATCATCCCGGCAGGCGTCATGGGGGAGTACGTTGACTCGCACCGTCGGTATCGCGCTCGTGGGCTGCGGATACGTGGCCGATTTCTACATGGCCACCCTTCCCAATTACCCAGACATTCGGCTCATAGGTGTCCATGACATCGATGCCGAACGAGCGAGGAAGTTCTCGGCGCACCACGGTGTGCCGTCCTACGCGTCCTTAGGGGAACTGCTCAGCGACGAGTCCGTCGACATCGTCGTCAATCTCACCAATCCGCACAGCCACTACGACGTGTCCCGCCGCGCTCTGGAGGCGGGCAAGCACGTCTATTCGGAGAAGCCTTTCGCACAGGAGTGGGAGCAGGCCAAGGAACTGGTGGAACTGGCCGAAGAGCGTGGCCTCATCCTCTCCTCCGCGCCGTGTTCCCTGCTCGGGGAGACGGCCCAGACGCTGTGGCGGGCCCTGCGACAGGATGCCATCGGCCGACCGCGCCTGGTGTACGCGGAGCTCGATGACGGGGCCGTCCACCAGATGCCCTACAAGAACTGGATCAGCCCGTCAGGTGCCCCCTGGCCGTACGCCGACGAGTTCCGGGTCGGCCCCACGCTCGAACACGCCGGGTACTACCTGACCTGGCTGACCGCGTTCTTCGGCCCGGCGGCGGAGGTCGTGTCCTTCGCCGCTCTCCTGCAACCGGAAAAGCTGGAGGACCAACGGCCGCACGCCTGGGCGGCCGATTTCACATCCGCCTGCATCACCTTTCACTCGGGTGTCGTGGCCCGTCTCACGTGCAGCACGGTGGCCCCCGAGAACCACACCCTGCAGATCGTCGGTGACGGGGGTGTGCTGTCCACCTCGGAATGCTGGGACTACGGTGCCGAAGTGGCCCTGCGCAAGCGGGTCGCGGACGGCGACTCGGCGCACCATTACCTGACCGAGCCCCAAGTGGTCCCTCTCGTACGGCCCGCCGACTACCGGTTCCGGTATCACGACACCCACGACATGGACTTCGCGCGCGGTGTCGCCGACGTGGGCGCCGCTCTCCTCGATGACGGGGCGACTCCGCTGCTCTCGGCCAGGCACGCCCTTCACGTCCTGGAGATCGTCCTGGCGATCGGCCATCCGTCCGACGGTGGCCGCACGGTGATCAGTTCGAAGTTCGACGACCTGGAGCCGATGCCTTGGGCCCTGTGACCACCGCGTGCGGCGGACGGTAGGACATCCAGGATCTGCACCGTGCAGTACCGGACTTTCGGCGAAAGATGAGGCAGAGGGAATGGCTTCTCCGACAACTGCGACATTCGTCATGCCGCACTACGCAGACGCGGCCGGTGCGGACACGTACCTGACGCAGACTCTGCAGAGCCTGCACCGGCAGACCGACCAGGACTGGCAACTTGTCATCATCGACGACGCCTCGCCGCGAACGGAGGACCGGGAACGGCTGCGGGCGTTACAGGACCTCCACCCGGACCGCACGGTCGTCCTGCAGCAGAATGTGAACCGCGGTCAGGGATTCTGCCGCAATGTGGGCGTCCAGTGGGCCTGGGAACACGGTTCGCCTTTCGTTCTGTTCCAGGACGCCGATGACATCGCTCATCCTCGGCGACTGGAGGTGACCCGCCGAACCTTCGACGAGCGCGCCGATGTGGATTTCGTGTATTCGACGTTCTCCGTCATCGACGAACTCGGCGCCTCCGTCCCGCCCGCCCGCCTCACGCCGTCGCTGCTGGAAATCATCGAGTCGCACCGGGAGGACCCGGTCGAGGGGCCGGACGCGTGGATCCGCATGGGCGTCGACACGGGTTACACCACGCTGACGTCGACGGTCTCGGTGCGCACCGAACTGGCCCTCAGCCACGCTTTCCCGCACGTGCGCGCCTCCGAGGACGCGCATGCCTGGTTCCGGATGTCCGCAGGAGGCACGTCGGTTGCCTACCTGCCGTCCATTCCCTGTCTGTACCGTGTGCCGCAGGGCGTGGCGGGATCGTCCGACCGCAGCCGCATCGGCGCGGACTACTACCGGCGCAAGGCCGAGGTCGACACCGACGGATTCCTCGAAGCGATCTCCATATCCCTTCAGCGGCAGACCATCCGGCCCGACGAGGTGAACGCCCTGAAGAGCGCCTTTCTACGGCGTCTGGCAGTCACCATGGAGAGGGAGGGCCAGCACGGTGTGGCCCAGGAGATACTGAGCACGATCGACCAGGTCGGCGTCCGGTAGCCAGCCCGCCTCCTCATGACACCGCAGCCATCGTCACCCGCCAAGCACCTCAGCCGCGCACGCCGGTCGGTCGCGGGCTACTTCTTCGTCAACGGCGTCGCCTTCTCCTCCTGGGTGGCCCGCATCCCCGACATCAAGGCACGGCTGGAACTCAGCGACGGGCTCCTGGGGGCCGCCCTGCTGGTCGCCGCGATGGGCACGGTGGCGGGGCTCGCGTCGGTCGGGCGCGTCGTCGACCGGCTGGGCGCGGACACCATCAGCAGATGGGCTTCGCTCGGCGTGGCGTTCGGTCTCGTCGGGCCGGGCCTGGCGCCGAACCTGGTCGTCCTCATGGCCTCACTGCTGCTCTTCGGCATCGCGGGAGGCGCGTACAACGTGTCGATGAACGCTCAGGCCGTCGCGGTGGACCGGGCCTACGGACGGCAGATCATTACCTCCTTCCACGCCGTCTACAGCATCGGCGGCCTCCTCGGATCCGCGCTGGGCGGCCTGGCCGTGCGCCTCGGCATCGGACCGGCCCTGTCCTTCCCCGTACTGGCCGCCTCGCTGGCCGCAGGCGCATGGGTCTGCGGTCGCGGAGGGCAACTCACCGTCACCTCGCCGTCCTCCCCTTCGCCACCGGCGGCGGGGCGACGTACGGGAGGGCTCGACCGCCGCATCCTCCTGCTCGGCGCGTGCTGCTTCGCGTGCCTGCTCGCCGAGGGGGCCATCGCCGACTGGAGCGGGGTCTATCTGAGAGAGGACGTGTCGCTGCCCGCCGCGCTCGCCCCGGCCGGCTTCATGGTCTTCTCCATCACCATGGCGGCCGGCCGGCTCGTCGCGGACTTCCTGGCGGCCTCGCTCGGCGCCATGCGCCTGGTCACCTGCTCCGCGCTGCTGGCGAGCGTGGGGCTGTCCGCCGGCCTGCTCAGTGGACGGGGCACGGCGGCACTCGTGGGTTTCGGTGCCTTCGGGGCGGGCCTCGCCTGCGTGATGCCCCAGATGTTCAAGGCGGTGGGAAACCTGTTCCCCGAGAGCACGGGCAGTGCGGTCGCCGCCGTCGCGACGCTGGGCTACGCCGGTCTGCTCACCGGGCCCCCGATCATCGGGCTGCTGTCCCACGCGCTGGGCCTGCCGAGGGCGCTGGGCCTGCTGGTGCTGCTCATGCTGGCCGTCGCGACCGCATCGCGCACCATCGCCTCATGGGCCCCCGCCGTCGGAGAGGTCCGGAGCAAGGCCTGATACCGGATCGCGATCCCCGCAGGCGGTGCCCACGCGGCTCCTCGGGCGACTCGGCGGACTCCGCCGCCGTCGCGTTCGGTGCCGTGGTACAGGACCGACTCGGCGCGGGTGAGCCGCTGTTCGGCGAGCTCGACGGCGATGCGGGGGTGCGGTCGAGGACGCCGGTGTGGTGCGTGAGTGGGGGTCTCCGGATCAGCCTCCCCGCTGGAGGCAGTGCGTGGAAGGCGGAGGGGCCGGACGCCGTCCCGGTGTCGGCCGGGGCGGCCGGGAGCTAACGGACGCCGTGGGGCACGGCGGGACCGGTCGATGTCGTGCGCGGTGACGATGCCGTCGAGGTGGCCGCCGTCCATGACCAGGATGGGCAGGCCGCCCCCTGTGCCGAGACGCTCCAGAACGGAGTTCAGCAACTCGTCGGACGCGGCGAGCGTGCACTGCGACAGCGGGGTGGCCAGGTCCCGTACCCGCAGCGCATCCCGCTGCCCGGAGGGTACGGCGGCCAGCCGGCGCAGCCGTACGACACCGCTGGGGCGGCCGTCGAAGTCCAGCACCGGCAGGACCGAATGCCCGGCACCGGCGGCCACCTCGGTCAGGAAGCGGTCCACGGTCATCCAGTCGGGACCGGCGACCACCGGAGTGGTCATCGCCTCCGCCACCCGCACGCCGCGCAGGTTCATGGACAGCTCGGCCCACCGTCGTTCGGCCGCCGCGGCGCCCGCCACGAACAGGCCGATGACCGTCAGCCACAAGCCGCCCGGCACCCCCCTCACGAACGCCAGCCAGCCTACGGCGCCGAGAGCGACGCCCAGCACCTGACCGCTGCGCCCGGCTGCCCGCTGGGCCCGTTCGCGGTCCCCCGTACGCCACCACAGCACCGCCTGGAGCACCCGGCCCCCGTCCAGCGGCGTGGCGGGCAGCAGGTTGAAGACGCCCAGGAGCAGGTTCATACCACCGAGCCAGCCCAGTACGGCGACCGGAATCTGCCGGCCCAGCGCCGCCTCCGCCCCGGCCGCCGCGCCCAGTCCGACACCCCCGAGCAGCAGGCTGGCGAGCGGCCCGCTGACGGCGACCGCGAACGCCGTCCGTGCCGTCGTCGGCCGGTCCATCCGGGTCAGTCCGCCGAGCGCCCACAGCGTCACGTCCCGCACGGGTATCCCGGCCCTGCGAGCCGTCAGCGCATGTGCCGCCTCATGCACCACCAAGCTCACCAGCAACAGCAGGGCGCCGACGACTCCGGCGACCGCGTACACCACCGGCGCCAGGCCCGGCGCGTACCCGGGCAGTGTCCGGTGGGCCAGACCGTACGCGAAGAACAGCATGATCAACGGCACACTCCAGTGCGCCCACACCGCCACCCCCCGCACACTCCCGACGCGGACCGAACCCTTCATCGCCATCACCGCCGACCGGACACGCCGCGGCCACCCGAACCGGCGAACCGCCCTCCGCCCCCTTCCATGGTCCGCCACCGGCCCCGACGACCGGAAACGGCAGACGACACCAGTCCGATGCGGGCCGGAAACGGGCCAGGGCTCCCCGGCAGCGCCCCGATCGCCACGCAGGCGGAACCGGTGCATCGCGCCTACCGTGGTCCGAGAAGCAGAGGCAGGCGGGAACGGCGTTGTTGAGGAGGCCGTGATGCAGGAGCACTTCGTCTGGACAACCACGCGCCGTCTGCGGCCGGGCACCTTGGCGGAGTTCGAGAGGGCATGGCGCCCCGCCGCCCAGCCGCCGGGGCTGCGCCGGGCCTTCGCGTACTGGTCCGAGGACGGGCAGGAGATCACCGGGGTGTCGTTCTGGGACTCCAGGACGACATGCGACACCTATCGGGCCTCCGAGTCGGAGGCCGAGCGCCGTGCCCACATGGCCCCGTATGTCGTCGAGGAGCGGGAAGCCTTCTACCGGGGCCGTGAACTCGGCATCCCCCAGTCGTAGCCACCCGCGGCCACCCGTGCCTCACCCGCGTGACCGGTGCGGCAGGGGCACCGGGCGGGGCCGCAACGCGGACACGCCGACCAGGCAGCCTCGACGGCCGGGCCGCACGCGTCCCCTACCCTCGGCGCCGTGGCACTGACAGACGGAACGTATCGGCTCGGGCCCCCGACCGGCCGCCTCCAGATCAAGACAGGCCGTGCCGGGCTGGGCCGCAAGGCGGGGCACGACCTCACGATCGAGGCCCTGCGATGGTCCGGGGAGGCGGTGGTGGCCGTCGGCGACCCGGACCGGTCGTCGGTGCGGGTGACGGTCGAGACGGGCTCGTTGAAGGTCCGCGAGGCGACGGGTGGGCTGAAGGCGCTCACCGATGCCGACCGGGCCGAGATCGAACGGACCCTGGCGGACAGGGCTCTGCTGCACACCGCGGAGCACCCCACGATCACCTTCCGTTCCACCCGCATCACGGGAACGCCGCAGTCCTTCGAGATCACCGGGGACCTCACGGTCAAGGGCCGGACCCACCCGGTGACGGTCCACGGGAAGGGGAACGGGGACGGGCCGCTGCGCGGCTGGGCGACCGTCACGCAGTCCACCTGGGGAATCAAGCCGTACACCGCGTTCCTGGGCGCGCTGCGGCTGGCCGACGACGTCCGGGTGGAGTTCGAGGTGGTCCGGCTCGAATCGGCAGACGGGCCCCGGTAGCCGGACGCCGGCTGCCGCGGTCGCCCGGGCGTACGGACGTCTATCGTGGAGGTATGGGCGAGATCGTCGTCGTTTACGAGGTCGACAGGGTTGCGGCCACGCGCATATCGCGCGGTGAGCCCGGTGAAGTACGGCCCGTCCGCCGCGTGCACGCGGCGCCCACCGCCCCGGGATCGCCCACCGCGACCGGACCGCGGACCCTCTGCGGCAAGGACACCTTCGCCATGGAGAGGACCGGCCGGAAGCCCTCCGAGAACCCTGGGACGCCGTGGTATCCCGAGGAGCACGCCTCCGCGGTCTGCCCCGACTGCGATGCCGTGATGGAGATCTGACCGGCGCGCCGACCGCCCCGGCATGCGTCCTCCCCGTGCTCAGATGTCCGTTCCTCCACCCTGTTGCGGGTCGATGCGCAGGACTGCGGCTCCGTTGATCCGGCCGCCGGCAAGGTCGTCCAAGGCCCTGTCGGCACGCGCCAGGTCGTACACGGTCAGTGTCGGTCTCAGCCGGTGCGCCGCCGCTGCGGCAAGGAACTCGCGGCCGTCCTGCCGGGTGTTGGCGGTGACGCTGCGGAGGGTCCGTTCGCGGAAGAGGTGCCGGTCGTAGTCGAGGGAGGGGATGTCGGACAGGTGGATGCCGGCGATGGACAGCGTGCCGCCGCGCTCCAGCGCTTCCAGAGCGAGCGGTACCAGGCTGCCGACGGGGGCGAAGAGGATCGCCGCGTCGAGTGGTTCGGGTGGTCCGGCCTGCGCATCGCCCGCGGAGGCGGCCCCGAGTTCCAGGGCGAGCGCCTGGGCGGTGGGCGAGCGGGTGAGGACGTGGACGACGGCGCCCCGCGCGATCGCGAGCTGCGCGGTGAGGTGGGCGGACGCGCCGAACCCGTAGATGCCGAGACGTCCGCCGTCGGGCAGCTCGGCGCGGCGCAGGGCCCGGTAGCCGATGATGCCGGCGCACAGCAGCGGGGCCAGTTCCTCGGCCGTGTATCCGGCGGGCAGCCGGTAGGCGTAGCCCGCGGGCACGACCGCGTACTGGGCGTAGCCGCCGTGGGCGTCCCAGCCGGTGTAGGCGGAGGAGGGGCACAGGTTCTCCTGGCCCCGGGCGCAGTGGCGGCATGTTCCGCAGGTGTTGCGCAGCCAGGGGATGCCGACCCTGGCGCCGACCGAGGGCGCGGTGACCCGAGGGCCGACCGCGACGACCTCGCCGACGGCCTCGTGGCCCGGCACGACCTGCTCCAGATGGGGCGCCAGGTCGCCGTCGCGTACGTGGAGGTCGGTCCGGCACACCCCGCAGGCGTGCACCCGGACCAGCAGTTCGTCCGGGGCCGGCGCCGGGACGGGCAACTCGGCGCCCTCGATCCTTCCCGGACGGCCGGCGGGGGCCACCCATGCCCGCATCGTCTTCGGAATCCACGGAGCCACGCGCGCCACCTCCTTCGAGATCGGCCCTCCTCCGTACCCCGCGACAGCGCCGGTGCCGTGAGCCGTCTACCGCGTGCAAAGCCTCTCCTCCGGCTGCTGTCAGGGGCAGGCGCCGGCGTGACAACGCGTCAGAACGGCCCGCTGAGATTGCCCAGCCTGTCGGTCAGGCGCAGGTTCTCGGAGTAGTCGACGGGGCAGGCGATCACGGAGACCGCGTCGTCGTCGAGGGCACGGCGCAGGACGGGCAGCAGTTGGTCGGCGGTCTCGATCGCGTAGCCGCGGGCGCCGAAGCTCTCGGCGTAGGCGACCAGGTCCGGGTTGGTGAACCGGGTGTGGCTGTGGCGGCCGAGTTCCAGTTCCATCTTCCACGTGATCAGACCGTACTCCTCGTCCACCAGGACGAGCACCGTCAGCGGGACGCGTTCACGGACGGCCGTCTCCAGTTCCTGGGAGTTCATCAGGAACGAGCCGTCGCCCATCATCGCCAGGACGCGCCGGTCCGGCCGGGCGAGCTTGGCGGCGATGGCGCCGGGCAGCGCGAACCCCATGGTGGACAGGCCGTTGGAGACCAGACAGGTGTCCGGTTCGTAGGCCGGGTAGAGGCGGGACATCCACATCTTTCCCGCGCCGGTGTCGGCGAGCACGATGTCGTGACGGTCCAGTGCGGTGCGGACGTCGGTCACCACGCGCTGAGGCACCAGGGGAAAGGCGTCGCTGTCGCGTCCGTACTGGAGTTCCTCGTCGAGCAGCGTACGGATCTTCTCGCTGCTCGACGATGCGAAGGTGAGCCCGTCGGGCAGCGCTGCCGAAAGGGCGTCCAGCGCCTGCGACAGGTCGCCCGCGACGCCCACCGCGACCGGGTAGTGGGCGTCCACCTCGGCGGGGAAACGGTGCACGTGAAGGATCCGCTTGTCGCTGTTCGGGTTGATCTTGACTGGGTCGAACTCCTGGATCTCGTAGCCCACGCAGACCAGCACGTCGGCTGCGTCAAAACCGAAGTTGCCGTAGTCGTGACGCATGAACCCGACCGCACCGAGGGCGTTGGGGTGGTCGTCGGGGAAGACGCCCTTGCCGTGGAATGTGGTCGCGACCGGGATGTTCAGCCGTTCGGCGAAGCGTACGAGGGCGGCCGAGGCCCCGGCCCTGGCGGCGCCGTGGCCCGCCAGCACGACGGGATGCCGGGCGGCGGAGAGTACCTCGGCGGCCCGGGCGATCTGGGAGGAGGACGGCGCGTCCGCGTGCACCATGTCGATCTGCAGCGGTCCGAGTGGCTCGGCGGGGCGTGCGGCTTCGATGTCCTCCGGCACCGCCAGGAACACCGCGCCGGGGCGCTCGCTCTGCGCGGTCTTGAACGCCTTGCGCGTCATCTCCGGCACCGCGTCCGGACACTCGACGCGCGCCGACCACTGGGTGACGGGAGCGAACATGGACACCAGGTCGATGACCTGGTGCGACTCCTTGTGGGTGCGGCGCAGGGAGCCCTGGGCGGCCAGGGCCACCATCGGCGCGCTGTTGGTCGTCGCGTCCGCGGTGCCGAGCAGCAGATTGATCGCGCCGGGCCCCAGCGTCGCCGAGCACACCCCGGCCCGGCCGGTCAGCCGTCCGTAGACCTCCGCCATGAACGAGGCCGCCTGCTCGTGACGCACCAGGACATAGCGGATCCCGGAGCCGTCCAGCGCGTCGACGAACCGGATGTTCTCCTCGCCCGGGATCCCGAAGACGTACTCCACGCCCTCGGCCCGCAGACAGCGCACCAACAGATGCGCCACGTCCTCCACGGCTGCCGTGTTCCGCGACTCGGTCGCGCTGTCGATTCCCATGGGACGAACGTAGGCATGCCCTGCCCTTCCGGGCCATTCATCGGCCGCTGGTCGGGGCGGCCCGTGGTGGAGGCCGGGCGGCCACCGTGATCGCCCGGCGTGAGTCACTCGGCAGCCTGCCGACGCGGTGCCCTCGTGTCAGGCTCTCGAGCCCGATGCGGCGATGGGGCTTCGGCCGGCCGGCAGGGTTCGCGCCGCGACGGGATCCCGCTTTGGCGGCAGACTCACTGCGAAGGCGCGGCGCTCGTCGCTCGGCCAGCCGATCACCTGGGCCTCTGCGACGCGCCTGGGCCTTTGTGGTGCCGAGTGCCTGGGCTTCTGCGACGGGCCTGGGCTTCTGCGATGCGCCTGGTCCTTTGCGGCGCCGAGCGCCTGGGCTTCTGCGATGCGCCTGGGCCTTTGTGGTGCCGAGTGCCTGGGCTTCTGCGATGCGCCTGGGCCTTTGTGGTGCCGAGTGCCTGGGCTTCTGCGACGGGCCTGGGCCTTTGCGGTGCCGAGCGCCTGGGCTTCTGCGACGTGCCTGGTCCTTTGCGGCGCCGAGCGCCTGGGCTCCTGCGAGGCCCCTGGGCCTCTGCGGCGCCGGGCACTCGGGCCTCTGAGACGGCTTGGCCCGCCACCTCGACCCAGTCGCGCACCGGGCGACCGGTCACACCGAACGCCGCGCGCCAGGCCGGGCCAGGTGTCCCACTGCCGATGCGCGATCAGTGGCGGAAGCGAATAATCGGAGCATGGGGCGTCGACTCACCGACGTGAGCACTCCCGGCCGCCTGGCCGCGGCAGGTGAGGGCCTGGGGCAGGACGAACTGGCACTGGCCGCCCGGAATCACGGTCTGCCGTTGGAAGCCATGCGCTACGACGTGACCCCGCCGGGCCTGCACTACGTCCTCACGCACTACGACATCCCCCACGTGCCGGACGAAGCCACCTGGCAGCTGACAGTGGGCGGAAGCGTGCGGCACGCGCTGACACTCTCGACCGCCGACCTGCGCACCTACCCTCCGCTCACCACGCGGGTGACCCTGGAGTGCGCCGGCAACGGCAGGGCCCTGCTGGTGCCGAGGCCGGTGAGCCAGCCGTGGCTGCTCGAAGCGGTGGGCACGGCGGAGTGGACAGGGGTGCCCCTGCGCCTGCTGCTGGAGGAGGCCGGTGTCGCGTCCGACGCGGTCGACGTCGTGTTCACCGGCGCCGATCACGGTGTGGAGCGCGGCGTCGAGCAGGACTACCAGCGCAGTCTTCCCGTCGGCGTCGCCCTGGGCGACGAGCCCGAGGTGCTCGTCGCCTACGCCATGGACGGCGCACCCCTGCCGCCCCAGCACGGCAGGCCACTGCGCCTGGTGGTGCCCGGCTGGTACGGGATGACCCAGGTGAAGTGGCTGCGTGGCATCACCGTCATCGACACCCCCTTCACCGGCTTCCAGCAGTCCGTCGCCTACCGGATCAAGCGGGACCCGGACGAGGCGGGAGAGCCGGTCACGCGTATCGCTCCCCGGGCGCTGGTGATTCCGCCCGGCTTCCCCGACTTCATGTCCCGCACGCGGGTGGTCGCGCCGGGCCCGGTCCTCCTCGAAGGGCGGGCGTGGTCGGGAGCTGCCCCGGTGACGTCGGTGGACGTCAGTACGGACGGCGGCGCGACCTGGCAGCCGGCCGCGCTCGAACCGGATCACGGCCACCACTGGGCCTGGCGCCGGTGGTCCTTCAGGTGGTTCGCCGTCCCCGGCGACCATGTCCTCGGCGCCCGGGCCCACGACGGGGCGGGGAACACCCAGCCACTGGAACAAGCCTGGAACCGAGGCGGCTTCGCCAACAACCTCATCCAGCGCGTTCCGGTGTTCTGCCCCGACGACACCGCATGACAGCGGAGGCGGTGGTTCGGCCGTTCGGCTGGCGATGGACACCCTGTTGCACCTCAGGTCCGGACAGTCCACCTGACCTGTGTCAGCTTGTACGTGTCCTGTTTGTCCGGCATGCATCGCGGCATGTGGCCGTACTTGCGAGCACCACTCGAAGACTGGAGGGCCGATGGCGGGTGGCGGACAGCCATCGGGTTCCGCCCCCTCCAGCGGGTCGCGACGCCGGAGATCGGACGAGAAGCCGGCCTCGGAGCGACTGAAGCGCGTGCGCGGTGCCGTGGCCGCTGCCGCGGCGGCGGGCGGTGCTCGGACCCGTGCGGCGGCGCAGCGCATCGGGCGGATGCCCCCGCCCCCGGGTCCGTTCCGGCCCGGATTCTGGCGTAGTCCGATCCGCGGCCCCTGGCTGACCTCGGTGTTCGGTTCCGTGTTGCTGATCGGCATTCCGCTGCTGTTCGTCACCGGACTGCTGTCCTACGCCTCGTACAACCCCGGGCTGAGCCCCCTCAACGACGAGACACCCGACAAGGGTGTGCTGGGCTTCTACCTGTTCAGCTGGCCCACGCACCCGTCCTGGCTGTACCGGCTGAACCAGGGCGTGCACGTGACGTCGGGTGTGGTCCTGGTTCCGGTACTGCTGGCCAAGTTGTGGTCGGTGATCCCTAAGCTCTTCGAGTGGCTGCCGGTGCGCTCCGTCGCCCACGGGTTGGAGCGGTTGTCCTTGCTGATGCTGGTCGGCGGGGTCATCTTCGAATTCGTCACCGGCATCTTCAACATCCAGCTCTACTACGTCTTCCCGGGCTCGTTCTACCGCCTGCACTTCTACGGCGCCTGGGTGTTCATCGCCGCCTTCGTCGTCCACGTGTGCCTCAGACTCGGCCGCATGACACGGGCCCTGCGCTCTCGCAGCCTGGGCACCGAACTGCGCACCGACCTCGCCCACACCGTGCCCGAACCACCCGACCCGGACGGCCTGGTGGCCGCTGCGCCCGCCCCGCCGACGATGACCCGCCGCGGCGCGGTGGGCATGGTGGGAGCGGGCTCGCTGCTCCTCCTCGTGGTGACCGCCGGGCAGAGCATCGGCGGTTGGCTGCGAGGCACCGCGCTCCTCGCACCGCACAACCGCGATCCGGGCAGTGGCCCGAACGCCTTCCAGATCAACAAGACGGCGGCGGCCGTCGGCGTCACCCCCGCGCTCGTCGGCCCCGACTGGCGGCTGGAGGTGCACGGACGCGGGGCGCCACTGGTCCTCACCCGCGAGCAGCTCCTGGCGATGCCACAGCACGCCGCCGCACTGCCGATCGCCTGCGTGGAGGGATGGTCCACCGACGACCAGCACTGGAGCGGCCTACGGCTGGCCGACCTCGCCACCATGGCCGGACTGCCCCACGCCCGAAGCGTTCTGGTCCAGTCCACCCAACCTCCCGGCCCCTTCACCAGGGTGGTGCTGCGGGGCAATCAGATCCACGACCCCCGAGCGCTGCTCGCCCTCCGCGTCAACGGCACGGACCTCTCACTCGACCACGGATACCCGGCGCGCATCATCGTCCCGGCCAACCCGGGCGTGAACAACACCAAGTGGGTCCACCGACTCACCTTCAGGGCGTGACCATGGCACGATTCGTTCGCTGGTACGGCTCCGGCCCCCTGCACCTTCTCGCCCTGCTCGCCTCGTTCGCCCTCACCGGCTACGCCATGGTGCGCCTGTTCGCCGTCCGGCCGCCGGAGGTGGCGGTCTGGTTCATCGGTGCGGCCATCCTCCACGACCTGATCCTGCTGCCCCTGTACTCGCTTGCCGACCTGTCGGCTCTTTCCGTGCTGCGGCATCGCGCCGCCGACGCACCGACGGTGCCGTGGATCAACTACCTGCGCGTCCCCGCCTTCCTGTCGGGTGTGCTCCTGCTGGTCTGGTTCCCCCTCGTCTTCCGTCTTGCGGTCCCCTACCCCGGTGACACCGGGCTGTCCGACAACGTCTACCTCGGCCGATGGCTGGTGATCACCGGCGTGCTCTTCGCTGCCTCCGCGGTGGCCTTCGCGCTCAGACTTCGCGGCACGCGGCGGGTCGACCGCGGCGACGGGAGCCCGCCCGCCCCAGGTCATGGCGCCACACCGTGACGACCGACGAAGACGAGCTGTACAGCGCCGCCGACGATCCCTACGCGCTGGCCCTGCGACCCGGCCGTGAACCGGTGTATCTGCGGCTGGTCGACGGGCGCCGGATCCGGATGCCGGTGCACCGCTGGCATGCGCAGCCCACGGTGGCCGACCGGACCGTGCTGGACCGCTGCGTCGGCCCCGTCCTCGATGTCGGCTGCGGGCCCGGCCGGTTGTGCAGAGAACTCCTGAGCCGGGGGGTCTTCGCCCTCGGGGTCGACATCGCGCCTCGCGCGGTCGCCCTGACCACCGCCCGGGGCGGCCTCGCACTCTGCCGGTCGGTCTTCGACCGGCTGCCGGCCGAGAGAGGATGGCAGACGGTTCTGCTCATCGACGGCAACATCGGTATCGGAGGCGACCCCCGCGGCCTGCTGCACCGCTGTCGCGGGCTCATCGCCCCGGCGGGGCGCATGGTCGTCGAAGTCGACCCCCACGACGTCGAAGAGCTCTGCACCGCCCGGTTCGAGGACCTCCAGGGCCGCAGCGGTCCACCCTTTCCCTGGGCGCGGGTGGGACGACGAGCGCTCCACCGGGTCGCCGAGGACCTTGCCCTCGGCGTCACCGACCAGTGGACGAGCGGGCACCGGTGCTTCGCCGCCCTCACCATGGCGGGGTGACCGACCTGCTGTGGGATGACGTGAAGTCTCCGAGGTTTGACCTGCTTGTTTCCTCTCCTGGAGGGCTGTTGGCCGCGGATGGATGAGCCCGAGCCGTGTGTCGCCGGGCGAGACCGGCGCAGGCGGCGAGGTGGCCGGCGGTCGGAGGTGCGCGAAGGGGGCGCTTGACGACCACCTTGCCCGGCAGGACGCCCTCGCCGCGCGACAGCGACCGCCGTCACCCGCGCTCCTGCGGCCGGGGGCTCCCGCCGTGGATAGGGTGACCCGCGTGGACATGCTGCATCTGCGCTACTTCGTCGCCGTGGCCGAGGAACTCAACTTCTCGCAGGCGGCGCGCAGACTGCACATGGCGGCTTCTCCGCTCAGTCAGCGGATCAAGGACCTCGAACGCGAACTCGGTCATGAGCTCTTCGAGCGCACCACCCACCGCGTCGATCTGACCCCGGCGGGCGCCGCGCTGCTGCCGATGGCGCGCGATGTCCTGGAGCGGGTCAACTCGATACCGTGGCGGCTGAGCGAAGCGGTGCGCCCGCGGCTGGACCGGCTGTTCATCGGGATGCCCGCCGGTGTGCACCCGCTGCTGCGGGAGCGGGTCCGGCTGCTGGAGGACGCGTGCCGGGAGGTGTGCGAACTCAAGCGCTGGCCCGGCACGTCGGCGGACCTCGCGGACGCGGTGCGCGACGGCAGGCTGGCCATGGCGCTGGCCCGGCTGCCGGTCTCCGACCCGGCGTTGGAGATCATCGAGGTGATGCACGAGGTGCTGGGTGCCGCGGTGCCGGCGGACCGGTTCGAGGGGCGGGCGTCCGTCACCCTTGAGGAGCTGGCCGACCTGTCATATGTGGCCACGCCGAACGACGCCACCCCGGCCTATTTCGAGGAAATCGATGCCCGTCTTCATTCGCTCGGCGTGAAGAAGAGAATCCGCATCAATATCGCCGACTATTCCGGAAGCTCGGAACTGATCTCCTCCGGTATCGCCTTTTCGATGACCATGCTCTCGCCGGAGAGCCCCATGCATCTGTACCGGTTGGACAACGTGGCCGTGCTGCCCGTCGAGGACTTCCAACCCACCCTGAAAACCGGCCTGTTGGTCCGCTCCGATCGGGCGGGCGCCGACGGGGACCTGAATGACGTCGCCGCCCGGGCCCGCCGGATATTCAACGAGGTCATCACCGTCTGACGGATTTCCGGAGACCCTTTCAGTAAAATCCCGAACTCGGCGTGACCGCTGTGGTCATACCCTTGTTCGCCAGTTGATCATTCCCTTTCGGTCTGCTCACGCATAACGTCGGCGGTGGAAATATTCGCCATGAAATTACTGCGTGAACAGGAGTGATGATGGACATCACGGCCGCCGGCACCACAGGTCCGCTGGACGGCGTGCGGGTGATCGATCTGTCAACGGTGGTGATGGGGCCCTACGCGGCGCAGATCCTGGGCGACCTGGGCGCCGACGTCATCAAGATCGAGTCCCCGTCCGACACGGTTCGGGTGGGCCCGTACCGCACCACGCCCGGCATGACCCCGCTCAACCTCAACGTCAACCGCAACAAGCGCAGCGTGACCTTGAACCTCAAGGACGACGCCGACCGCGCACGGGCCCTGGAACTGATCGACAGCGCCGACGTACTGGTCACCAACATGCGCGCCGGCGGACTCGCTCGCCTCGGCCTCGGCCACGCCGACATCGCCGCCCGCAACCCCGGCCTGGTCTACGCCCACGCCCAGGGATTCCGCAGCGACTCCGACCGGGCCGGCAACGCGGCCTACGACGAGACCGTGCAGGCCGCCTCCGGCCTGGTGGACGTGGCCAACCGGGCGCTGGGCACCCCGGCGTACCTGCCGACGATCATCGGCGACAAGGTCTGCGCGCTGACCATCGTCTACTCGGTGCTCGCCGCGCTGATCCACCGTGCCCGCACCGGCGTCGGCCAGTACGTCGAGATCCCGATGACCGACACGCTCATCGCGTTCAACCTCGTCGAGCACCTGGCGGGCCATGTCTTCGAACCGCCGGAGGGGCCCACCGGGTTCCCGCTGTCGATGAAGAGGGGGCACCGCGCGGTACCCACCAAGGACGGTCTCGCCTGCGTCATCCCCTACAACCCGCAGAACTTCCGGGACTTCTTCCACGCCGCCGACCGCGCCGATCTTGCCGCGGACCGGCGTGTCAACGGCGATTCCATCGCCGATGACGACGTCGATGCCCTGATGGAGCTGGTGGGGGAGTGCTCGCCGAGCCTCACCACCGAGGAGTGGGAGCGGGTCTGCGCCGCGCACAGCATCCCGATGGCGCCCGTACTCGAACTCGACCGGGCCGCCGAGGACCCGTACGTGCGCAGCGGCCGGCTGCTCGACGTGGTGGACCACCCCAGCGAGGGGGCCATCCGCTCGGTCGGCATCCCGGTGCGGTTCTCCGCCACTCCGGGTTCCGTCCGCCGGCTCGCCCCACTGCCCGGGCAGCACACCGAAGAGGTCTTCCAGGAACTCGGCGCCGGCCGCTGACCCGCCGTCAAGCAAGGACGTACACCATGCACAGCACCACCGAGGTGCGGACCGAGACCATCGGTTCCTCACTGCTCATCACCATCGACCGGCCGAAGGCGCGCAACGCGGTCAACGCGGCCGTCGCCGCCGGACTGTCCACGGCCCTGGACCAGCTGGAGGCCGACCCCGGCCTGCGGGTCGGCGTGCTCACCGGCGCAGGCGGCACGTTCAGCGCCGGAATGGACCTCAAGGCCGCGCTGGCCGGTGAATCGCCCGAGATCCCGGGGCGCGGCTTCGGCGGCCTGACCCAGGCCCGCACCACCAAGCCGCTGATCGCCGCCGTCGAGGGCTGGGCCATGGGAGGCGGCTTCGAACTGGCCCTGGGATGCGATCTGATCGTCGCCGCGGACGATGCCCGGTTCGGCCTCCCCGAGGTCGGCCGCGGGCTGATCGCGGCGGGCGGCGGAGTGATCCGGCTGCCCAAGCGCATCCCGTACCACCTCGCGATGGAAATGCTGCTGACCGGCGAACCGGTCACCGGCGAACGGGCCGGGCGGCTCGGCATCGCCAACCGAGTGGTGCCGGCCGGGGAGAGCGTCACCACCGCCCTGCAACTGGCCGAGCGGATCGCGCAGAACGCCCCGCTGGCACTGGCCGCCGTCAAGGAACTCGCCCGCGCCGCCGACGGCGCGCCCGAGGACGAGGCGTTCGCCCTCCAGGGGCGGCAGATGGCCCGGCTCGCCGCCTCCGCCGACGTACGCGAGGGCATGACCGCCTTCACCGAGCGCCGCTCCCCGGTCTGGCAGGGCCGGTAGGACCCGAGGGAGAACACACGATGCATCAGCACGACGTACCCCGGCACATCGCGTCGCCGCTCGCCAACCCGGCCTACCCACCGGTCGTGCCGCGCTTCACCGACCGCGAGTACCTCAACATCGTCTACCGCACCGACCACGCGGCACTGCGCGCCGTCGTGCCCGAACCGCTGGAGATCGACGAGCCGCTGGTGCGCTTCGAGATCATGCGCATGGGCGACGTCAGCGGGTACGGGCCGTACACCGAGTCCGGCCAGGCGATCCCGGTCCGCTACGAGGGCGAGCGGGGCGAGTACCTGCACGCGATGTACCTGGACAACCTTCCGGCCATCACATCCGGCCGCGAGGCCAGCGCCTATCCCAAGACCGCCGGATCGCCGGCCCTTTACGTCGACCACGGAGCACTGGTCGGTGTCCTCGACGTCGGCACACTGCGGGTGGCGACCGCCACGATGGGCTACAAGCACTACGAGCTGTCGGTCGAGGAGGCCGTGGCCCAGGTCGGTGTGCCGACCTACATGCTGAAGCTGGTCCCCGGTTTCGACGGGGCACCCCAGGTCGCGCAGTTGGTGCGCACCGAGATCACCGACATCACGGTGAAGGGCGCCTGGACCGGCCCCGCCCGGCTGCAGCTCTTCGCGCACGTGCTGGCACCGCTGGCCGATCTGCCGGTACGCGAGATCGTCTCCGCCAGCCACATCCTGACCGACCTGACCCTGGCACCGGTCAAGCCCGTCCACGACTACCTGGCCCACCCCGCCCGCCCCGTGCGCTGAACACGGCCACGGACGCAGAAGGAAGACATGTGATGACCAAGCCATTCACCACCGCCGCGGTGGTCGGCGCCGGGACCATCGGCCTGTCCTGGGCCGCACTCTTCGCCGGCCACGGCATGCGGGTACGCGTCACCGACCCGCGACCGGACCTGGCCGAGGCGGTCGCGGAGGCGCTCGACCGGGCGGCCGGGCAGCTGGCCGCGCAGGGCCTGGACACGCACGGCCTCGCCGGGCGGGTGCACATCGCCGACGGTCTCGCCGACGCGGTGCGCGACGCCGACATCGTCCAGGAGAACGGGCCGGAGAACGCCGACTTCAAGCGGGAGTTGTTCACCACCCTGGTCGGCGCGGCCCCCGCACACGCGCTGCTGCTCAGCTCGTCCTCGGCGATCCCCGCCACGGCGTTCACCGACACCATCGAGCAGGCCGACCGGATCCTGATCGGCCACCCCTTCAACCCGCCGCACCTGGTGCCGCTGGTGGAGGTGGTGCCGGGGGAGCGCACCTCGCAGGAGAGCGTGGCGCGGGCCGTGGACTTCTACCGCTTCGTCGGCCGGGTCCCGGTCGTGGAACGCAAGGAGATCCCCGGCTTCGTCGGCAACCGTCTGCAGAACGCCCTCAGCCGGGAGGCGATATACCTGGTCGAGCAGGGCGTGGTCGGCCCGGCGGAGCTGGACACCGTGATGGTGAACTCGCTCGGCCTGCGCTGGGCGACGGTGGGGCCGTTCCTGGGCGCGCATCTCGGCGGCGGCCCCGGCGGCTACCGGCACATGGCCGAGCACATCGGTGTGTCGATGCAGAGGATGTGGGACTCGCTCGGCCGCCCGGAGCAGAGCCCCGAACAGACCGAACGGCTCGTCGCGGCCGTCGAGGACGCCTACGGCTCCCGCTCCTACGCCGACCTCAGTCAGGAACGCGACGCCAAGCAGATCGCCGTGCTGTCCGCCCGGGACAGCGCCGCCGGCATGGAGAAGGAGACCCGGTCATGACCGCCCTGCTGCCCGAGAAGGCATCCGACAAGGCATCCGAAAAGGCTTCCGCCGACGAGCCGCCGACCGCCGACTTCTACGACTTCGAGTCGCTGCTTCCGCCGCACGAGCGCGAACTGCTGCTGCGCGCCCGGTCGTTCATGCGCACCGAGGTCAAGCCGCTGGTCAACGAGTACTGGGCCAAGGGGGAGTTCCCCCGCGAACTCATCGACAGGTTCCGCGAGCTGGGACTCGCCGGCGTCCCCTACGAGGGGTACGGCGACCCCCTGCCGGCCGGAAGCAACCTGCTGGTCGGCATGCTCTCGATGGAGTACACCCGCACCGACGCCTCCAGCGCCACCTTCTTCGGTGTGCACAGCGGCCTGGCGATGTACAGCATCTACCGCGGTGGCGACCAGGAACAGCGGGACCGCTGGCTGCCCTCGATGGCCGCGCTGGAGACCGTCGGCGCCTTCGCGATGACCGAGCCGCTCGGCGGCTCCGACGTGGCGGGAGGTATGCGCACCACGGCCCGCTGGGACGGCGAGAACTGGGTGCTCAACGGCGCCAAACGGTGGATCGGCAACGCGACCTTCGCCGACCTGGTGGTGGTCTGGGCCCGCGACAAGGCGGACGACAAGGTCAAGGGCTTCGTGGTGGAGAAGGGCACCCCGGGCTTCTCCCCGGTGAAGATCGAGAACAAGATCGCGTTCCGGATCGTGGAGAACGCCGAGATCACCCTGACCGATGTCAAGGTGCCCGAGGCCAACCGCCTGCAGCGGATCGACTCCTTCCGCGACGTGGCGGAGATCCTCCGCGCCACCCGCAGCGGGGTCGCCTGGCAGGCCCTCGGCGTGATGATCGGCGCCTACGAACTGGCGCTCCACTACGCCAGGGAACGCAGGCAGTTCGGCCGCCCGATCGCACGGTTCCAGATGGTGCAGGACCTGCTGGTCAAGAGCCTCGGCAACATCACCGCCTGCTGGGGCATGCTGGTCCAGCTCGCCCGGCTGCAGGACGCCGGCGTCTTCCGCGACGAGCACTCCTCCCTCGCGAAGGCGTACGTCACCTCGCGGATGCGTGAGGTGGTGGCGTGGTGCCGGGAGATCTTCGGCGGCAACGGCATCGTGCTCGACTACGACATCGCCCGGTTCTTCGCCGACGCCGAGGCGATCTACTCGTTCGAAGGCACCCGCGAGATGAACACCCTCATCGTCGGCAAGGCGGTCACCGGCGAGAGCGCCTTCGTCTGACCCGGACTCCCCACGACCCCGCGCCGGCCCCGAGTGAAGCGTGCCTCGGGGCCGGCGCGGACCAGTGCGGGCGTGCCGGACCGGTTTCGTGCGCCGCGCACAAGTCGCGCCGCGAGCGTCGTCGTCCGCGCCCATGGGCCGCGAGCCCCGCCGATTCGTACCGTCTCTCCTCATGTACCGGACATCCCTGTCGCGTCGGGACGGGCACCCCGTCCGCCCGGCGTCCGTCGACGTACTACGAGGAGCCGACATGCACATCGCGGAACTGCCGGATCTGCGGGCCCTGCGGGACGCGGGCGGTCCCTGCACAGCCGACGAGGCGTCAGCCATGGACAACGCGGCGTTCGCCCGCCGGGTCCGCCGAGCCGCGGCGGCCCTGCGGGCGCGTGGGGTGGGTCGCGGGGAGGTGGTGGCACTGCTGCTGCCCAACACGGCGGACTTCGTCGTCGCACTCTTCGCCGCCTGGCGGCTCGGCGCGGCGGTCACCCCGGTCAATCCGGCGCTCACCGAAGGCGAGGTGCGCCACCAGCTCGACGACGCGGGTGCCACCGTGGTCGTCACCGCGGAGCCGTCGCCTCTCGCCAGGAGGGTCACGGTCGCCGAACTGGGCGCAGCGCACGAAGACACCGCCGCACCGGAGACCGACGCGGAGGCGCTCGCCCTGCTGATCTACACCAGCGGCAGCACCGGGCGCCCGAAGGGCGTGATGCTCGACCACGCCAACCTCGCCGCCATGGCGGGGATGATGATCGAGACCGCCCGGCTCTCCGATGCCGACCACAGCCTGCTGATCCTGCCGCTCTTCCACGTCAACGGAATCGTGGTCGGCGTACTGTCCCCGCTACTGGCCGGCGGACGGGTCACGGTGGCCGGGCGGTTCCGGGCCGAGACCTTCTTCGACCTGGTCGCCGCGGTGCGTCCGACCTGCTTCTCCGCGGTCCCGGCGATCTATTCGATGCTGGCCGAACTGCCTGAACACGTACGGCCCGACACCTCCTCGGTGCGGTTCGCCGCCTGCGGGGCGGCCCCGATGCCGCCCGCGCTCATCGAGCGGTTCGAGCGCCGCTACGGCATCCCCGTCCTGGAGGGCTACGGCCTCTCCGAGGGCACCTGCGCCTCCACCACCAACCCGCTGGACGGCCCCCGCAAGCCCGGCACGGTCGGACGGCCGCTCCCCGGCCAGCAGGTCACCGTGATGGATCCGCAGGGCCGGATCCTGCCGGCGGGGGCGACCGGTGAGGTGGTGGTGCGCGGCCCCAACGTGATGCGCGGCTACCTGGGCCGCCCCGAGGAGACCGCCCGCACCCTGGTCGACGGCTGGCTGCACACGGGCGACATCGGCCGCTTCGACGAGGACGGCTATCTGGTGCTGGTCGACCGCATCAAGGACATGATCATCCGAGGTGGCGAGAACATCTACCCCAAGGAGGTCGAGACCGTCCTCGGCGACCACCCCGCCGTGCTCGAAGCGGCCGTGGTCGGCGCCACCGACCCGCGGCTCGGCGAAGTGCCGGTGGCCTTCGTGGCTCTGCGCCCGGGCGCGGCCGCCGACGCCGGCGAACTGCTCGACCACTGCCGGGCCCGTCTGGCCAAGTTCAAGGTGCCCACCGAGATCAGCTTGGTCGACCGGCTGCCCAGGAACGCCGTCGGCAAGACGGACAAGCCCGCGCTGCGGGCCAGGACCACCGCCGTCACCGTGGCCGGCTGAACAGAGGCGGGAGAGCAGTCATGGGATTCCTCGCACCGAACACGGCGGACGTCGACACACAGCAGTGGCGCACCCGTCCGTACCTGCAGCGGATCAGGCCGCTGGCCGAGCACTGGGCCACGAACGGCTTCGGCACCCCCGGCATCGTGCACCTGCTGTACCTGGTGAAGATCACGGCGTACGGACTCGGCGGCATCGCGGTCGTCTCCGCGACTCCCGGAGCCGGCACCATCGCGGATTTCGGTGCCTGGTGGGCCGAGCCGGTCGTCTATCAGAAACTCGTCATCTGGACACTGCTGTGGGAGGTGCTGGGCCTCGGCTGCGGCTCGGGCCCGCTCAGCTCACACTTCCTGCCGCCGGTGGGCGCCTTCCTGCACTGGCTGCGCCCCGGCACCGTACGACTGCCACCGTGGCCCGGGCGGATCCCGTTCACCGCGGGAACCCGGCGCACGGTGGCCGACGTCGCCCTGTACGCGGCACTGCTGGGGGCGGCGGTGTGGCTGCTGTGCTCGCCGGGCGACCCGGGCGCGTCCGGCGTGTTGGCTCCCTGGCGCGTCGCCGTCCTCGCCGCGCCGCTCGCGCTGCTCGGGCTCCGCGACAAGACCGTCTTCCTCGCCGCCCGCGCGGAGCACTACGGGCTGACGCTGCTGGTGTTCCTCTTCCCGGTGAGCGACCTGGCCCCCGCACTGAAACTGGTCATGCTCGCGCTGTGGTGGGGCGCCGCCTCCTCCAAGCTCAACCGCCACTTCCCGTTCGTGGTGGCGGTGATGATCAGCAACAGCCCGCTGCGCCCGGCCTGGTTCAAGCGCCGGCTGTACCGGCACCACCCCGACGATCTCCGGCCGTCCGCTCTCGCCGCCGCGGCCGCGCACGGTGGCACGGTCATCGAGTACGTGGTGCCGCTGGTCCTGGTGCTCTCGCACGGCGGGACCGTCACCGCGATCGCCCTGGCCGTGATGGTCGTCTTCCATCTGCACATCCTGTCCACCTTCCCGATGGGCGTGCCGCTGGAGTGGAACGTCTTCTTCATCTACTCGGCACTCGTCCTCTTCGGCCATGACGCGGCGGTCGGCGCCTTCACCCTGCACTCGCCGCTGCTGGCCGCGGTGCTGGTGCTGGGCCTGGTGGTGGTCCCGCTGATCGGGCACATCCGCCCCGACCTGGTGTCGTTCCTCCCCTCGATGCGCTACTACGCCGGCAACTGGCCCACCAGCCTGTGGTGTTTCCGCAAGGGCACCGAAAACCGGCTCAACGAGCACATCGTCAAGGCCTCCGGTCTGCCGGTCGACCAGCTCACCCGCCTGTACGGCGCCGAGGTTGCCGAGCTGATGCTGCACCAGGGACTGGCCTGGCGCGCGATGCACAGCCACGGCCGTGCGCTGATCGGGCTGCTGCCGCGGGCCGTGGACGACGTGGAGTCCTACGATGTGCGCGAGGGCGAGATGGTGGCGGGAGTCGTCCTCGGCTGGAACTTCGGCGACGGCCATCTGCACAACGAGCAGCTGGTGGCCGCCGTACAGCAGCGATGCGGCTTCGCGCCGGGCGACCTTCGCGTCGTCCTGCTCGAGTCCCAGCCGACGCACCGGCAGCGCCAGCACTACCGCATCGTGGACGCGGCGAGCGGCCTGATCGAGGAGGGCTATGTGAACGTACCGGAGATGGTGGTCCGGCAGCCCTGGCTCGACGACGACACGCCTGCGATTCCCGTCGAGCCCTTCGCGCGCCCGCGACCGGCGACCGAGGTGGCGGCCGCACATGAGTGACGCGATCGTGGTGGGGGCCGGCCCGAACGGGCTGGCCGCCGCCGTCGCCCTGTCCCAGCGGGGGCTGAAGGTGACCGTCCTGGAGGCCGCCGACGAGATCGGCGGCGGCACCCGGAGCGGCGAACTGACCCTCCCCGGACTGCTGCACGACCACTGCTCCGCGGTCCACCCGCTGGGCGTCGGCTCGCCGTTCCTGCGGACCCTCGGCCTGGAGCGGTACGGCGTGGACTGGGCGTGGCCCGAGGTCGACCTGGCCCACCCGCTGGACGGCGGGCGGGCCGGGGTGCTGGTCCGGTCCGTGGAGCGGACCGCGCGCGGACTCGGCGCGGACGGCCCGGCCTGGGAACGGCTGTTCGGGCCGCTGGCCGACGACTTCGACGCGCTCACCGAGGACGTGCTGCGCCCGGTGCCGCATCTGCCCGCCCACCCACTGGCGCTGGCCAGGTTCGGGCTCAGAGCGCTCCAGCCCGCCACGGCGGTGGCCCGGCGCTGGCGCACCGAGGAAGCCAGGGCGCTTTTCGCGGGGGCGGCGGCGCATCTGATGTATCCGCTGACCGGGCCGGCCAGTTCCGCGGTCGGGCTGATGCTCGTCGGCGCCGCCCACCGCTTCGGCTGGCCCGTCGCCCGCGGCGGGTCGCGGACCATCACCGACGCGCTGGCCGCACTGCTCACCCAGCTCGGCGGCACCATCGAGACGGGGGTGCGGGTGGACTCCCTGGCCGAACTCGCACCCGCCCGGATCGTCATGCTCGACACCGCGCCCTCAGCCGCGGCACGCATCTGCGGCGACCGGCTGCCCGTCCGGGTGCGCCGGGCCTACCGCGGCTGGCGGCACGGCCCGGCGGCGTTCAAGGTCGACCTCGCCGTCCAGGACGGCATCCCGTGGACCCATGACGCATGCCGCCGCGCCGGCACCGTGCACCTGGGCGGCACCCTGGAGGAGGTCGTCCGTGCGGAGGCGCAGACCGCCGCCGGGCGGCTGCCCGAGCACCCGTTCGTTCTGGTCGGCCAGCAGTACCTCGCCGACCCCGGCCGCTCCCGCGGCGACATCCACCCCGTCTGGGCGTACGCCCACGTCCCGCACGGCTACCCCGGTGACGCCACCGAGGCGGTGCTGCGCCAGCTGGAGCGGTTCGCGCCGGGGGTCCGGGAGCGGATCGTGGGGCTCTCGGCGCGCTCGGCCACCGAACTGGCCCGGTACAACGCGAACTTCGTCGGTGGCGACATCGTCGCCGGTGCCAACACCGCACGGCAGGTCGCGCTGCGCCCCCGGATGTCCCTCGACCCCTACAGCACCGGCATCCCCGGCGTGTACCTGTGCTCGGCGGCCACTCCGCCCGGCGCGGGGGTGCACGGCATGTGCGGTGCGAACGCCGCCCGCTCCGCACTGCGGTACCTGGACCGGTGAGCGGTCCTGTGCAGCGGCCGGACGAGGCACCGGATCCGGTCGTCCTCGCGGCCCAGGTGATACAGGCCAACCGGGACGACGTCATCGCCAGGCTGGTCGCCACCACCGAGGCGGAGATCGCCCAACTCGAGCACGACGAACCGCTGCACAGGCTCCTGGAAGCCAGCATCACCGAGAACATCGTCACCGCCCTGCACGTCATCATCAACCGCATCGATCCGCAGACCGTGGACGCGCCGGCCTCGGCCGTCTCCTACGCCCGCAGGCTCGCCCAGCGCGACGTTCCGCTCTCGGCCCTGCTGCGCGCCTACCGGCTCGGCCACGCGCAGAGTCTGGACCTGGTCCTCGCCGAGGCGGTCCGACTGGGGCTGCCGGACCCGGCCGGCACCGTCATCACCCTCGTCAGCCTCACCTCGGCCTTTCTGGACCGGGTCTGCGACCAGATCGGCCGTGTCTACGAGGAGGAACGCGAACGCTGGGTGGGCAGCCGAGGCGTACTGCGCCAGTACTGGGTCAACCAGCTCCTCGACAACCCCAGGGTCGATCTGCGGCAGGCCGAGGCCGCCCTCGACTACCGGTTGTCCGGCAGCCACCTGGCCGTCGAGGGCTGGCTCCACGGCACGACGGCGACCTCCGACCCCGCAGCCGTCTTCGACCGGCTGACCTCGCTGCTGTACTCCGTCCTGCACGCACAGGGCCGCCCCCTGACGGTCCTCACGGACGAGGCGGGCGCCCGGATCTGGCTCGCCGTCAGGCCTGGCTGCCCGGTGGACCCCGACGCCGTCGCCGCCGAACTGGCCGAGGCCGCGCTACCGGTACGAGTCGCTCTCGGTACCGTCCGCCCGGGCCTCGACGGCTTCCGCCGCAGCACCCGAGCCGCCGCCCGCGCCAAGGCCCTCGCCCTCTCCGCGGGGGCCGGCACCCCCCAAGTGGTGGCCTTCACCCGCGTCGCCCCCGTGGCTCTCCTCGCCGACGAGCCCCGCGAACTGGCCGACTTCGTCTTCGACACCCTCGGCGACCTCGCCGTGGACGACCGCCGCCGCGAACTCCTGCGCGAGACGCTCCGCGTCTTCCTCGCCACCCATCGCAGCTACGCCGCCACCGCGGACCAGCTGATGGTGCACCGCAACACCGTCCACTACCGCGTCCAGCGCGCCGTCGACCACTACCACCTCGACCTCGACGCCGACGCCTTCGACCTCCACTTCGCGCTCACCATCTGCCGCTGGCACGGATCCAAGGTCCTGCGCGCAAGTGGAGACGACGGGCACGGGCCGCGACCACGGTGATCCACCCGGACACCCGGCCGACGGCCACGCACCCGCCACCTCCCTCATCCGGCGCGGGCCGATCGGTGTGAGCGGGAAGCGAATCGGCCTGAGAAGGTGCGCGGCCCAACCGGTCTCTAGACGCTTCCCAGCCCGTCCTCCTCCGCCCGCTCGCCGCCCGCCGGGCGGGGGGCTCCCAGGCGCACGCGGATCACCGCGTACGTCTCTCCCTCCTTGGGTGGCCTTGTCCAGGAGCGGGTGGTGAACGTGTGCAGGCGCCCGTTCACGATGGCGTGACGCGGCAGATGGGCACCGAACTCCCCGGTCACGGCTTCCAGCAGCGACCGTTCCGCCTCGGCACCGTCCCTCAGGTCGCCGAAGAACCGGCTCGGATCCAGCGCCCGCGGTATCTCCCCGCTCTTGTGGATCTCTCCGTCGGCGTACGTGAATGCGTACTGCTCGGCACCGTCTCGCGCCACCGAAAGGTGGAAGAACGGGTCTCCGTGCCCTGTCCTCAGGCCGCTCCACACCACCACCGCGCGGGTGCCCGCGCTGGCGGCCGCGGCGGGGGAGACGAACCGCTGCCGGTGGAACGGCGCAGGGTCGCCGTCGAAAGCGAAGCTCCAACGGGTGCCGGCCCGGCCGACCGCCATGAGGGCCCTGTCGTCGTAGGACGAGAACTCCCGCTGGTGGTGCAGGACCAGGCGGCGCGCCTCCCAGAAGGTCATGGGTTCGTGCAGCACGGTGCCGTCCCGGTCCGCGAGACGTCCGGGCACCTCCTCCGGCTCCACCCCCTCCACCAGGACAAACCGGTAGGACGTGCGGTTGGTGCCCGGGTCCGGGTCGGCGAGCCACGCCATGTTGCCCAGGTCGAGCCCGGCCGTCGGCGTCGGTCCCTCACCCGCCTGCCCGCCCCTGGGCGTGGACAGCAGCTCGCGACCCCGCTCCGGGGTCAGCAGCGGCCCGAGCACCGGGTCGGCCACCCACCCCACCGGCGCCAGGTGGTCCGGTCCCAGCGGCTCCCACAGCGGCAGAGCGTTCACCAGCGTCCGCCACGCCCCGTCGGTGTCTCCCCATCGCGCCAGCTCCCGCGCCCGCTCAACCGCTTCCCCGAACGGTCCGGCCGCCGTGTACCGGTAAGTGCCGTTGCGTACCTGCTCCAGCGTCTCGTAGGCCAGGGACACCAGGTCGTCGTCGGCGCCCCGCAGATGGAAGGTCAGCGTGGAGTCGTCCCGGTACGAGTGCGCCGCGTGCTCGGCGACCAGCGGTGGCAGCAGTTCGGGAGCGTACTGCGGGTCCGTCGCCAGTCCGTCGAAGTACACCATGTAGGTCTGTCCGAGCAGGCGGCGTATCTGGTCTCCCAGCCCGGCGGCCCGCGGCCGACCGTATTCCTTGGCCTCGTCCAGCGCCTTCCCGGCCGGTTCCCAGCCACCGCGCAGCGCCTCCAGCCGGGCCTCCTCCACCCGGGCGTCCAGCTCTCGCGTCGTGTCATTGGCGAACACCGGCTCCCCGTCACTCCGATGCGCCTTCAGGCTGTGGAACTCCCGGTACATGTCCCGCATGAACTCAAGGAAGTTCGCGTGCCGCTCGGGTGGAGCGGCCCGCCAGCTCGCCCACGTGTACACGGCCCACTCACCGTCCTCGTCCACGTCCTCGGGATCCAGCAGGACGTGGGTGATGTCGGACTCGAGATCAAGCTGCAGCCCGCGCCGCCAGATGTCCGCCTCCCGCCGCTCCTCGGGCCCGGCGTCCTCGTCCAGGTACTCCTCGAACATGTCCGCGAGTTCCGACTCGTTGTTGTGCCAGCGCGCGTCCTTGGTCCCCGCCAGCAGCCACACGAACCCGCCGGCGTGCCGCCACCCGTCGCTGACCTTGAGGAACTCCCGGTACGACGGGGGCATCCGTCGGCCGAGGCGTTCCTCCATGGCTGCGATCCGCTCTTCGGACGCCGGCGGGAACCCCAGCCAGCGCGCCCGTCGCGCGGCCTCGTCGTCCTCGCCCCGCGTCTCGCCGTCCGGCAGGGAATCCGCCCACTCCCCGCTCCACCTGAGCAGGAAGGACCGCCAGTCGAATGCCGTGGTGTCCGTCATGTGCCCGATGCTGCCACCCGCCACTGACATTGATACTCGTAGGCGGCTTCCGGCGGTCGTGGCCCAGCCACTGACTGACGCCCTGCTGGGCTGTCTTCGCGTTGTTCTGCCCGACCGCCGGAGCTGGGTCAGCGCTGCGCCGCTCGCTGCGGCCACCGGGCTCCTCTCGCACGCGACCGGCCCGGCGGACTGCGCCGGCGTGCTCGAACCTGTTCACCACGGCGCCGACGTCGCCCGAGCCGAGGCACGCCCCGGCGGCCGGTGGCAGTTCAGCGTCCGCATGACTCCGCCGAGCCGTCATCCGCCGGTGCGCCTGACGCCGCCCGCGGCGGGGGACCGGCACTGCAAGCCATGGCTGTGGCACGGCAGTGCCGTAGTTGGTGGCAGCGACCTCGGGCTCCATCCGGCCGGGAATCCCCGGCGCCGTGTGCAGGGCGATCGCCCTCCAGACCACCTCGGCGGCGCTGTGGGAGAACCCGCGGTCGAGCAGGAACTTGCGCGCGTGGTCGGCGCCGTCCGGCTCGAAACGCTGCTGCGTGTCGGAGAACGCGATCAAAAGGCCCGCGTCGTGGAACATCGCCGAGACGTAGAGCAACTCGGGATCGGGCCGGAGGTTGAGTTCACGCGCGTGGAGGGAACCGAAGAGAGATACCCGCCGGGAGTGGTGGAAGATCAGGGGATTCGTCCTTTCCCGGAGAAAGTCCGTGGCCTCCGCGACAGCCGAGGTCTCGGGTATTTCCACCCTGCGATGATGTCGGTCATGATGTCCGTGCTTTCCGATGCGATGTACGACGAGTGGACCGTGCGTCCGTACTCCACGGTGCCGACCACGCGGCCCCCGGCGCCGCCCCGGTCCGGCCATGAACCACTCGAATCCGGTCACCTCAGGATGGGCCTGTGAGCTCCGCCACGCATCGGGTGGCGGAGCTCGTCCACGACGGGGTCAAACTGCTGGACGTCGCCGGCCCGGCCGAGGTGTTCGGGGAGGCGAATCTGCTCGGAGCCGACTACCGGATCTCTCTGGTGTCGACGACGGGCGCCGACGTCGCTTCCTCGATCGGCATGCGGATCGCCGTCACGGCAGCGCCGTCACGCAGCCGGACCCCGACACGTTCCTGATGCCGGGCGGAGACGACCATCCCAGGAACCCCGTCACGCGCGACCTGGCCGAAGCGGCCGGGGATCCGGCAGCCCGAGCCGGCCGGGTCGCCTCCCTGTGCTCCGGTGCCTTCGTCCTCGGCGCGACGGGCCTTCTCGGCGGCAAACGGGCGACCACCCACACGTGTGTCTCGGGCACGCGGTGAGACGTTCGGAGGGCGCGGCGGTGACGGTGGCGTCGAGGCCGAGGGTGCTCGGCGAGGACGCCGACGGCTTTTCGAGGTAGTGCGGCCGATTGCGCTACGCGGGCCGAGACGGGGTAGAGGCACGGCGAGCGGCCGAGGAGCCGGCTGGGAGGAGCTGAACATGACTGATGACGCCTACCTGTTTCTCGTGGACGAGACGACCGTGCACCTGGGCGTGCCGCCGACCGCGCTCGGCGAGTTGTCGTGCATGGACACCTCGGCGGTCAGCGCCTGGCTCGCCGCTCACGACGTGACCGCGACATCGCCGCGGCTGCGGGTGCTGCCACCCGAGAAGACAGGGGCGATCCCGCCGCACGCGGAACGGCTGCCCGTTCCGCTCACCGACGAGGAACTGAGCCGGCTGCGCCACCAGTCGGCACCCGAGTCCGTGGCCACGCTGGAGGACGAACTGCTCGCCTACCGCGACTGCGCCGACGGCCGTGACACGTTGCTGTCCCGGGCGCTGGCCGCCGGGGTACCCTCGCACCGTGTCTCCGAACTGACCGGAGAGAGTCTTTCCGCGGTCGAGGCGGCCGCTCGGCAGTGACCGACGGCGCCGACCGAGTCGGCAAGGGGGTGGGGGCTCTTTCGCGCCGACGAGAGCGCTACCGGTTCCGCACGGCCGGGCCCGTCCCCGACGACGCGGGCAGCGTTCAGCGCCGCACGGGGCACGCATTGCCGACGGCCGGCAGGGCGGCGCGTGGCCGCCGCGCAGCGAGTGGTGAGAGCCAGTAGGGCAAGTCCGACCGGATCTTGGTCGTGGGTTGGTCAGGCCGGAGTACGGAGCGGGCATGTCGCTCTGTGGGTCCGCGGGCCCGGTCGGCCACGCCGTGGAGTTCGGTGCTTGCTTCGGTATTGCGCTCGGCTGCTGCGGCGACGTCGAGGGGATCGTTCGAGGGCGCCGTGGTCATACGAATCTGATGGCCGCTGTCGGGCACCGCTCGACGGCCGCTTTCACCGCCGCCCGCTGCTCGGCGCCGGGGGTGGCGTGGAGCAGGATCACCGTGCCGTCGTCGTCGTTCTGGTCGAAGACAGCTGGGGCGGCGAGCACACAGGTGCCTGCGCCGCAGCAGAGGTCCTTGTCGATCTCGATCCTCATCACCGGCGTCCTCTCACCACCGCACGGGCAGTTCATGGACGCCGTACGTCACCATCATCTCCCGGGTGCCGATCTCCTGGGCCGCAACGGCGAGCTCCAGCCGGGGAAAGCGGCGCAGCAACGACTCGTAGCCGATGGCGAGTTCCAGGCGGGCCAAGTGGTGACCCATGCACTGGTGGGGACCGCTGCCGAAGGCCACGTGCCGGGTCGTGCCGCGACGGATGTCGAAGGTGTCGGGGTCTTCGAAGCCCAGCGGGTCACGGTTGGCTGCGGGCAGCGACACCGTGACGACCTGGCCCTTGCGGATGGACTGCCCTTCGAATACGAAGTCCTCGGCGGCAACGCGGATCGGTCCGATCTGCACCACGCTGAGGTAGCGCAGCAGCTCCTCGACGGCGTCGTCCATGAGCGACCAGTCGGCGCGCAGAGCGGACAGCTGCGCGGGGTGGCGCAGCAGGGCGTAGGTGCCCAGCGCCAGCATGTTGGTGGTGGTCTCCAGCCCGGCGATGAGAAGAACGATCGTGATTCCGAGCAGCTCTTCGTCGTTCAGGTCGGTCTCGACGGTGAGCCTGCCGAGGATGTCCGGGCCCGGGTCCTTGCGTGCGGCTGCGATCAGGGCGTGGAGCATGCCGCCGAGGGTCGTCATCGACTGCTGCATCTCCTCTCCGCTGCTGGAGAGGCTGAAGAGAACGTCGACGTGATGCTCGAACTGTGCACGGTCCGTCTCCGGCAGCCCGAGCAGTTCCGAGGTGACCAGCGTGGGCAGGGGCTTGGCGAAGGCCTGTACCAGGTCGACGGGGCCGCCCCTGTCCGCCATGCCGTCCAGCAGGTGATCCGTCATCTCCTGGATGCGCGGGCGGAGTTCCCGCACGCGACGGATGGTGAAGTGTTTGCTCAGCAGGCGCCGGTAGCGGCTGTGCTCGGGCGGGTCCATATTGACGAACATGCCCGCGGGCAGTGCGTCAGTGCTCAGCTCGGAGCCGGGCACCTTCACCGGGGAGCGTTTCCCGGCGGGCAGGGAGCTGAACCGGGAGTCGGTCAGCACGGACCGCGCGGTCTGTAGGCCGGTGACCAGGTGGCCGACGTGCCCGTCGGGGTACCGCAGCGGGGTCATCGGGCATTCCTCGCGCGCTTGCGTGAGGAGGGCGGGCGGGTCGAAAGGACAACCTGTGGGGCGCGCTGTAGGAAAGGGCAGGGCCGAGTGATTCCCGGCTGCCGGCAAATGCACCATGAAAGACCTGGGACCTCATCATCAGAGGAGAATGGGGGGAGGCTGTACAAGCTGCAGTTCTCCCACAAGTGTCCCTAGGGTTCTCCTTAGAGATGTCCCTGGCTGTCAGTGCTCGTGCATGTCGACCATTGGGGATTCCCCTAAATTCGATCCGCTGCAGCGGCGGAGCGCGGCTGTGGGACCGAAACTGGGGTCACACCGCAACGTGTTGTCGCCCGGTCGCGCCGATCGTGTGCCGTGGCCGCCACGGGGCGGTGCCTTTTCATTCTCTGTGTGGGTGGGTGGAGTGCAACATGGTCGCGTCCGAGCTCAACGGAATGGGTAATCGGGCCGGTTCGGCCGCGGCGGATTCGACCGATGGCATAGCTGTCATCGGCTTGGCGTGCCGACTGCCGGGGGCCGCCGACCCGGCCGCCTTCTGGCGGCTGCTCAGCGAGGGCGCGGACGCGATCACCGACGTCCCCCCGGACCGGTGGGACGGGGCCGCGGTGGCTGACGCCGACCCGTCCGCACCCGGCAGGACCGACGTCCGCCGGGGCGGATTCCTCGACAGCATCGGCCACTTCGACGCCGGGTTCTTCGGGCTCTCCCCCAAGGAGGCCGCCGCCATGGACCCGCAGCAGCGGCTCGTGCTGGAGTTGGCCTGGGAAGCGCTGGAGGACGCGCACGTGCGCGCCGAGACGCTGCGCTCCACCCGCACCGGAGTGTTCGTCGGCGCCATCTGGGACGACTACGCGACCCTGCACCACCGCTCCGGACTCACGGCCATCTCCCCGCACACCGTCACCGGCCTGCACCGCAGCATCATCGCCAACCGGGTCTCGTACTTCCTCGGTCTGAACGGCCCCAGCCTGACCGTGGACTCCGGCCAGTCCTCTTCCCTGGTCTCGGTCCACCTCGCCTGCGAGAGCCTCCGCAAGGGCGAATCGACGATCGCCCTCGCGGGAGGCGTGAACCTCAACATCGTCCCCGAGAGCACCCTGGGCGCCGCCAGGTTCGGCGGCCTGTCCCCCGACGGCCGCTGCTTCACCTTCGACGCCCGCGCGAACGGCTACGTCCGCGGCGAGGGCGGCGGCATCGTCGTCCTCAAACCTCTTGCCCGGGCCGTCGCGGACGGCGACCCCGTCTACTGCGTGATCCGCGGCAGTGCGGTCAACAACGACGGTGGCGGCGACGGGTTGACCGTGCCCCTGCAGTCCGGGCAGGAACAGGTGCTCCGGCTCGCCTACGAACGGGCCGGGACCGACCCCGCCCACGTCGGCTACGTGGAGTTGCACGGCACCGGCACCAAAGTCGGGGACCCCATCGAGGCAGCCGCGCTCGGCGCGGTGCTCGGCACGGGACGTGAGCCCGGCCGCCCTCTGCGGGTCGGCTCGGCCAAGACCAACGTGGGCCACCTGGAGGGCGCCGCGGGCATCACCGGCCTGCTGAAGGCGGTCCTGTCGCTCAACCACCGTGAACTGCCCGCCAGCCTCAACTTCGAGACGCCGAACCCGGCGATCCCGCTGGACCGGCTGAACCTGAGGGTGCAGACCGAGCACAGCGAATGGGCCGCCGTGGACGGCCGCCCGCTGCTCGCCGGCGTCAGCTCGTTCGGCATGGGCGGCACCAACTGCCACATCGTGCTGGCGGAACACCAGGCGACGGCGTCGGGCGCGGCTGTGGAGGCGGGTGCGGGTGCGACGGCGGGCGCGGCTCCGACCTTGTGGCCGCTGTCCGCCAAGACCGCCTCCGGGCTGCGCGCCCAGGCCGCCGCACTGCTCGCCCACACCGAGGCGCCCCCCGGTCTCGCCCTGCCCGACGTCGGCTGGTCGCTGGCCACCGGCCGCACCGCCTTCGAACACCGGGCCGTCGTCGTGGGCGAGGACCGTGACGACTTCCTGCGCGCCCTGCGCGAGCTGTCCACCGGCGGCATCGACGCCGCACTGACCACGGGCCGCGCGGGCCCGCGCGGCGAGCTCGCCTTCCTCTTCTCGGGCCAGGGCAGCCAGCGGGCCGGCATGGGCCGCGAACTGGCGAAGTCCGTCCCGGCGTTCGCCTCCGCGCTGGACGAGGTGTGCGCACACCTCGACCCCTTGCTGCCGCGGCCGCTGCGCGAGGTCATGTTCGCCCCTGAAGGCACCGAGGAAGCGGCCGAACTCGACCGGACCCTCTTCACGCAGACCTCGCTGTTCGCCGTCGAGGTCGCCCTGTTCCGGCTTCTGGAGAGCTGGGGCATCACCCCCGGCGTGCTCATGGGCCACTCCATCGGCGAACTCGCCGCCGCGCACGTGGCCGGCGTCCTCTCGCTCGCCGACGCCTGCGCCCTCGTGGCCGCGCGCGGCCGCCTGATGCAGGCGCTGCCCGCCGGCGGCGCCATGATCGCCGTCCAGGCCGCGGAGGACGAGGTGCGCGCCCGCATCGGCGAGCGCACGGACCGCGTGGGCATCGCCGCGCTGAACGGCCCGGACTCCGTCGTCGTCTCCGGCGACGAGGACCTCGCCACCGAGATCGCCGACGCCTTCGCCGCCGTGGGCCGCAAGACCAGCCGGCTGCGGGTCAGCCACGCCTTCCACTCCCCGCACATGGAACCCATGCTGGCGGAGTTCCGCAACGTGGCCGAGGGCCTGACCTTCCACGCCCCGCGCATCCCGATCGTGTCCAACGTGACGGGCCGACTGTCCGAGGAGCCCTCGGGATACGAAGGGTGCACGGCCGCGTACTGGGTCCGCCACGTGCGCGAGGCGGTCCGCTTCGCCGACGGCGTCACCCGCCTCGACGAGCGGGGCGTCCGCACGTACCTGGAGCTCGGCCCCGGCGGCGTGCTCACCTCCATGGCCCGCGCCGGCACCGACAGCGAGTCCCTGTTCGTCCCCGCCCTGCGCGCCCGCCGCCCCGAGGCGCAGGCCCTGCTGGCGGCGGTCGCCTCGCTGCATGTCCACGGCGTGGAGCCGGACTGGGACGCCCTGTTCGGCGGCGGGCGAGGCGCACGCCGCAAGGTCGCGCTCCCCACCTACGCGTTCGAACGGCAGCGGTACTGGCTGGACGCCGACACCACGTCGCCCGTCACCACCACCGGCTGGGCTCCGGCGGCTCCGCAGCCGGACACCATCGCCGAGACTGGCAACGCGCCTGTCGGAGCCCTGGGTCGGCGGCTGGCCAAACTGGCCGAGTCCGAACGCGACGAGGCCGTGCTCGACCTGGTCCGCGCACACATCGCCGCCGTCCTGGGCCACGCCGAAGCCCGCCAGGTCGAGACCGAGTGGACGTTCAAGGACCTCGGCTTCGACTCGCTCAGCTCGGTGGAACTGCGCAACCAGCTCAGCGAGGCCACCGGCCTGCGCCTGGCCAGCGGGCTGCTGTTCGACCACCCGACCCCTGCCGCGCTCGCCCGCCACCTCGCCGCCCAGTCCCTGGGCGGCGGGGACGCGGCGGCCGCCGCGCCCGCGATGGTGGCCGACCCCCACGAGCCCATCGCCATCGTGGCCATGAGCTGCCGCCTGCCCGGCGGCGTGAGCTCCCCCGAGGACCTGTGGCGGCTGCTCGCCTCCGGTGGCGACGCCATCTCCGGATTCCCGACGGACCGTGGCTGGGACGTCGAAACACTCTACGACCCGGAGCCCGGCACGCCCGGCAAGTCCTCGACGCGGCACGGCGGCTTCCTGCACGAGGCGGCCGAGTTCGACGCCGGCTTCTTCGGCATCAGCCCCCGCGAGGCCGCCGCGATCGACCCGCAGCAGCGGCTGGTCCTGGAGACCGCGTGGGAGGCCTTCGAGCGCGCCGGCATCGACCCGGCCACGCTGCGCGGGAGCCGGGCGGGCGTGTTCATCGGCGCGACGGCACAGGACTACGGCCCCCGGCTGCACGAGCCGGCCGACGGCGTCGAGGGCCATCTGCTGACCGGCACGACGACCAGCGTCGCCTCGGGCCGCGTGGCCTACTCGTTCGGCCTCGAAGGCCCCGCGGTCACGGTGGACACGGCCTGCTCGTCGTCCCTGGTCGCCCTGCACCTGGCCGTCCAGTCGCTGCGGAGCGGCGAGTGCACCATGGCCCTGGCCGGCGGCGTCACCGTGATGTCCACGCCTGGCATGTTCGTGGAGTTCAGCCGTCAGCGCGGACTGTCGGCGGACGGCCGCTGCAAGGCGTTCGCGGCCGGCGCGGACGGTACGGGCTGGGCCGAAGGCGTCGGCATGCTCCTGGTGGAGCGGCTCAGCGACGCCCGGCGCAACGGCCACCAGGTGCTGGCCGTCGTGCGGGGCAGCGCGGTCAACCAGGACGGCGCGTCGAACGGACTCACGGCGCCCAACGGCCCCTCCCAGCAGCGCGTCGTCCGCCAGGCGCTGGCAGCCGCCGGACTCGCGCCCGCGGACGTCGACGCCGTGGAGGCGCACGGTACGGGCACGCGGCTCGGCGACCCGATCGAGGCGGAAGCCCTCATCGCCGCTTACGGCCGGGGACGGGACGGCGACCGGCCGCTGTGGCTGGGTTCGCTGAAGTCGAACATCGGTCACACGCAGGCCGCGGCGGGCGTCGCCGGCGTGATCAAGATGGTCATGGCGATGCGGCACGGTGTGCTGCCGCGGACCCTGCACGTCGACGAGCCGACCCCGCACGTGGACTGGTCGGCAAGCGGCGTACGACTGCTGACCGAGGCCGTGGAGTGGCCGGTGACCGACGGGCCGCGCCGCGCGGCGGTGTCCTCCTTCGGCATCAGCGGTACCAACGCCCACGTCGTCGTCGAGCAGGCCGCGACGAGCGAAGAGCCCGCCCGCGGGACGGCCGTTGCCGGACCGGTCCCGTGGGTGGTGTCGGCGAAGAGTGATGTGGCGCTGCGGGAGCAGGCGGGCCGGTTGTTGTCCTTCCTGGACGCCGAGGGCGTCGGGGGTGGCGGGGGTGCCGGGGTTCGGCCGGAGGACGTGGCGTTGTCGCTGGCGACGTCGCGTGCGGTGCTGGAGCGCCGTGCGGCGGTCGTGGGCGGGGATCT
>NZ_JBIBKS010000016.1:0-225134 GCF_042959345.1 Streptomyces sp. NPDC007905 | reverse complement strand
CTAATCCCCACCGAAGTGGTTCATCGTTCGACTTGCATGTGTTAAGCACGCCGCCAGCGTTCGTCCTGAGCCAGGATCAAACTCTCCGTGAATGTTTTCCCGACTGTGCTCGATTAAAAGCGCGGGATGAACACCACGAGAGCGGAACAGCCGGGCGGAATAAGCCCAGCCGTTCACAGCGTCCTCGCTGTGTTTTTTCAAAGGAACCTCGCCCCAGCCGTGATGGCCGGAGACGGGGTATCAACATATCTGGCGTTGATTTTTGGCACGCTGTTGAGTTCTCAAGGAACGGTCGCTTCCTTTGTACTCACCCTCTCGGGCTTTCCTCCGGGCGCTTCCCTTCGGTCTTGCGTTTCCGACTCTATCAGATCCTTTCGGCGTCCGATTCCCGGTCGGCGGGATTGTCTTGGGCTTTGGGCTTTCGCCCGTCGGCCTTTCGACATTCACTACGTTAGCCGATTGCCTCGGGAACTCATAATCGAGTCTCGCGAGTTCGAATTCGGACGCGCGGGCGCGCCACAATCGACCCCGCCGAGGGGCTGTAGCTAGATAGTGGGTTGGCCGCTCCGGCTGCAGGCGATCGCCGTACCCGGTTCAGCGGCTCGGGCCACATTACGCACCTTCCCGGGCCGAGTCAACTTCGGCGGCGCCTCGGCACATGGGCCCGATAGGGGCTCACCGTCGGGTCGTTGATCACCCAGAAGCGCCATGGGTGGATGTCGCCGTTGCCGCCGTCACCCGCTACTCCGGTACGGGGACCGCTGCGTACCTGGTCGGAGGCCACCGGAGCACCGGTCAGCACCCTCAGCGGCGTCTCACCCGCGGCGCAGACGTCCGCGCCGTCCAGGGCGCGGCCGACCTCCAGGGCCGTGGCAAGCCGGGCCGGACCCTTGGCCAGTTCCTTGTCGTTCCGGGCCGAAAGCCGACGCTTGCGGGCCAGCTCGGCTCCCTCGATCACCTCGCCGGCGCGCAGCAGTACAGCACTGGCCCGGCCCTCGGGCCCGCAGACCAGATTCATGCAGTGCCACATCCCGTAGGTGAAGTAGACGTACACATGTCCGGGCGGACCGAACATCACTTCGTTGCGGGAGGTGCGGCCGCGGTAGGCATGCGAGCCGGGGTCGTTCGGGCCGTCGTACGCCTCCACTTCGGTGAGGCGGACGGCGATCGGACCGTCGGGAGTCGTCCGGACCAGGATGCGGCCGAGGAGGTCGGGCGCGACCTCGAGTACGGGGCGGTCGAAGAACTCTCGGGGCAGGGGCGTACGGTCCGGGGGCGCGATCATGCCGTCCGAGGGTAGTCCAGACGGGGCAGGCCGCCGGCGGAACCGGTCGTGGCCGGATCGCGTTTGTACGGGTCGAGGGTCCTTTCGTCAAAGGAGAGTCATGGCGTTCAAGAAGCTGCTCGCGAGCCTCGGGGCCGGTGGGGCCTCGGTCGAGACGGTGCTGACCGAGGTCAACGTCGTACCGGGTGGGGTGGTCCAGGGTGAGGTGCGGATCCAGGGCGGGTCCGTGAACCAGGACATCGAGGGCCTGTCCGTGGGCCTGCAGGCCAAGGTCGAGGTGGAGAGCGGCGACCAGGAGTACAAGCAGGACATCGAGTTCACCAAAGTGCGGCTCGGTGGTGCCTTCGAGCTGCAGGCGGGTGCGGTGCACTCGGTGCCGTTCGGTCTGGAGATCCCCTGGGAGACGCCGGTCACGATGATCGACGGACAGGCGCTGCGCGGTATGCACATCGGGGTGAGCACCGAGCTGCAGATCGCCCGCGCGGTGGACTCCTCCGACCTGGACCCGGTCAACGTCCACCCGCTGCCGGCGCAGAAGGCGATCCTGGACGCATTCATCCAGCTGGGCTTCCGCTTCAAGAACGCGGACATGGAACGGGGCCACATCCGGGGCACGCGGCAGCGGCTGCCGTTCTACCAGGAGATCGAGTTCCACCCGCCGTCGCAGTACCGGGGGCTGAACCAGGTCGAGCTGAGCTTCGTGGCCGACGAGCACGCCATGGACGTCGTCCTGGAGATGGACAAGAAGCCGGGTCTGTTCAGCGAGGGCTCGGACACCTACCGCTCCTTCCAAGTGGGTCTGAACGACTTCCATGGGACCGACTGGGCGGCTTACCTCAACCAGTGGCTGTCCGAGGTCGGCAGCAAGCGGAACTGGTTCTAGGCTCGGCCCCACTCAACGAGAACGATCAGGAGGTACCGAGGTGACCGAGCTCAAGCGGCGGCCGCTCCCCCACGACTTCCATCCGCCCGTGCCGTCGTTCACGGTGACGAGTGAGGACATCGAGGAGGGCGCGACGCTGGGCAGCGCCCAGGTCCAGGCGGAGGGGAACACCTCGCCGCAGCTGCGCTGGGAGGGCTTCCCCGCGGAGACCAAGAGCTTCGCCGTGACCTGCTACGACCCCGACGCGCCGACCGGCAGTGGGTTCTGGCACTGGGTCCTGTTCGACATCCCGGCCTCCGTGACGGAGCTGCCGGCCGGTGCGGGCAGCGGTAAATTCGAGGGCCTGCCCACGGGCGCGGTGCACGCGCGCAACGACTACGGGGCGAAGGACTTCGGCGGCGCCGCTCCGCCGCCCGGGGACGGCCCGCACCGGTACGTCTTCACGGTGTACGCGGTGGACCAGGAGAAGCTCGGTCCGGACTCGGACGCGTCCCCGGCCGTCGTCGGTTTCCATCTGCGGTTCCACGCGATCGCGCGCGCCCAGCTCATCGGCGAGTACGAGAACCCCGCCGAGGGCTGACGCACCGCACGAATTCGGCCGAGCGTTCATTGAACGTTTGCCCGCCTCTGGTCTTGGAAGTGATCAGGGGCGGGCCTTTTTTATTGCGTTGTCCATCTCGGCGCGCCCGTCCAGAGTTGATCCAAGCCCGCCGGGGGTGGGCAGGCGCACATGGGAGGTGGGCTGGATGCGTGACACGTTGGTCCTGAACGCGAGCTTCGAGCCGCTGTCGACAGTGACTCTGAACCGAGCCGTCGTGCTGGTCCTCCAGGACAAGGCCGTCGTCGAGCAGGCCCACCCCGAACTGCGTTTGCGCGGTGCCGATGTGGACATACCCGCGCCCCGAGTGATCAGGCTGTGCCGATACGTACGGGTGCCGTTCCGAAGACAGGCCCCATGGTCGAGGCGGGGGGTGCTGGTCCGGGACCGGCACCGGTGCGCTTACTGCGGGCGCAGGGCGACGACCGTGGATCACGTGGTGCCGCGGGCACAGGGTGGGCAGGACACGTGGCTGAACACGGTCGCCGCGTGTGCGGAGGACAACCACAGGAAAGCGAACCGGACTCCGGCGGAGGCGGGCATGGCGCTGTTGCGGGAGCCGTTCGAGCCGACGCCGGCGGATGCGATGTTGCTGGCGCTGGGGCAGGAGGATCTGACGGCTCTGCCCGGCTGGCCGGCCGCTGCCTGACCGTGCGCCGTAGGGCCGTGCGGAGTTCGCCGGCTGTGGGTGGTCCCGGGTTTCTCGCGCGTCCCCGCGCCCCGTCTTCGGGGGCGCGGGGTTACGTGTCCGTGGTCGTCAGTCGATGGACGGCTTCTCGCGGCGCTCCGTGCCGGGGCCGTGGTTCTGGGGCGGGACGGAGTGGCCACCGCCGCCCTGACCGCCGCCGAAGGGACCGAAGTTGCCCATGGCTCCGGACAGGCCCTTGAGGGCGTCGCCGATTTCGCTGGGGACGATCCAGAGCTTGTTCGCGTCGCCTTCGGCGATCTTCGGGAGCATCTGGAGGTACTGGTAGGAGAGGAGCTTCTGGTCCGGGTCGCCGGCGTGGATCGCCTCGAAGACCGTACGGACGGCCTGGGCCTCGCCCTCGGCGCGCAGAGCGGCCGCCTTGGCCTCGCCTTCGGCGCGCAGGATCTGGGACTGCTTCTCACCCTCGGCGGTGAGGATGGCCGCCTGGCGCGTACCTTCCGCGGTGAGGATCGCCGCGCGCTTGTCCCGGTCGGCGCGCATCTGCTTCTCCATCGAGTCCTGGATGGAGGTGGGCGGTTCGATGGCCTTCAGCTCGACGCGGTTGACGCGGATGCCCCACTTGCCGGTGGCCTCGTCGAGAACGCCGCGCAGGGCCGCGTTGATCTCCTCGCGGGAGGTCAGGGTGCGCTCGAGGTCCATGCCTCCGATGATGTTGCGCAGGGTGGTGACGGTGAGCTGCTCGATGGCCTGGATGTAGCTGGCGACCTCGTAGGTGGCGGCCCGCGCGTCGGTCACCTGGTAGTAGATGACCGTGTCGATGTTCACGACCAGGTTGTCCTGGGTGATCACCGGCTGGGGCGGGAAAGGTACGACCTGTTCGCGCAGGTCGATGCGGTTGCGGATGGTGTCGATGAACGGGACCACGATGTTCAGGCCCGCGTTCAGCGTCCGTGTGTAGCGGCCGAAGCGCTCGACGATGGCAGCGCTGGCCTGTGGAATGACCTGGATGGTCTTGATCAGGGCGATGAAGACCAACACCACCAGAATGACCAGGACGATGATGACCGGTTCCATCGTGTTCCCCGTGCCCCTCTCCGCCTCGGCGTCCTCGGCAGATCCCGTGCCTGTTGAAGATCTTGCTGGTCGAGTCTGACAGACGGCCGCCCAACTCGTGGGCAGGATGCTTCAGATGACGATCGCGGTGGCCCCTTCGATGTCCACGACGTCCACCTCCTGGCCCACCTCGTAGGCGCGGCCGGTGTCGAGGGAGCGGGCCGACCAGATCTCTCCGGCGAGCTTGATCCGGCCGCCGGTGCCGTCGACGCGTTCCATGACGACCGCCTGCTTGCCCTTCAAGGCGTCGACACCGGTGGCGAGTCGGGGCCGTTGTCTGTCGTGCCGTGCGGCGATGGGCCGGACCACGGCGATGAGGGCGACCGAGACGACGACGAAGGCGAGCACCTGGATCACGGCGTCGAAGCCGAGTCCGGCGACGACCGCGGCCGCGACGGCTCCGACCGCGAGCATGCCGAACTCCGGCATCGCGGTGACCACGAGCGGGATTCCGAGCGCCGCCGCGCCGACGAGCCACCACACCCATGCGGAGATGTCGTTCACATGGTCATGGTAGGGCCGCGGTCGGGCGGCGGACAGGGCGCGAACGGGGGCGGGGCGGCTCAGGACAGGGGCAGGCCCTGGGCGGTCCAGCGCTCGCCGACCTGTTCGACGACGAGCGGGAGGCCGAAGCAGAGGGAGAGGTTGCGGGAGGAGAGCTCCAGTTCGATGGGGCCCGCGGCGAGGACCTTCCCCTGACGGATCATGAGGACGTGGGTGAAGCCTGGGGCGATCTCCTCGACATGGTGGGTGACCATGATCATCGAGGGGGCGACGGGGTCGCGGGCGAGCCGGCCGAGGCGGCGGACGAGGTCCTCGCGGCCGCCGAGGTCGAGACCGGCGGCGGGTTCGTCGAGCAGGAGCAGCTCGGGGTCGGTCATCAGGGCGCGGGCGATCAGGGTGCGCTTGCGCTCGCCCTCGGACAGGGTGCCGAAGCGGCGGTCGAGGTAGTCGCTCATGCCGAGGCGGTCGAGGAAGGCGCGGGCGCGCTGCTCGTCGACGTCCTCGTACTCCTCCTGCCAGCCGGCGGTCATGCCGTAGGCGGCGGTGAGGACGGTCTGGAGCACGGTCTGGCGCTTGGGGAGCTTCTCGGCCATGGCGATGCCGGCCATGCCGATGCGGGGGCGCAGTTCGAAGACGTCGACCTTGCCGAGGGTCTCGCCGAGGATGGTGGCGGTTCCCTTGCTGGGGTACAGGTAGCTGGAAGCGACGTTCAGGAGGGTGGTCTTGCCGGCGCCGTTGGGGCCGAGGATGACCCAGCGCTCGCCCTCCTTCACCGACCAGGAGACCTGGTCCACCAGAGCCCGGTCCTCGCGGACCACGGATACGTCCTGAAGCTCCAGAACATCGCTCATGAGCGCGTTGTCTCCCCTTGCAGTGTGCCGGTCTCGGCTGTCGCGTACGCCTGTGGCTCGGGTCCGCCGCGCCGGTGGGCGCAGCCCTTATGAAATCTACGCCACGAGTGCTCCGCTCCATTCCATCGGTCCGGTCCTTAGGGTGGGGGCATGCTCACGGAACCGCGTTCAGGACGCCTTGCCGCTTGGGGAAATGCCCTTTTGGCCGGACTTGTCTCTCCGGACGACGCCGCGCTCGCCATTGTGGGCGAGGACACGGTGCACCGGGTGGAGGGGCTGCCGAGTGAGCCGGCGCCGGTCGGGCTCACGCTCGCGCTGGGGCGGCTGCGGGCGCTGGGGGTGACCGGTCTGCGGGTCGCGCTGCCGGCGCCCGGTCATCCGCTGGGGTTGAGCGGACCGCCGGAGTTCAATGCGCGGGCGCTGGAGGCCGAGGAGGCGGTGGTGTGCTTCGGTGCCCCGTTCGGGCTGGTTCCGGAGGTGTACGAGGCCGGGCCCGAGGGCGATGTGCTTGCCGAGGTGGTCTGGCACGTGCTGCCGGTGCGGGAGGCGCCGCCCGCCGACGTGCCGTCGCTGGGCGAGGCGGAGCGGGAGCTGGCGGAGGCCCTGCGGGAGGCGACCGAGGTGCTGTCGAAGCTGGATGTCACCGGGTCGGGTCCGGTGGCCGAGGCCGCGATCGACGCGTACCGGGCGCGGGCCGAGCGGGGGCGGGAGGCGCTGGCGCCGGGGTATCCGCCGCGGGCGGCTCGGGTGTTGGAGCTGGCGCAGCGGGTCGGGTTGCTGATCTCCCTCGCCTACGGCAACGGGCACGGGGGTGCGGTGAGCGCGTCCGAGATGGCAGCCCGGTCCCAGGCGCTGCGGCCGGTGGAGCGGACGGCCCGGCGGGCGCAGGTGGCGGCGTACAACTCCGTCGTGGAGGAGCGGGAGCGGGGGGCTCGCTGAACGGCGAGGGCTCCCCGAGCCGGCTCCCCGAGTCGGGGTCGCTCCAGGAGCCCTCTTGTAGTTCCTCGCGACCTCAGCCGTTGAGAGCCTGGTTTCCGAACGCCGGGTTCAGGGCGCCGATCACGTTGACGGACAGGCCGCTGACGTTGACCGGGACGTGGACGGGGACCTGGACGGCGTTGCCCGAGCCGACGCCCGCGGAGTTCGCGGCCGCGCCGCTCGCACCGGCGTCGGCGACGGCGGCACCGGCACTGGCGCCCGCGGCGATACCGGCGACGGTCACGGCGATGGCGGCCCTCTTGGCGATGTTCATGGGACGGGTTCCTCCTGCGTGTGCGTGTCCGACCCAGTCGTGGGTCGTGCCCTGACCAACGCAGGAGCCTGCGCCGGGGTACGGGAGTCCGGGTTCGAGCCCCCGTTCAGGTCACTCGGACGACAACCTGACAGGCCTCCCGGTGGGCCCGGGAGGCCTGGGCGCGGCGGCGGAATCAGTGGTTGACGCCGAGGTTGCCGAAGGCCGGGTTCAGCGCGCCGATGACGTTCACGGTGTTGCCGACCACGTTCACCGGGACGTGCACCGGGGCCTGAACGACGTTGCCCGAGACGACACCCGGGGAGTGATGGGCCTCGCCGCCGGCCCAGGCACCGTCCGTGGCGGAGGCCATCCCCGCACCGGCGGCGATCAGGCCACCGGCCACCATCGTCACGGCCGCTGCCTTCTTCAGGTTCTTCACTTTCCAACCCCTCCTGAGCGTTCACCGCGGCGATCACCGCGGCACGCACTGAAGAACGGCGGAGATCGCCGGAGGATGCGCCATCCGGGTGACATTCCCACGACGGTATGAATCTCAGTCCGGAACGGAACCTTCCGAGTTGCCGTCGGTGAGGCGTTGGGGAGGGTGTTTCAGCCGGTCACGCCATGGCGTACGGCCCACAGGGCGGCCTGGGTGCGGTCGGCGAGGTCGAGTTTCATCAGAATGTTGGACACGTGCGTCTTGACGGTCTTCTCGGACAGCACGAGCGCTCGGGCGATCTCCCGGTTGGAGCGGCCGTCGGCTATCAGGCCGAGCACCTCGCGCTCCCGCTCGGTGAGCGAACCGCCCCTTCCCTGACCCGAGTTGGACTCTTCCTGGGAGAGCAGGACGCCCGCGACCTCCGGCTGCAGCAGGATGTGCCCGGCGTGCACGGAGCGGATGGCCCCGGCCAGGGCGTCGGGGTCCACGTCCTTGTACACGTACCCGGCGGCGCCCGCGCGCAGGGCCGGGACGACCGTGCGCTGCTCGGTGAAGCTGGTGACGATCAGCACGCGCGCGGGGTTGTCGAGCTCGCGGAGCTTGCGCAGGGCGTCGATGCCGTCCGTGCCCGGCATCTTGACGTCCATGAGAACGACGTCGGGCCGCAACTCCTCGGCACGGGCGACTCCTTCGGCCCCGTCGGCGGCCTCGCCGACGACCTCGATGTCGTCCTGCACCTCCAGGAAGGTGCGCAGGCCCCGGCGGACGACCTGGTGGTCGTCGACGATCAGCACCTTGATTGCGTCAGCCACCGGGGACCTCCATCTCGATCGTGGTGCCCTTGCCGGGCGCCGATTCCACGGTCAGCGTGCCGCCGACGCCGCTCGCCCGGTCCCGCATCGAGACCAGGCCCAGGTGGCGCCCGGCGCGGCGCACGGACCTCGGGTCGAAGCCGCTGCCGTCGTCGGTGACGCGCAGGACGGCTCCGCTGCCGCGCCGGTCCACGGTCACGTCGACGTGTTCGGCGCCGGAGTGGCGCAGCGCGTTGTGCAGGGCTTCCTGGGCGACCCTCAGCAGGGCCTCCTCCTGGGCCGCGGGCAGGGGGCGGACGCCGCTGCCGTCGAAGGTCACGCGCGCGGTGTGGGCGCGGTCGAGGACCTGTGTCTGGGTGCGCAGGGTGGCGATCAGGCCGTCCTCGTCCAGGGCGGCGGGTCGCAACTCGACGACTGCGGCACGCAGTTCGTCGGCCGCCTCGGCGGCGAGCGCGGCGACCTGGTGCAGCTCGCCCTTGGCGCGGGACGGGTCGCGGTCGATCAGCGCGGCCGCCGCCTGGGCGGTCAGGCGCAGGGAGAAGAGCTTCTGGCTGACCGCGTCGTGCAGTTCGTGGGCCAGGCGGGAGCGTTCCTCGGCGATGGTCAGCTCGCGGCTGCGCTCGTAGAGGCGGGCGTTGGTGAGGGCGATGGCGGCGTGCTGGGCGAGGATGGAGAGGAGTTCCTCGTCCTCCTCGGTGAAGCCGCAACGCCCTTCCGGTTCGGGGCTCGGGGGGTGTGGGGGGTGTCCCCCCGCAGGACGCAGCTTGTTGGCGAGGAACAGGGCGCCGATGACCTCGTCGCCGTCCCTGATGGGCAGGCCCAGGAAGTCGGACATCTCCGGGTGGGCGGACGGCCAGCCCTCGAAGCGCGGGTCCTTGCGCACGTCGGCGAGGCGCTCGGGCCGGGCCTCGTGCAGCATCGCGGCGAGGATGCCGTGCTGGCGGGGCAGCGGGCCGATGGCCTTCCACTGGGCGTCGCTGACCCCGTCGACGACGAACTGGGCGAAGCCGCCGTGGTCGTCGGGGACGCCGAGGGCGGCGTACTGCGCGTCGAGCAGCTCGCGGGCGGAGGCGACGATCGTCTTGAGGACGTCGCGCACCTCGAGGTGCCTGCTCATGGCCAGCAGCGCGGAGCTGACCGCGGCGAGGCCGGACCGGGGGCCTTGGCTCATGTCCTCACGGTACCGGCGGGGTGCGACAGCGCGGATCGGACCTGTGACGGCGGGGCCCGGTCCCTGGACCTAGGGCCGACGGGGTAGGTCCCCGGGCCCCCGACGTGCGGCGTACGCCGAAGGGCCCCGCCGCTTTGCGGCCCGCGTCCGAGGCGGCGCCGGGGGTGCCGTTCCTACGTTGTGGTCACCGCCCGCCGGGGGCGGCAAGCGACGAGGGGACGGTTGTCATGCCGGTAGCGATCATCACGGGGGCCTCCAAGGGCCTGGGCCGGGCGCTCGCGGAGGCACTGGCCGCCCGGGGCTGGGATCTGGTGCTCGACGCCCGGGGCGCGGGGCCCCTGAAGGAGGCGGCGGAGGCGGTCGCCGGCCACGGCAGGCGGGTGGAGGCGCTGCCCGGGGACGTCACGGACGCAGGGCACCGGGCCGACGTGGTGGCGGCCGCACGGACGCTCGGTGGCCTCGACCTGGTGGTGAACAACGCGGGCATCCTGGGCGGCGAGCCCCTGGTCCCGCTGGACAGCCAGCCGCTGGACGGTTTCCGGGCCGCGCTGGAGACCAACGTGGTGGCTCCGCTGGGGCTGCTGCAGGAGGCATTGCCCCTGTTGCGCACGGCACCCGCCGGGGCGGTGATCAACGTCAGCTCGGACGCGGCGGTGGAGGCCTACCGGACGTGGGGCGCGTACGGGGCGACGAAAGCGGCCGTGGACCAGCTCTCCGCCGTGCTCGCGGTCGAGGAGCCGGGACTGCGGGTGTGGTGGGTGGATCCGGGCGGCATGCGGACGGACATGCTGGCCGCCGCGGAGCCCGGCGAGGACCTGTCGGGGACACCGGCGCCCGGGGAGGTCGCTCCTGCCTTCCTCCGGCTGCTCGCCAAACGCCCGGCCGGCGGCCGGTACACCGCGGCGGCGCTGCTGGAGGCGCTGTGACCGTCGTCGTGCGGGTGCCGGACGAGTTGTCCGCGCGGGTGCCGGCCGAGCAGCGGGGGCCCGGCCTGGACCGGGACGCCGTACGGCTGCTGGTGTCGCACGGCACCGAGGTGACGCACCACGCGTTCGCCGAGCTGCCGCGACTGCTGCGGGCCGGGGACCTGCTGGTGGTGAACACCTCGCCGACCCTGGCCGCAGCCGTGGACGGGCGGATCGGGCACGCGCGCGTAGTGGTGCACTTCTCCACGCGCGGGGACGACGGGCGGTGGGCGGTCGAGCTGCGGGACCCGGACGGGCGCGGCACCACGCGCGCGCGTAAGGAGAGCGGGGCGCGCAGCGCTCCTCGCAAGGGCGGCGGGCGACGGGAGGGCGGCCCCACGGGCACGGAGGTGAGGTTGCCCGGCGGGGCGCTGCTGGTGCTGGAGGAGCCGCTGAGCGGGCGCGGTGAGCGGCTGTGGTGGGCGCGTCCGGACGGCGCGGAGGTCCTTCGGGTGCTGCGGGAGCACGGGCGGCCCATCCGCTACTCCTACACGGAGCGGGACCAGCCGCTGTCCGTCTACCAGACGGTGTTCGCGCTCCCCTCGCCGGACGGGGCGGGCAGCGCGGAGATGCCGAGCGCGGCGCGGCCCTTCACCGCGCGGCTGGTGGCGGAGCTGGTGAGCCGGGGGGTGCGCCGATCACGCTGCACACGGGGGTGGCCTCGGCGGAGGCGCACGAGCCGCCGTATCCGGAGCGGTTCGCGGTGCCGACGGCGTCGGCGCGGCTGATCGACTCCGCGCGGGCGGGAGACGGCCGGGTGATCGCGGTCGGGACGACGGCCGTGCGGGCCGTGGAGTCGGCGACCGGGCCGGACGGGGTGGTGCGGGCGGCCGAGGGGTGGACCGATCTGGTGGTCACGCCCGAGCGCGGGGTAAGCGTCGTGGACGGGCTGCTGACCGGGCTGCACGAGCCGGAGGCCTCGCATCTGCTGATGCTGGAGGCGGTCGCGGGGCGGCCCGCGGTCGAGCGGGCCTACGAGGAGGCGCTGCGCGGGCTCTACCTGTGGCACGAGTTCGGGGACGTCCATCTCGTCCTGCCCCCCGGAGACCCTCACAGAGCGCATTGCGACGGCAACTCCTGGTGAGACCACCGTGCCAGCCGTGTGAGCCCGCGCATAGGGCGCACATCACGTACGAAAGGGCATAGGAGATAAAGCGTCCCCACATGAACGGGGCAGATGGCTCAATCTGTCCCGTTTTGCCCTTCCCTGATCCACTACCCGGGATCGTACGTCACACCTTTGCCTGGGCATTTTGCGCCCGCTAAGAATTGCTTTCGTCGCTCAGCGCCGTGGGTTTCGGCCCGCGGCGTTCGTGTGGGAGGAGCCGATTCCCCCGGCGGACGCAGGAGCGACCTCCGCGCTAACGAAGAGGTCCATCAGCCATGCCCAAGAACATCCTCAATCGCCGTCTCAGTCGTACCGTGACGAAGCAGCAGAAGATCGCGATCGCCACTGTCGGTGCGCTCGGCGCCGCCGCCCTCGCCTTCTCGGCCGTCCCCAGCAGCGCCGCGACCGTCACCACCGGTGCCCCGGCCACTACCGCCCAGGTCGCCGCCGCCCCGCAGGTCAAGAACGTCAAGGGCACGCTCACCGACCAGCTCGCCACCGAGACCGTCAAGCTCGACACCTTCGCCGCCCAGAAGAAGGCGGAGGCCGACGCGGCCGCCAAGAAGCAGGCCGAGGTGAAGCAGAAGGCCGCGGCCGAGACCGAGGCGAAGCAGAAGGCCGCGAAGCAGAAGGCCGCGGCCGAGGCCGCCGCCAAGAAGGCCGCGCAGGAGCGCGCCGCCAAGGCGGCCGCGAGCCGTTCCGCGCAGCGCATCACGATGCAGCCGGTCGCCGCGAAGACCTACGCCAACAACCTCGACGGCTGGATCCGGCAGGCGCTGGACATCATGAAGGCCAAGGGCATCCCGGGCAGCTACAACGGCCTGCACAAGAACATCATGCGGGAGTCCTCGGGCAACCCCCACGCCATCAACGACTGGGACGTCAACGCGGTCAACGGCATCCCGTCCAAGGGCCTGCTGCAGGTCATCCCGCCGACCTTCAACGCGTACCACGTCGCCGGCACCTCGTGGAACATCTACGACCCGGTCGCCAACATCACCGCCGCCGCCAACTACGCGGCCGACAAGTACGGCTCGATCGACAACGTCAACAGCGCGTACTGAGGTCGGCGCGGACCTCTGACGTAACGCGGAAGGGCGGTACCCCTCGGGGGGGTACCGCCCTTCGCGTGTGCGACCGCGGTTACTTCCGCATGACCTCCGGCTCGTGCCGGCGCAGGAAGCGGGCGACGAAGAAGCCGCAGACCACACCGAGGACGATCAGCGCGACCATGTCCAGACCCCAGGCCGAGGCCTGGTGGTTCCACAGCGGGTCGGTGCTGCCCGGGTCGTCGGTGTTCGGTGCGATGTTGTTGAAGTCCAGCGTGGCGCCGGCGGCGGCCACCGCCCAGCGCGACGGCATCAGGTACGAGAACTCGTTGACGCCGAGGGTGCCATGCAGGGTGAAGAGGCAACCCGTGAAGACGACCTGGATGATCGCGAACATCACCAGCAGCGGCATGGTCTTCTCGGCGGTCTTCACCAGCGACGAGATCACCAGGCCGAACATCATCGAGGTGAAGCCGAGCGCCATGATCGGCAGGCACAGTTCGAACAGCGTCGAGCCGCCGAGCACCAGTCCCCGGTCGGGGATCTCGCGGCTGGAGAAGCCGATCAGGCCGACCATCAGCCCCTGCAGCACGGTCACGGCCCCGAGCACGACCACCTTGGACATCAGGTACGCCGAACGGGACAGGCCGGTCGCGCGCTCCCGCTCGTAGATGACCCGTTCCTTGATCAGCTCACGGACGGAGTTCGCGGCGCCGGCGAAGCACGCGCCGACGGCGAGGATCAGCAGGACGGTGGTGGCGGTGCCGTTCGGCACGGGCACGCCGGTGTTGCGGTTGACCGGGTTCACCAGCAGGCCGCGGTTGTGGTCGATCAGCAGGCTGACCGCGCCGAGAACCGCCGGCAGGATCACCGTGAGCGCCAGGAAGCCCTTGTCCGAGGCGATGACCGTCACATAGCGCCGGATCAGGGTCATCAGCTGCGAGCCCCAGCCCTGCGGCTTGGGCGGCTTGATGGCCTGCGGCGGAGGCATGTGTACGGACTGCGGGGCGACCGCGTCGATGTCCGCGGCGTACATCTGGTAGTGCTGCGAGCCCTTCCAGCGGCCCGCCCAGTCGTAGTCGCGGTAGTTCTCGAAGGCGGAGAAGACGTCGGCCCAGCTGTCGTAGCCGAAGAAGTTCAGCGCCTCCTCCGGCGGCCCGAAGTACGCGACCGCACCGCCCGGTGCCATCACCAGCAGCTTGTCGCACAGTGCCAGCTCGGCCACCGAGTGGGTGACCACGAGGACCGTACGGCCGTCGTCGGCGAGGCCGCGCAGCAGCTGCATGACGTCACGGTCCATGCCCGGGTCGAGACCCGAGGTCGGCTCGTCCAGGAAGATCAGCGACGGCTTGGTGAGCAGCTCCAGGGCCACCGAGACCCGCTTGCGCTGGCCGCCGGAGAGCGAGGTGACCTTCTTGTCCTTGTGGATGTCCAGCTTCAGCTCGCGCAGCACCTCGTCTATGCGGGCGTCGCGCTCGGCGGCCGTGGTGTCGGCCGGGAAGCGCAGCTTGGCCGCGTACTTCAGGGCCTTCTTGACGGTCAGCTCCTTGTGCAGGATGTCGTCCTGCGGGACCAGACCGATGCGCTGGCGCAGCTCGGCGAACTGCTTGTAGAGGTCGCGGTTGTCGTACAGCACCTCGCCCTGGTTGGCGGGCCGGTAGCCGGTGAGCGCCTTCAGCAGGGTCGACTTGCCGGAGCCGGACGGGCCGATGACCGCGATCAGGGACTTCTCCGGGACGCCGAAGGAGACGTCCTTCAGGATCTGCTTGCCGCCGTCGACCGTGACGGTCAGGTGGCGCGCGGAGAAGGAGACCTCACCGGTGTCGACGAACTCCTCGAGGCGGTCGCCGACGATGCGGAACGTGGAGTGGCCGACGCCGACGATGTCGTTCGGGCCGAGCAGCGCCGTACCGCCCTTGGCGATCGGCATACCGTTGACATACGTGCCGTTGTGCGAGCCCAGGTCACGGATCTCGAAGCGGCCGTCGGGCGTGGCGTGGAACTCGGCGTGGTTGCGGGAGACCTGCAGGTCGGAGACGACCAGCTCGTTCTCCAGGGCACGGCCGATACGCATCACGCGGTCGAGCGAGAACTGGTGGAACGTGGTCGGGCTGCGGTCGCCGTAGACCGGCGGCGCCCCCGCGCCACCACCGGGCGTCTTCTGCGCGTACTGCTCCTGCGGACCGCTCTGCTGCTGCGGGAACGACGCGGGCTGCTGCTGCGGGAACGGCGCCGGCTGCTGCGGCTGTTGCCAGTCCGTCTGCGGCGTCTGCTGTGCCCAGCCCGGACCCGCGCCCTGGGCGGCGTACGGTGCCGCCTGCGACTGCTGCTGGGGCTGGACGCCCGCGGCGCCGGAGAGGTTCAGGCGCGGGCCGTCGGTCGCGTTGCCGAGGTGCACCGCCGAGCCGGGGCCGATCTCCACCTGGTGGATCCGCTGACCCTGCACGAAGGTGCCGTTGGTGCTGCCGTGGTCCTCGATGACCCAACTGCGACCGTTGAAGCTGACCGTGGCGTGACGCCAGGAGACCCTGGCGTCGTCGAAGACGATGTCACCCTGCGGATCGCGTCCGAGGGTGTAGGGCCTGGACGCATCGAGCGTCCAGGTCCGTCCGTTTGATTCCAGTACGAGTTCCGGCACTCCATGCCCCACTGAGTTGTCCCCCGAGTTGTCCCCATCGCAGGGAGTCTAGGGATGTCGAACATCGTGGGGAACTATTTCAGGCTCGGCCCCGTGACCGAAAGCCGGGCCTTGCGAAGGGCGCCGGTGCGCGCTTCAACTCGCCCCGTTGACGGGGTTGAAACCGGACCGGAGAGTGGTAATCCCCGCGAGGGGGACAAGCGCGGCTGCGGTGCCGCGGGTCGGGGGGTCTGCCATGAGCGCTGCCACGGGCGTCGAGACGGCACGGCACGGCACGCCGCTGCCGTGGACGGACATCCTGCTGTCCGCGATCGCCGCGGTGAGCTGGGCGTTGATAGGGATGGCCGGAACGGCCGCACTGGGTCTGCACCTGCTGCAGGCCGACGCGGCGGGCTCACTCGGCCCCATGACAGCGGCCGTTGTGGCGCTCGGGGCGGGTGGTTCGGTCTCACCGTCGGGCGATGTGTCCGCTTTCGGACTGAAGGGCGCCGAGGCCCACACGGCCGTCGAGATCACGCCACTCGGGGTGAGCTTGGTCGGCGCCCTGCTGCTGTCATGGTTCTTCCTACGGTCCCTGCGCGCGGCCGGAGTTGCGATCGCGCCGTCCGAACTCCTGGCGCGCGCGGGCGCCGTTGTCGCGCTCTTCGTGGCGACGCTGGGCGGCCTGGCCTGGGCGGGGCACGACGTCATCACGATCGACGGCGGCTCGCTCGGTCTGAACCGGCTGCCCGGCGGGGGCGGCAAGGGGGGCGGCCTGAACATTCCCGGCCTGGGGGACGTCGGCGGGCTGCTGCCGGACCGGATCGGCGATCTGATCCACGCGAAGGCCGCCGTGGGTTTCACCGTGGACACCGCACCCACCCTCCTCGGCGGCCTCGGCTGGTCCGCCGGCGTCCTGCTGATCGCCCTGCTCGCCTCCCGCCGCACTCCCCTGCCGCCCGGCTGGGAGGCAGTGCACCGGGTGGTGCGGCCGGCCGTCTCCGCGCTCGTCACCGTGCTGCTCGTGGCCGTGGCCGCCGGGCTCGCGGCGGCGGTGTACGCGGCGATCGGCGACGGCCATCCGCGCCGGATCGCGGGCGCGGCCCTGCTGGGCGCCCCGAACGGCGTGTGGCTCGGCATCCCCGTCGGCCTGTTCGTCCCCTGGGACGGCAGGGCCACCGGCGTCCTGGGCACGCTGCTGCCGCACCCCCTCGACCGGCTGCTGAGCACGAAGCCGGACCAGCCCGTCACGCTCGGCCGGCTGGCCGAGCTGGACGGGCGGGTGTGGCTGCTCGCGGTGGCGGCGGCGCTCATGATGCTGCTGGCCGGGGTGCTGACGGCGATGCGGACACCGGTGCACGGGCAGGGCGGTGCGGCGGGGTTCGCCGGGCGCTGCGCTCTGCGGCTCGGCATCGCGACCGCGCTCGCCCTGCCCTTCCTCGCCTGGCTGGCGGACGTCTCGGTGGGCGCCTCGCTGTCCGTACTGGGCTTCGACGCCTTCGGCGCGGGCATCGAACTGCACGGGCACCTGGGCATGGCGCTGCTCCTGGGCGCCGTGTGGGGGGCGGGGGCCGGGGCGGCGGGAGCGCTGCTCGCCCGGACGACGGGGGCGGCGGGGGCGCGGGCACTGTGGCCGCGACGGGGCAGGGCGGTGGTGGAGGACGGCGGCGGGGACTCCGGGTACGCCGGGGACGGCGGAGGGGGCTCCGGGCGGTCCGGATACGACGCCGGGGGCTCCGGGCGGTCCGGGTACGGCAGCGGGACCGGACCGTACGTGCCGAGCAGTCCGTACCGGCCACCGAACCCCGGCACCAATCCCTACCTCAAGGTGCCGGAGGAACTGCGGGCGGAGCCCGAGGACGCGCGGCCGCCGTCGGCCGGGGACGACGTCTACGGCGCCCCCACCATCGCCCGCCCCCTCGGCCCGCCTCCCCCCGTCCCCAGGGGCCGTCCCGGCGCGCGCCCACGTGATCGCGCTCCGGATGCGCCGGCTGCACCGGATGCACCGGGAGAGGGGCCACCACCACCTCCCCCACTGCCACCGCGTCCCCCACGGAGGCCGAGGAGGTGAGCCGGTGCCGCCGTGGCGGCAGACGCGCCCGTTGCCCCCCGTTCGGGCCATCTCCTTGAAGCTGCCCCTCGCACCGCCCGTCGCGGAAGCTGGGCCTGGGCTGCCCGGCGAGGGCATCGTCCGGGCACTGCCCATCGGGGCCTTCGCCGTGGCACAGTCGTGGTGGGGCCGGAGCCGTGGCGCCGGGCGGGCGTCGGCCGGAGGCAAGATGCACGACATCGGCCGGTCACCCATTGTTCCGTGTCCGTCAGGCGGACCTCGCGGGCGGAAGGCACTGGGTGCCGGATACGGTGGTGACACCATGAGCGCTTCGCAGACCCCCGAGGTCCCCACTCTCCTCGTCAAGATTTTCGGCAAGGACAGGCCGGGCATCACGGCCGGCCTCTTCGACACCCTTGCCGCCTACCTCGTCGACGTGGTCGACATCGAGCAGGTCGTCACCCGGGGCCGCCTGGTCCTGTGCGCGCTGGTCACTCAGCCGCCGGCCGGCCTCGAGGGCGATCTGCGGGCCACCGTGCACAGCTGGGCCGAGTCGATGAAGATGCAGGCGGAGATCATCTCGGGGCACGGCGACAACCGTCCGCGCGGTCTCGGGCGCTCCCTGGTGACGGTGCTCGGCCACCCGCTGACCGCCGAGTCGACGGCCGCCATCGCCGGCCGGATCGCCAAGGCCGGCGGCAACATCGACCGGATCTTCCGCCTGGCCAAGTACCCGGTGACCGCCGTGGAGTTCGCCGTTTCCGGCGTGGAGACCGAGCCGTTGCGCACGGCCCTGGCGTCCGACGCGGCGGCACTGGGTGTCGACATCGCCGTGGTCTCGGCGGGTCTGCACCGGCGCGCCCAGCGGCTGGTGGTCATGGACGTGGACTCCACCCTCATCCAGGACGAGGTCATCGAGCTGTTCGCCGCGCACGCCGGCTGCGAGGACAAGGTCGCCGAAGTGACGGCGTCGGCGATGCGCGGAGAGCTGGACTTCGAGCAGTCGCTGCACGCGCGCGTGGCGCTGCTGGAGGGGCTGGACGCCTCGGTGGTGGAGAAGGTGCGCAACGAGGTACGGCTGACGCCGGGCGCGCGCACGCTCATCCGCACGCTGAAGCGGCTCGGCTACCAAGTCGGTGTCGTCTCCGGTGGCTTCACCCAGGTCACGGACGATCTGAAGGAGCGGCTGGGGCTGGACTTCGCGCAGGCCAACACGCTGGAGATCGTCGACGGGAAACTGACGGGGCGGGTCACCGGCGAGATCGTGGACCGCGCGGGCAAGGCGCGGCTGCTGCGCCGGTTCGCTGCGGAGGCCGGTGTGCCGCTGTCGCAGACGGTGGCGATCGGCGACGGTGCCAACGACCTGGACATGCTGAACGCGGCCGGTCTCGGTGTCGCCTTCAACGCCAAGCCGGTGGTCCGCGAGGCCGCGCACACGGCGGTGAACTTCCCCTTCCTGGACACGGTCCTGTACCTGCTGGGCGTCACCCGCGAAGAGGTCGAGGCGGCCGACACCCACGACGAGGGCTGAGCCGCCTGGAAACGGGTCGCGCACCGGATGCGAGGAGGGCCCGGCACCACTGCGGTGCCGGGCCCTCCTCCTGCCGTGTGTGCCGTCACTCGGAGGGCGCCCAGTAGTCCGTGAGTGTGGCCACGCCCGGCTCCAGGCTCTTCCAGGTGCCGTCGACGGTCAGCACCGCGAAGGCCGCGGCGGGAAAGCCGCGGCGGTTCATCCGCTCGCGGGCGTCACCCTCGGACTCGCCGGCCAGGATTTCGGCCAGGCCGTGCACGCCCGGGTTGTGGCCGATCAGAATCGCGTTCTGCACGTCGTCCGGGATCTCGTTGAGCACGGCGATCAGCTCGCCGGGCGATGCCTCGTAGACCCGCTCCTCATAGATGGTTTTCGGCCGGTGCGCGAGTTCGTGGACGGCGAGCTTCCAGGTCTCTCGGGTCCGGACGGCGGTGGAGCACAGGGCCAGGTCGAAGGTGATGCCGGTGTCGGCCAGCTTGCGTCCGGCGACTGCGGAGTCCTTGCGGCCCCGCTCGGCGAGCGGGCGTTCATGGTCGGACACCTCGGGCCAGTCGGCTTTCGCATGCCGGAAGAGGACGATCCTGCGGGGTTCTGCGACGCTCATGGAATCCAGCTTCGCATGAAACAGGCCACGCGGCGCAGGGAGTTGACATGCGAATTCACCGCGTGTGAAGGCTGCGCGTCAGCGCGCGACGAGCTGCTGCACCCGCTCCAGGAGCAGCCTGATCGCCGGGTCGCCGCCGGCCGCGTGGGCGTCCGACGGGTTCAGTATCAGCGCGAGCAGCGCGATGAAGGCGAGTGCGGGCAGGGCGAGCGCCCACCAGGGCAGCCGGATGTCGACGCCGCCCGTGGTCGCCGGGTGGGGCCGGGTGTGCGTGCGGGCCGGCATGGTCGCCTCCGGGGGTCTTCGAGTGGTGGTGGCCGCTGGCGCGGTCACCCCTCGAAGCTACGGAATCCGGGGCTGCCAACCCATCCGGTGATCCACCCACTTGACCCTGACCCTGGCCCCCTAGGGGATGGTGGGGCCAGCCCCACCATCGGGGCGTGAAACCGGGTCGGGCCGGATCAGGGTGAGGCGATCGTCGCGATGACGGCGATGATCACGAAGATGGCGAGGAACGAGCCGAAGACGAGCAGCAGCTTCTTCTGGCCGTTCTGGGGGTTCGGGTCGAGCACGGGCATGCGGCCAGTCTCGCACCCTTCGGGCGCGCCCCTTCCGCCGGGGTGCGGCCGGTCAGCGTGTCGCCGCCTCGTCCTCCACGACGCGGTCGCGGCCCGCCAGGAAGCCCACCGCCATCTGGGGCAGCATCAGGGCCGCCATGAGGGCGATCGGCAGCCCCCAGCCGCCGCTGTGCTGGTAGAGGACGCCGACCAGCAGCGGGCCGGGGATGGAGATCAGATAGCCGGTGCTCTGTGCGAAGGCGGACAGCTGCACCACGCCCGGACCGGTCCGGGCTCGCATCCCGACCATGGTCAGGGCCAGCGGGAACGCGCAGTTGGAAACACCGAGCAGCACGGCCCAGGCCCAGGCACCGGCGGCCGGCGCGAAGTACAGGCCGGCGTATCCGGCGAGGCCGCAGGCGCCCAGGACCAGCGATATCGGCCCCTGGTGGGGCAGCCGGGTGGCCACCCGCGGGATGACGAAGGCCAGCGGCACGCCCATCACCATGGTGACGGCGAGGAGGACGCCCGCCGTACCGGCGGGGACGCCGGCGTCGCGGAAGATCTGGGCCATCCAGCCCATGGTGATGTACGCGGCGGTGGCCTGGAGTCCGAAGAAGACGGCGAGCGCCCAGGCGGTGCGGCTGCGGGTGATGCGCAGTGGGGGCTGCGGCCGCTGCTCGCCCGCCTCGCGGACGGCGGTGTGCCGTGGCTGCTCCCCCGCCGTACGTTCCGGCCCCGGGCCGGCTCCCCGGCGCCGTACCAGCGGCAGCCAGGGCAGTACGGCGGCCGCCGCGAGCCCTGCCCAGACGGCGAGCCCGGACTGCCAACCGCCGCCCAGGGCGTCGGTCATGGGCACGGTCACCGCGGCGGCGAGGGAGGTGCCGAGGGCGACGGCCATGGAGTACAGGCCGGTCATGGAACCGACCCGGTCGGGGAACCAGCGCTTGACGATGACCGGCATCAGCACGTTGCTGACGGCGATGCCCATCAGGGCGAGTGCGCTCGCCGCCAGGAAGCCGGCCGTGCTTGCGGCGTAGGGCCGTATCAGCAGGCCGGCGGTGATGGCGGCCATGCCGGCGCACACCACGGCGGCCGGTCCGAAGCGGCGGGCCAGCCGGGGTGCGGTGACACCGAAGACGGCGAAGCACAGCGGGGGCACGGAGGTGAGCAGCCCGGCCACGCTGCCGCTCATGCCGAGTCCGTCGCGTACCTCCTGCAGCAGCGCGCCGAGGCTCGTGATGGCCGGCCGGAGGTTCAGCGCGGACAGCACGATGCCGACGACGACCAGCCGTGTCGCCCATGCTTGCGTGCGGGGCGTCTCACGTGTGCGCGCCGCGGTGGTCGTAGCCCGTTCGCTCGAAGACATCTGCGTACGGGTTTCCGCGGTCCGGGTTTCCTCACAGGCCATGTCGACCATCATAGAATCATGGGATGATTTGTTGTCCATCCCCGGGACGTCGCTGCCCGGGCCTCCCGTGCGAAGGTGTGCCATGCCCCTGAGCCACCCGCGCCGGTCGGCGCTGTCCGAGCAGGTCATCGCCGAGCTGCGCAATCAGATCGCCTCGGGCGAGTGGCCGGTCGGTTCGCGCATCCCGACCGAGCCGGAGCTGGTCGAGCAGCTGGGTGTCGCCCGCAACACCGTGCGCGAGGCGGTCCGCGCGCTCGCGCACAACGGTCTGCTGGACATCCGCCAGGGCTCGGGCACGTACGTGGTGGCGACGAGCGAGCTGGCGGGCGTGATGCACCGCCGGTTCGCGGACGCCGACCCCCGGCACATCGCCGAGCTGCGTTCGACGCTGGAGTCGGCGGCGGCCAGGCTGGCCGCCGAACGGCACACCGAGAAGGACCTCAAACAGCTGGACGCGCTCCTGGCGCGGCGCGAGGTGGCCTGGGAGACCGGCGACGCCGAGGCGTTCGTGGCCGCCGACGCGACCTTCCACCTGGCCGTGGTGGCCGCCTCCCACAACGACGTCATGACGGCGATGTACGCCGACCTGGGCGAGGTGCTGCGGGACTGGCTGCGCGCGGACGTCGGCGCCGAGCTGACGCCGGAGACGTACATGGAGCACACCCGGCTGGTGGACGCGATTCGCGCGGGCGACGCCGAGGCAGCCGCCGCGCAGGCCGGGAGCTACCCGTTCCTGTGCCGCCCCGGAAGGTTCAGCGCGCCTTCTGGTGGCTGATCCACACCGAGCGGACTTCCTTCCAGCACCGGCCGGTCAGCCGTACGGTCATGGCGGCCCCGGTGTCCACGGGGGCGCTGTCGGTGTCGATGTCCCACCAGCGGGCGCACTCGATGTGCAGGCGCACCCGGTCGGTGTCGACGTACGGGTTGTGGCAGTAGGCCACCACATGGGAGCCGTGGACGGCCGTACGGCACGCGGCACCGAACAGGCTCGGCGCGGGCGGCTTGCCGTCACCCGCGCGACCGTGGGGCCTCGCGTCGTACGGCAGGGAGAGTACGAGGGCTACGGCCACGCTCACCGGGGCCAGGCTTCGGGACAGGCGCACAAGGGGACCTCCTCGGCCGGGCTGCGGAGGGATGCGCGGGGTGAACCCGTAATCCAGAGTGCGCCGCAGGCTCCGGGCCACGCCCGGCCGGGTACGCCGAACGAGTGACGCCCCGCTCCCGCACACTGGCGGAGAACGGGGCGCCGACGTCGGACGAGGGTCACGCGCCGATGGCGTGCAGGCCACCGTCCACGTGGATGATCTCGCCGGTGGTCTTCGGGAACCAGTCGCTCAGCAGGGCGACGACACCGCGGCCGGCCGGGTCCGGGTCCTTCAGGTCCCACTCCAGCGGCGCACGGGTGTCCCAGACGGACGCCAGCTCCCCGAAACCCGGGATGGACTTGGCGGCCATGGAGCCGATCGGGCCCGCCGAGATGAGGTTGCAGCGGATGTTCTGCTTGCCCAGGTCGCGCGCCATGTAGCGGCTGGTCGCCTCCAGGGCGGCCTTGGCCGGGCCCATCCAGTCGTACTGCGGCCAGGCGTACTGGGCGTCGAAGGTGAGGCCGACGACCGAGCCGCCGTTCTGCATCAGCGGCAGGCAGGCCATGGTCAGCGACTTCAGGGAGAACGCCGAGACGTGCATCGCGGTGGCGACCGACTCGAACGGCGTGTTGAGGAAGTTGCCGCCGAGCGCGTCCTGCGGGGCGAAACCGATGGAGTGCACGACACCGTCGAGGCCGCCGAGCTCCTCGCCGACGACGTCGGCGAGACGCCCGAGGTGCTCCTCGTTGGTGACGTCGAGCTCGATGACCTTGGTGGGCTTGGGCAGCTTCTTGGCGATGCGCTCGGTGAGCGTGGGACGCGGGAAGGCGGTGAGGATGATCTCGGCGCCCTGCTCCTGAGCCAGCTTGGCGGTGTGGAAGGCGATGGAGGACTCCATCAGCACACCGGAGATCAGGACGCGCTTGCCCTCGAGGATTCCGCTCATGGTGATCAGTGACCCATTCCCAGTCCGCCGTCAACGGGGATGACGGCTCCAGTGATGTACGAGGCGTCGTCCGAGGCGAGGAACCGCACCGTCGCGGCGATCTCCTCCGGCTGCGCGTAACGGCCGAGCGGCACCTGCGAGACGATGCCCTCGCGCTGCTGCTCGGTGAGCGCCTTGGTCATGTCGGTGTCGACGAAGCCGGGCGCGACGACGTTGAAGGTGATGTTGCGCGAGCCCAGCTCACGGGCGAGGGAGCGCGCGAAGCCGACCAGCGCGGCCTTGGAGGCGGCGTAGTTCGCCTGCCCCGCCGAGCCGAGCAGACCGACCACGGAGGAGATCAGGACGACGCGGCCCTTCTTGGCCCGCAGCATGCCGCGGTTGGCGCGCTTGACGACGCGGAAGGTACCGGTGAGGTTGGTGTCGATGACCGAGGTGAAGTCCTCCTCGGACATGCGCATCAGGAGCTGGTCCTTGGTGACACCGGCGTTGGCGACGAGGACCTCGACCGGACCGTGCTGTTCCTCGATCTCCTTGTAGGCCTGCTCCACCTGCTCGGCGTCAGTTATGTCGCACTTGACGGCGAGGAAGCCGGCCGGTGGCTCACCCGAGCGGTACGTGATCGCGACCTTGTCGCCGGCGTCGGCGAAAGCGCGGGCGATGGCGAGGCCGATGCCCCGGTTGCCTCCGGTGACGAGAACCGAGCGGCTCAACGGATCACCCTTTCGATAGCGGTCTGATGCGGTCCGACAACCCGCCCGGACATCTGGATGGCAGGCGGCTCCATCCGAAACCTATCGGTAGCGCCCCTTCCGCGGGCAAGCGGGCACCGACAGTGACGAGAGGGCGTCACTGTCGGATCCCTACAGAAACGGTCGGCACCGGAGCGAAACCTGTGGTCCGCCGGCGCGCTCCCGCGACATGATCGGACCGACAGGCCACGACAGCAGGGAGACCTCCGTGCCTCATTCCATCGACGACGCCTTCACGGCGCTTCCGCTAAGGGCCCTGGCCGACGCCGCGCTCGCACGCGCGCGTGCGCTGGGGGCCGAGCATGCGGACTTCCGGTTCGAGCGGGTGCGCAGCGCGTCCTGGCGCCTGCGGGACGCCAAGCCGGCGGGGTCGTCGGACACCACCGACCTCGGGTACGCGGTCCGGGTCGTGCACGGCGGCACGTGGGGCTTCGCGTCCGGCGTCGACCTGACCCTGGACGCGGCCGCGAAGGTGGCCTCGCAGGCGGTCGCGATGGCGAAGCTGTCGGCTCAGGTGATCAAGGCGGCGGGATCCGACGAGCGGGTGGAACTGGCAGACGAGCCGGTGCACGCCGACAAGACATGGATCTCGTCGTACGAGATCGATCCCTTCTCGGTGCCCGACGAGGAGAAGGCCGCGCTGCTGGCGGAGTGGAGCACGCGGCTGCTGGCGGCGAACGGCGTCAACCACGTGGACGCCTCGCTGCTCACCGTGCACGAGAACAAGTTCTACGCCGACACCGCCGGGACCGTGACCACCCAGCAGCGGGTGCGGCTGCATCCGCAGCTGACGGCGGTGTCGGTCGACGAGTCGAGCGGTGAGTTCGACTCGATGCGCACCATCGCGCCGCCCGTCGGGCGCGGCTGGGAGTACCTGACCGGTACCGGCTGGGACTGGGACGCCGAGCTGGAGCGGATCCCGGAGCTGCTGGCCGAGAAGATGCGGGCGCCCAGCGTGGACCCGGGCCTGTACGACCTGGTGGTCGACCCGTCCAATCTGTGGCTGACCATCCACGAGTCCATCGGGCACGCCACCGAGCTGGACCGCGCGCTCGGCTACGAGGCGGCCTACGCCGGCACCTCCTTCGCCACCTTCGACCAGCTGGGCAAGCTGAGGTACGGCTCCGAGCTGATGAACGTCACCGGTGACCGCACCGCCGAGCACGGCCTCGCGACCATCGGGTACGACGACGAGGGCGTCGAGGCGCAGTCCTGGGACCTGGTGAAGGACGGCACGCTCGTCGGGTACCAGCTGGACCGCAGGATCGCGAGGCTGACCGGGTTCGAGCGGTCCAACGGGTGTGCGTTCGCCGACTCCCCGGGCCATGTTCCGGTGCAGCGCATGGCCAATGTCTCCCTGCGGCCGGATCCTGCCGGACTGTCCACCGAGGACCTGATCGGCGGCGTCGACCGGGGCATCTACGTCGTCGGTGACCGCTCCTGGTCGATCGACATGCAGCGCTACAACTTCCAGTTTACGGGTCAGAGGGCATACATGATCCGGAACGGCCGCCTTGAGGGACAGGTCAAGGACTTTGCATATCAGGGGGTCACCCCCCAGTTCTGGGGCTCCATGGAAGCAGTCGGAGGTCCCCAGACCTACGTACTAGGAGGGGCTTTCAACTGCGGCAAGGCCCAGCCGGGCCAGGTCGCCGCCGTGTCCCACGGGTGCCCCTCCGCTCTCTTCAAGGGCGTCAACATTCTGAACACCACGCAGGAGGCCGGTCGATGAGCGCCCGTACCCACAAGCCGCACGAGGTCGTCGAGCAGGCGCTGGCGCTGTCCCGGGCCGACGGCTGTGTCGTCATCGCCGACGAGCACTCCACGGCCAACCTGCGCTGGGCGGGCAACGCGCTCACCACCAACGGTGTCACCCGCGGTCGTACCCTCACGGTGATCGCGACCGTGGACGGGCAGGAGGGCACCGCCTCGGGTGTCGTCTCGCGGTCCGCCGTGACCGCCGAGGAGCTGGAGCCGCTGGTGCGGGCCGCCGAGGCCGCCGCGCGCGGAGCCGGGCCCGCCGAGGACGCCCAGCCGCTGGTCAGCGGCGTCCCGGAGTCCCCGGACTTCACCGACGCGCCCGCCGAGACCTCCTCCGCCGTCTTCGCGGACTTCGCCCCCGCGCTCGGCGAGGCCTTCGCACGCGCGCGTGCCGGCGGCCGGGAGCTGTACGGCTTCGCCAACCACGAACTGGTCTCGACGTACGTCGGCACGTCCACCGGGCTGCGCCTGAGGCACGACCAGCCCACCGGCACGCTGGAGCTGAACGCCAAGTCCCCGGACCGTACCCGCTCGGCGTGGGCGGGCCGGTCCACCCGGGACTTCAAGGACGTCGACCCGGGTGCCCTGGACGCCGAGCTGGCCGTACGCCTCGGCTGGGCCGAGCGGCGCGTGGAGCTGCCCGCCGGCCGGTACGAGACGCTGCTGCCGCCGACCGCGGTCGCCGACCTGCTGATCTACCAGCTGTGGTCGGCCTCGGGCCGGGACGCGGCCGAGGGCCGGACGGTGTTCTCCAAGCCCGGGGGCGGGACCCGTGTCGGCGAAAGGCTGAGCGAGCTGCCGCTGTCGCTGCGCAGCGACCCGAACGAGCCGGGCCTGGAGTGCCCGCCCTTCGTGATCGCCCACTCCTCCGGCGGCGACCTGTCCGTGTTCGACAACGGGCTGCCGACGCATCCCACCGAGTGGATCAGCGGGGGCGTGCTCAAGCACCTGACCACCACCCGGCACAGCGCGGGCCTGACCGGGCTGCCGGTCGCCCCGGCGCTGGGGAACCTGATCCTGGACGGCGGCCGGGACCGCTCCCTGGAGGAGATGGTCGCGGACACGGAGCGCGGGCTGCTGCTGACCTGCCTGTGGTACATCCGCGAGGTGGACCCGGCGACGCTGCTGCTCACCGGGCTGACCCGGGACGGCGTCTACCTCGTGGAGAACGGCGAGGTGACCGGGCAGGTGAACAACTTCCGGTTCAACGAGTCGCCGGTGGACCTGCTCGGCCGGGCCGCGGAGGCCGGGCGCACGGAGAAGACGCTGCCGCGTGAGTGGAGCGACTGGTTCACCCGGGCCGCGATGCCCGCACTGCGGATCCCCGATTTCAACATGAGCTCTGTCAGTCAGGGCGTATAACCTCGTAGGCGGCTGTCACCCGGCTGCCCCAAGATCACCAAGGAGACACGAGAACCGTGACGGACATCGTCGACGAGCTGAAGTGGCGTGGGCTGTTCGCCCTGTCCACCGACGAGGACGCTTTGCGCAAGGCGCTCGCGGACGGTCCCGTCACGTTCTATTGCGGTTTCGACCCTACGGCGCCGTCGCTGCACGTGGGGCATCTGGTGCAGGTGCTCACCGTGCGCCGGCTCCAGCAGGCCGGGCACCGGCCGCTGGCGCTGGTCGGCGGTGCCACGGGCCTGATCGGTGACCCGCGCCCCACCGCCGAGCGCACGCTGAACGACCCGGAGACGGTGGCCGGCTGGGTGGACAAGCTGCGCGGCCAGATCGAGCCGTTCCTGTCCTTCGAGGGCGAGAACGCGGCGGTCATGGTGAACAACCTCGACTGGACCGCGAGCCTCTCCGCGATCGAGTTCCTGCGGGACATCGGCAAGCACTTCCGCGTCAACAAGATGCTGACCAAGGACTCCGTGGCCCGCCGCCTGGAGTCCGACCAGGGCATCAGCTACACCGAGTTCAGCTACCAGATCCTGCAGGGCATGGACTTCCTGCAGCTGTACCGGCGGTACGGCTGCACGCTCCAGCAGGGCGGCAGCGACCAGTGGGGCAACCTCACGGCCGGGCTCGACCTGATCCACCGGCTGGAGCCGGACGCCGAGGTGCACGCCCTGGCCACCCCGCTGATGACCAAGGCGGACGGCACCAAGTTCGGCAAGACCGAGGGCGGTGCCGTCTGGCTCGACCCGGAGATGACGACGCCGTACGCGTTCTACCAGTTCTGGCTGAACGTGGACGACCGTGACATCTCCACATACATGCGGATCCTGTCCTTCAAGTCCCGTGAGGAACTGGAGGAGCTGGAGCAGCAGACCGAGGAGCGTCCGCAGGCCCGTGCCGCGCAGCGCGCACTCGCCGAGGAGCTGACGACACTGGTGCACGGGGCCGACCAGACGGCCGCCGTGATCGCCGCGTCCAAGGCCCTGTTCGGCCAGGGCGAGCTGACGGAGCTGGACGAGAAGACGCTGGCGGCGGCGCTGTCGGAGGTGCCGCACGTCCGCGTCGCCGAGCTGGGCCCGGTGGTCGACCTGTTCGCCGAGGTCGGACTGGTCCCGAGCAAGTCGGCCGCGCGCCGGACGGTCAAGGAGGGCGGTGCCTACGTGAACAACGTGAAGGTCACCGCGGAGGACGCCGTCCCGGCCGAGCACGATCTGCTGCACGGGCGGTGGCTGGTGCTGCGGCGAGGGAAGAAGAACCTGGCCGCGGTGGAGGTCACGGGCGCCTAGGACGGGCCGAAGGGCGGTTCCCGCGTCGGGAACCGCCCTTGTGCGTGTCTGCCGTCAGGCGTGTTGTCTCCTCTTGCCCAGCGTCGCCATGTAGAGCATGTCGACGGCGAAGACGATGATGATCGCGGCGATGAGCTGGAAGGCGTGCCGGCTCCAGTCGATGCCCGGGGTCGCCGCGACACCGAGGGCGCGGGCGATCGCGTTGCCCACGATCGCGCCCAGGATGCCGCAGATGGTGGTCAGCCAGAGAGGGCTGTGCTGCTTGCCCGGGATGACCGCCTTCGCGATGAGGCCCAGGACGAACCCCACGATGATCGCCCACAACCAGCCCATGACTGCCTCCTCGTACGGCTCGACGTGAGCACTACGGTCAGTCTCGGTCCGTCCGCCGTACGACGCATGTCGGGTACGCCCGTACGCGGCACGGCCGAGGACGTTCGCCCAGGCAGCGGGCGACCCGGTCTCGTGGGCGGGGCGGGCGGGGCGTAACGTGGGAATGGTTCCGGCCCGGTTCCCCGCCGGGCGTGGACGAAGGTGCGGGCCGGGAGAGTCCGATGCGGGCGGATGGTGGAATGCGATGCGGAAGCAGCACGGCGGCAGCGTCCAGGTGTTCCGGATCACCGGCGCCCGGACCGGGCTGGCCGAGGACGTACGGGGCCGGCAGCGGCGGTACGTCATCTCGATGTCGATCCGCACCGTCTCGGTGATCCTCGCCGCCACGCTGTGGAACGTCGAACGGTACGTCGCCGTCGTGGCGCTGGTGCTGGGTGCGGTCCTCCCCTACATCGCCGTGGTGATCGCGAACGCGGGCCGGGAGCGGCCGCCCTCTCTTCCGTCGACCTTCGTCACCACACCGATGCGGCCGATGATCACGCCGACGCGCGCGCAGGAAGAGGGGACGCAGGCGGAACCCGATGCGGAGGACGTGGCGCCGGATCCGGCGGCGGGGGTGCGGGGGGAGCGGCCCGAAAGGGCGTGACCACGGCGGACTCAAGGGAAGCGGAAGGCCGTCCCCCGCGAAGCTCAAGAAAAGCTCAGATCAATCGTGCCGTTCCAGTGCCGGGCGGCGGGTGACCCATGACATACTGCGTACGCGCTCCGCATCCCCCGTCGGAGCGACGGACCGACGCCGGGCAGCTCCCCCCGTGGCTGCTCGGCGTCGCCTTGTTTGCACCCGTTCTGTGAGACGAACCTGTGAGTGAGACACCTATCTGTTCCGCCAAGGGCTGCCGAGCCACTGCCGTGTGGGTGCTGGCGTGGAACAACCCGAAGATCCACACGCCGGAGCGGCGGAAGACGTGGCTCGCTTGTGAGGAGCACCGCGAGCACCTCTCGCAGTTCCTCGGGGTTCGGGGCTTCCTGAAGGACGTCGTGAAGCTCGAGGACTGGGAAGCGCGCGAGGGGTCCCAGGCTCCGCCGGACAGGCCTTAGTGCTGTGACCGGAAACCGGTCGCAGCACTAACCGCCGATCGCCGACATCGGGCGGTCCGGCTGGACGAAGGACGGGTCGTCCAGGCCCGCTCCCGCCTTCTTGCCCCACATCGCCAGGCGCCAGATGCGGGCGATCTCCTCGTCGGAGGCGCCGGAGCGCAGGGCCGCCCGGAGGTCGGTCTCCTCGGTGGCGAACAGGCAGGTGCGTATCTGGCCGTCGGCGGTCAGGCGGGTGCGGTCGCAGGCCGCGCAGAACGGGCGGGTGACCGAGGCGATCACGCCGACCCGGTACGGGCCGCCGTTGACCAGCCAGCGCTCCGCCGGTGCCGAGCCGCGCTCGTCCGCCCCCTCGGGGGTGAGGTCGAAGCGGGTGCGCAGGGAGGCCAGGATGTCCCCGGCGATCACCATGCCCTCGCGCTTCCAGCCGTGCTGGGCGTCGAGAGGCATCTGCTCGATGAACCGCAGTTCGTAGTCGTGCTCGACGGCCCAGGCCAGCAGGTCCGGCGCCTCGTCGTCGTTCAGGCCCGGCATCAGGACGGTGTTGACCTTGACCGGGGTGAGGCCGGCCTCGCGGGCGGCCTGGAGGCCCTCGATCACGTCCTTGTGGCGGTCGCGACGGGAGATGGCCTTGAAGACGTCGGGGCGGAGCGTGTCCAGGGAGACGTTGACCCGGTCCAGGCCCGCCGCCTTCAGGGCGGACGCGGTGCGCCTGAGGCCGATGCCGTTCGTCGTGAGGGACATCTGGGGGCGGGGGGCGAGGCCCGCGACACGCTCGACGATGCCGACCAGACCGGGGCGGAGCAGGGGCTCACCGCCGGTGAAGCGGACTTCCTCGATGCCGAGCAGACGGACCGCGATGTCGATCAGACGGACGATCTCGTCGTCCGTGAGCAGGTCGGACTTGGCGAGCCACTGCATGCCTTCCTCCGGCATGCAGTAGGTGCAGCGCAGATTGCACCGATCGGTCAGCGAGACCCTCAGGTCGGTTGCCACTCGGCCGTAGGTGTCGATGAGCACGTGGGCCCCCTCCCTCGTTGCGGAGCACTCATTTTCCGTCACCTGTGAGCCTACGTGAGACCACGGACAACGACAGCGGCCCGATCCCACGAGGTAGGAAGCGGCCGCGTCGTAGGACCGTACAGCCCTGAACGACGCGGCCGTCCGTACGAACCTCAGTGGGCTCCCGTCCCGGTGAGGGACCGCACCTCCAGCTCCGCGTACTTGCCGGCGTCCGGGACCTCCTTGGACAGGAGGGTTCCCACGGCGCCCAGCAGGAAGCCGACCGGGATCGAGATGATGCCCGGGTTCTCCAGCGGGAACCAGTGGAAGTCGACGTCGGGGAACATCGAGGTCGGCTTGCCCGACACCACCGGGGAGAACAGCACCAGGCCGACCGCGGTGACCAGGCCGCCGTAGATCGACCACAGGGCGCCCGACGTGGTGAACCGCTTCCAGAACAGGCTGTAGAGGATGGTGGGCAGGTTGGCGGAGGCGGCGACGGCGAAAGCGAGGGCGACGAGGCCGGCGACGTTCAGGTCGCGGGCCAGGGCGCCGAGGACGATCGAGACGGCGCCGATGCCGACCGTGGCGTAGCGGGCCGCGTTGATCTCCTGCTTCTCGGTGGCCTGTCCCTTCTTGATGACGTTCGCGTAGATGTCGTGCGCGAAGGACGAGGAGGAGGCCAGGGTCAGGCCCGCGACCACCGCGAGGATCGTGGCGAACGCGACCGCCGAGATGGTGGCGAGCAGGATCGCGCCCCCGTTGGAGTCCACCCCGCCCAGGTGCAGCGCGAGGAGCGGGGCCGCCGTGTTGCCCGCCTTGTTGGAGGCGATGATCTCGTCCGGTTTGATCAGCGCGGCCGCGCCGAAACCGAGGGCCAGGGTCATCAGGTAGAAGGCGCCGATCAGGCCGATCGCCCAGATCACGGACTTGCGGGCGGCCTTGGCGGTCGGGACCGTGTAGAAGCGGATCAGGATGTGCGGCAGGCCCGCGGTGCCGAGGACCAGGGCGATGCCGAGCGAGATGAAGTCCAGCTTGGTGGTGCCGGTGGCGCCGTACTTCAGGCCGGGCTCGAGGAAGGCGGAGCCCTTGCCGCTGTTGTCGGCGGCCTTGCCGAGCAGGTCCGAGATGTTGAAGTGGAACTTCAGCAGGACCAGGAAGGTCAGCAGCAGGGCACCCGCGATGAGCAGCACCGCCTTGACCATCTGGACCCAGGTGGTGCCCTTCATGCCGCCGATGGTGACGTACACGATCATCAGCACGCCGACCAGGGCGACGATGCCGATCTTGCCGCCGTCACTGGTGATGCCCAGCAGGAGCGAGACGAGTACGCCCGCGCCGGCCATCTGGGCGAGCAGGTAGAAGATCGACACGACGATGGTCGACGTGCCCGCCGCCGTGCGCACGGGGCGCTGGCGCATGCGGTACGCCAGCACGTCACCCATCGTGTAGCGGCCGGAGTTGCGCAGCGGTTCGGCCACCAGGAGCAGGGCCACAAGCCAGGCGACCAGGAAGCCGATGGAGTAGAGGAAGCCGTCGTAGCCGAAGAGGGCGATGGCGCCGGCGATGCCGAGGAAGGAGGCGGCTGACATGTAGTCGCCGGAGACGGCGAGGCCGTTCTGGAAGCCGGTGAACTGGCGGCCGCCGGCGTAGAAGTCGGCGGCGTCCTTGGTCTGCCGGCCCGCCCAGACGGTGATGACGAGGGTCGCGGCGACGATCACCGCGAAGAGGGTGATGATCAGCGGCCGGTGCTCGCTCGCCTCGCCGGCGGCGAGCAGGGTGTGCTGTGCGGGGCTCATGCTCCGCCCTCCATCCGGGACTTGATGGCCTCGGCCTTGGGGTCGAGCTTGGCGGCGGCGTGCCGTGCGTACCACCAGGCGATGAGGAACGTGGTGAGGAACTGGGCGAGGCCCAGGACGAGGGCGACGTTGACGTTGCCGGCCACCTTGGTGCCCATGAAGCCGCCCGCGTAGTTGGAGAGCAGGACGTACAGCAGGTACCAGGCGATGAAGGCGAAGGTCAGGGGGAAGGCGAAGGAGCGGTGCGAGCGGCGTAGTTCACCGAACTCCGCGCTCTGCTGCACCTCGGTGAACTCCTCGGTGGAGGGAAGGTGGACCTGGGGTTTCGCGGGGGGCGGTGTCTCGGTGGCCACGGAGTCTCCTCGCGTTGCGGACATGCGCTTTCCGATCTCACAGGACGGGAATCACGCTACAGAGAGTCACCGTCGACTCCTCAGCGTGATTCCGGTGGGGGGCACGATCCTGCTGGGCCCTCCGTCCACGGTCACGGCGCCACGCGCGGAGCGGTTCAAGTCCGCCGGGCTCTTTCGGAGATCAGTCGGTGGGGATAGCTTCGCCCTGCACCACCCGTCATGTACCTGCCCGAGCGCCACCTGTGTCTCGGGCGGTTTTGTATCCGGATGATGTGGAGATCCCATGGCTCATCTGCGTTCCAGACGCCGGCTCGCGCTCGCCGTGCCGGTCGTGCTGTCGCTGACCGCCTCGCTCGGTTTCCTGCCGACGGCGGCCTCGGCGTCGAGCCCGGCTGCGCCGACGGCGCGGACTGCGGACGGCCCGAACCTCGCGTACGTGGTCAACACCGGGACGGACCACCACACGATCGAATCGGTGCAGCGGGCGGTCACGCGCAATGGCGGCACGGTCGTGGCGAGTTACGACCGGATCGGGGTGATGGTCGTCCACTCCGCGAACCCCGACTTCGGCAAGCAGATGCGCGCGGTGCGGGGCGTGGACTCGGCGGGTGCCACGCGTACCGCCCCGCTGACCGCGGCCGGGACGACGGACGAGGGCGCGGTGCAGGTCCTGTCGAAGGCGGAGGCCGCGAAGATCGCCGGGGCTGCCGCGGCGGGCGAGGAGCCCCTCGAGGCCGACCAGTGGGACCTGCGGGCGATCGGCGCCGACAAGGCCGCGACGGTCAACCCCGGGAGCCGGAGCGTGACCGTCGGAGTGATCGACACGGGCGTCGACGACACGCACCCGGACATCGCCCCGAACTTCTCCGCGGCCCAGTCGGCGAACTGCGTGAGCGGCAAGGCGGACACCACGTACGGCGCCTGGCGGCCGGTGGACGCCGGCCATTACCACGGCACCCATGTGGCGGGCGAGATAGCCGCGGCCCGCAACGGCATAGGCGTGGCGGGCGTGGCGCCCGGGGTGAGGGTCGCGAGCATCACGGTGGCCCAGCCGGACGCGAACTCGCTGTTCTACCCGGAGAGCGTGGTCTGCGCCTTCGTCTTCGCGGCGGACCACGGCGTCGAGATCACCAACAACAGCTACTACGTGGACCCGTGGCTGTACAACTGCATGGACGACCCCGATCAACGTGCCATCGTTGACGCGGTCAACAGGGCCCAGTTGTACGCACAGCACAAGGGCACGCTCAGTGTGGCCTCGGCCGGCAACTCCAACGACGACCTCGACTCGCACGCGCTCGTGGACGACTCCAGCCCGGACGACTCGACCGCCGTGCCGCGGACGGTCGACCCGCACGAGTGCTTCGACGTGCCGACCCAGCTGCCCGGCGTGGTCACCGTGAGCGCGGTGGGCGTCAAGGGCACGAAGTCGTACTACTCCAGCTACGGCCAGGGCGTCGTCGACGTGGCGGGGCCGGGCGGCGACAAGTACCAGATCCCGGACACGCCGTCGAAGAACGGCCGCATCCTGTCCACGCTGCCGAACGACCAGTACGGGTTCCTCCAGGGCACGTCGATGGCGTCCCCGCACGTGGCCGCCGTGGCCGCGCTGCTGAAGTCGGCCCACCCGCACGCCACTCCGGCCCAGCTGCGGGCCCTGCTGAAGGCCCAGGCGGACAACCCCGGCTGCCCGAGCGAGCCCTACGACGGGGACGGCGACGGGGTCGTGGACGCGACCTGCGTCGGCGGCAAGCGCGTCAACGGGTTCTACGGCTTCGGTGTCGTCGACGCGCTTCGCGCGGTGCGGTAGGCCGACCGGCCGCCGGGACGGTCGGTGCGGTGCGCGAGGGGCTCCTCCGATGCCGCGCGCACCGCGCCGGCCTCGGTCGGCGTGGACCGACCGGAACCGCCGCATGCGTGGACCGACCGGAACCGCCGCCCCTCCATATATTGATTCAATCAATAATGCATAGTGAATGCATGACCAATCACGGTGACGCATGGTCGGCATTGGGTGGTGACCCCGCGCTCGTGTCGAGGGTCTCGGCCGTCGTGCGGAAGGGACTGCCGGCCGCGAGACTGCCGGTACGGGAGCTGGCTCGCGCCTGTGTGGGCGCGTGTGCGCTGGCCGCCGCCGAGCTGGGGGCGCGGCGGGCCGGGCTCCCCGAGGTGCCCGAGGTCCGGGTGGACGACGGCGCGGTCGCCGCCGCCTTCCACAGTGAGCGGCTGCTGCAGGTGGACGGGCGGGCGCCGGTCGCCTTCGCGCCGCTGTCCCGGTTCTGGCGGACGGCCGACGGCTGGGTGCGCACCCACGCCAACTACCCGCACCACCGAAGCCGGTTGCTCGGCGCGCTGGGTCTGCCGCAGGACGCCTCGGCGGAGGAGACGGCCGGTCGGCTCGCCGAACGTTCCGCCCTGGAGGTGGAGGAGACGGTGTACCGCGCCGGCGGCCTCGCGGTGGCCCTGCGCACCCGGAAGGAGTGGGCGGCGCACGAACAGGCCGCCGAGGTGGCCGCACGGCCACTGGTCGACAGCGAAAGGCTGGACACGGCACCCGCGCGCGTGCTCCCGCCGCTCGACCCGGCCGCCGCTCCCCTGCTGCCCGCCGCCGGGCTGCGCGTCCTCGACCTGACCCGGGTGCTGGCCGGCCCGGTCGCCACCCGCACCCTCGCGCTGCTCGGCGCCGACGTACTGCGTCTGGACGCCCCGCAGCTGCCCGAACTGCCCGACCAGCACGCCGACACGGGCTTCGGGAAGCGGTCGGCGGCTCTCGACCTGACCACCGACCGGGACGCCTTCGAGGCGTTGCTGGCCTCGGCGGACGTCGTGGTCACCGGCTACCGGCCCGGCGCCCTGGACCGGTTCGGGCTCTCCCCGCAGGCACTGGCCGAGCGGCGCCCGGGGCTGGTCGTGGCACAGGTCTCGGCGTGGGGCGCGTACGGCCCCTGGGGCGGCCGGCGCGGCTTCGACAGCCTGGTGCAGGTCGCGACGGGAATCGCGGCGGCCGAGGGATCGGCCGAACAGCCCGGCGCACTGCCCGCGCAGGCACTGGACCACGGCACCGGGTATCTGCTGGCGGCGGCCGTACTGCGGGCGGTCACCGAGCAGTCGTACGACGGACACAGCCGTGGTGTGCGGCTGGCGCTCGCCCGGACCGCGCACTGGCTGACGGACGGGATCCGGCCCGATCCGGCCACGGGCGACACCGTGGAAGAGGGCCCGGACGCCTGGCTGGCCGAGAGGGACAGCCGCCTCGGCCGGCTGCGGCACGTCCTGCCGCCGGTGTCCTTCGCGGGCGGCCCCGCCGACTGGGCACGGCCTCCGGTGCCGTGGGGTTCGGACCCGGCCTCCTGGAGCTGAGTGCTCGGGCGGCCGGAAACGTACGTATGGGTGGAATGCCGTAGTGCCAGTCGCTTTCCTGGACTTGCCCGGTTCTGCGACGGCTGGTGAGGATCACGGGGTGACCTTGCAACGACCCACCGGCGAGGCTGCCGACGTGAACGACCCGGCCCGACGTTTTGGTACCGGCCGGGCCGTCGCCGTCCTGGTCCTGGTGGCCCTCGCCGCGCTGATACCCCTGTGGGGGCCGTCCGCCGCTCTGCACGGCACCGGGGAGGCCGCCGCTCCCGGCGTGGGCGGCATAGCGCTGCTGCGCGGGGTGCTGTTCGCCGCCCTGTGCGTCCCGCTGGGCGAGCTGTTCGTGCTCCGGATCGCCCGGCACCTGCCGGGTGCGCCGCCCGAACGGCCGTGCAGCTGGGCGCCCTTGGCGGCCGCCGCCGGATTCGTCGCCGCGCTGGCCCTGGCCTCGGTGGTCTCCACCGGCAACCTGGTCCCGCACAGCGTCGGCCAGATCGACGTGGGCGGCCTGTACGACTCCCGTGACGGCAAGCTGGCACTGCTGGAGGTCAACGCCTTCCTGCTGGCGGCGCTGTGCGCCCGCTCGCGCCGCCCGGCGGCCCGGACGTGGCCGCCGGCCGCCGTGGTGGTCGCGGAGGCGCTGCGCGCCCATCCCCCGACCGAGCACAGCCCGCTGGCCGGTTCCGGGCTGACCCTGGTCCACCTGACGTGCGCGGCATGGTGGGTGGGCGGCCTGCTGCACACGCTGCGGACGCTGCGGGTCTGGCACGACGGTGCGGCGGGGGCCGCCCTGCTGGGACGCTACGCGCGCGTGGCGGCCGTCCTGCTCGCCGCGATCACCGCCACGGGCGTGTGCAGTTCACTGCGGCGCATGCCGGCCGCCACGATCCTGGACCAGCTGACGACGACGGCGTACGGACGCGCCCTGCTGGCCAAGGTGCTCCTGGTCGCCGTCGTCGCCCTGCTCGCCCTGTGGGCGCGGATCCGGCTGGGCCGGGCGGCCGACCCGCTGGCCGCCTGTGTCCCGGCGCGGGCCGAGGTGGTCGCCCTCGGCGCGGTGGTCGCGGTTTCGGGCCTGCTCACGGCGCTGCCGCTGCCGATCCGCTGGTCCTAGGGCCGTCACTGGTCGTTGGTGACGAGCACCTTGAGCGCGGTGCGCTCGTCCATCGCCTTGTAGCCGTGCGGCACGCCTTCGAGGCCGACGGTCATGTCGAAGACCGGCGAGGGGTCGATCGTGCCGTCGAGGACGTCGGGCAGCAGGTCGGGGATGTAGGCGCGGACCGGCGCGACACCGCCGCGCAGGGCGATGTTCCGGTCGAACATGACGCCGAGGTCCAGGCCGGTGCCGCTGCCGTGGGGCACGCCCACGAAACCGATCGCGCCGCCGTCGCGGGTGATGTTCACGGCCGTGCGCATGGACTGCTCGGTGCCGACCGCCTCGACGACGGCGTGCGCGCCCTGGCCGCGGGTGAGTGCGCGGACGGCCTCGACGGCGGCGTCACCGCGCTCGGCGACGACGTCGGTGGCGCCGAAACGGCGCGCGATGTCGGTGCGGACCTCGTGACGGCCCAGCGCGATGATTCGCTCCGCGCCCAGCCGCCTGGCGGCCAGCACGGCGCACAGGCCGACCGCTCCGTCGCCGACCACGGCGACCGTGGCGCCGGGGCGGGCGCCCGCGCCGAGGGCGGCGTGGTGGCCGGTGCCGAGAACGTCGGAGAGGGTCAGCAGGGCGGACAGCAGGTGGTCGTCGCAGACCGCCTCCTTGGGCAGCTGGACGAGGGTGCCGTCGGCGAACGGCACGCGCACGGCCTCGCCCTGGCCGCCGTCGTAGCCGACGGAGCCCCAGAAGCCGCCGTGCTCGCAGGAGGTCGTCAGGCCCTCGCGGCAGTAGTCGCAGACGCCGTCGGACCACATGAAGGGCGCGACCACCAGATCGCCGCGGCGGACCGTGCCCACCTCGGAGCCGGTCTCCTCGACGACGCCGAGGAACTCGTGCCCGATGCGCTGTCCCGGCTGCCGGGCCGCCTCGCCGCGGTAGGCCCACAGGTCGCTGCCGCAGATGCAGGCGCGCAGCACCCGCACCACGGCGTCGGTGGGCAGCTGCACCACGGGCTCGGGCACGTCCTCCACGCGCATGTCGTACGGGGCGTGGATGGTGGTGGCGCGCATGGCGGGGGTCCTTCTCGTGCGGGGTGCGGTGCGGTGCGCCCGGGGGTGGTCGAGCGCACTTCACGGTACGCCGCCGCGGACCCGGGCCGCTCAGCGAGGGTGCCCGGGACCAGCGGGAACCGCCCGTCGGGCGATCAGACCCCCGCCGCCCCCAGCAGACGCCCCGCGACGTACGTCACCCCCATCGCGAGCGCACCGCCCAGCACGTTCCGCAGCACCGCGCGCTTCGGGTCGGCCGCTCCCAGCCGGGCGCTGCTCCAACCGGTGAGGACGAGCGCGGCCAGCACGGACCCCACGGTGACCGGGAGCCGCCGGTCGGCCGGGGGCAGCACGATGGCCAGCAGGGGCAGCAGCGCGCCCACGGTGAAGGCCAGGAAGCTCGCCCAGGCCGCGTGCCAGGGGTTGGTCAGCTCGTCCGGGTCGATGCCGAGCTCCACGCGCGCGTGCGCCCTCAGGGCGTCCCGCGCAGTGAGCTGCTCGGCGGCCTCCCGGGCCACCTCCCTGGACAGGCCGCGCTCCTGCAGCAGCTCGGTGAGCTCCTCCAGTTCGGCCTCCGGCTGCTCCCTCAGCTCCCGTTTCTCCACGGCCAGCGCGGCCATCTCGGAGTCGCGCTGGGTGGACACGGAGACGTACTCCCCGGCCGCCATGGACATCGACCCGGCGAGCAGCCCGGCCAGCCCGGCGGTGAGGAGAGCGGCCCGGGCCTGGGTGGCGCCGGCCACGCCGACGACGAGTCCCGCGGTGGAGACGATGCCGTCGTTCGCGCCCAGCACGGCCGCGCGCAGCCAGTTCAGCCGGGAGCCGAGCGCGCCTGTGTGGGACTCCTCGTGGGTTGGTTCCGTCACACGACGGAGGATCGCACCCCGGACGCCGAACCGCACACCTCGGCGCCCCGCGCCTCACCACACCCGCACCGACGCCCCCCGCGCGAACACCGGGCTCGTCGCGTCGGCCGGTGGCTCCGGCAGGGGCTCGGCGAGCTCCGCCACCGTCGGGCCCACCCTCGCCGCGACGGGATCCAGGAGGTCGAGGTCGAAGCCGTAGACGCGGGCCGCGTTGCCGCCGAGCATGGCCGTCAGCTCCGCGCGCGGGACGCCCGCGCAGGCGAACCGCAAGCCCTCCCGGGTGTACGGGTAGGTGCCCTCGTCGTGCGGGTAGTCGCTGCCCCACATGATCTTGTCGATGCCGATGCGGTCGCGCAGCGGGACCTCGTGCGGGCGCATGAAGCTCGCGCCGACGTAGCAGTTGTCCCGCCAGACCTCGGAGGGTGGCCGGCCCATGTGTGCGGCGAGGCCCGCGCCGAACTTGGCCTCGGCGGTGCCGGCCTTCGACGCGGCCGCGACCAGGCGGCCGTGGTAGTAGTCCAGCATGTCCAGGACGCCGGGGATCCAGCCGGAGCCCTGCTCGGTGAGCACCAGCCGCAGACCCGGGTGGCGGCGGAAGGCGCCGCCGAAGACCAGGTGCCACAGCGCGCGGTGGGAGAACCAGGTCGTCTCGACCATGAAGACCGCGCGGGCGGCCGGTTCGTCGCCGAGCGGAGGTGAGGCGGAGCCCGCGTGGTGGTTGACGGGGACGCCGAGTTCCGCGCAGACGGCCCAGACGGGGTCGTACACGCGCGAGTACAGCTCGGGCAGGCCGGAGCCCGGCGGGGTGCCGGGCAGCATCAGGCCGCCCTTGAGTCCCGCCGGGACGGCCCACCTGATCTCCTTGACGGCCTCCTCGACGTCACCGAGGAGGATCTGGAAGACCCCGGCCCGGCGGCCGGGCGCGGCCGCGCAGAAGTCCGCCAGCCAGCGGTTGTGGGCGCGCAGGCCGGCCCAGCGCCGCTCGAAGTCCTCGGCGTTCGGGGGCGGGGCCATCAGGGAGCCGGACGGGAAGAACGGCGGGATGGTGTTCGGGAAGATCACCTCGGCGACGATCCCGTCCGCCTCCAACTCCGCGAGCCGCCGCTCGGAGTTCCAGTTCCGGTCGGCGGAGTCGGCGAGCAGGTCCTCGTAGGGGTTGACGTAGGTGGCCGCCCAGACGTCGAAGTCGTCGTGGTAGCGCTTCTCCAGGTACGGCTTGTAGTCCAGGAGGTCGGCTCCCGCGTGGCAGTCGGCGGAGATCACCGTGTACCGCTCGCTCATCGCGTCACCCCCAGGACCGGGAAGTCATGGCCGGTCAGCCAGTGCCGGCCCGCCTCGCGCGAGCGCGCCCAGGACGCCTCCACGGCCGTCTGGTCGGCCGGCTGGCCGAGGTCGGCGGGGGTGGGGCCGATGCGCTCGGCCAGGGGTGTCAGCCCGCGCACGTCGAAGCCGAAGACCTCCGCCGCCGCCAGGCCCAGCATCCGGCGCGTCTCGGCGACCGGGATGTCGTGGAAGGTGCGGCGCAGCCACGCGCGCGTGTCGGGCCAGGTGCCCTCGGGATGCGGGAAGTCGCTGCCCCAGAGGATGTTGTCGACGCCGATCTCGTACCTCTGGGCCAGCTCGCGCCGCTTGGTGTTGGTGGCGCAGAGGAACACCTGCCGGTCGAGGTACTCGTGCGGCGGGCGCTTCAGCTCCTGGAACGGGGAGAGCTTCTTGCCGCCGTGCGCGCCGAGGTAGAGGCGGTCCATGAACCACAGCAGGTTCGGCAGCCACCAGCAGCCCGACTCCGCGATGCCGAACCGCAGTCGGGGATGGCGTTCGAAGACACCGGACCAGAGCAGGAACCACAGCGGCCGGGCCGGCCACCAGGTCACCTCGCTGACGTAGATGCCGAGGTGGTCGCCGTACTCCTCGCGCGGGGCCGCACCCGAGTGGGTGAGCACCGGCATCCCGCACTCGGCGGCTGCCGCCCACACCGGGTCGTAACGGCGGTCGTGGTACGGCTCCCTGCCGGCCCACATGGCGGGGATCATCAGGGCGCGCAGGCCCGACTCCCTGGCCCGGTGGAGCTCGGCGACGACCCGTTCGACGGGGGCCGTGACGGGCAGCAGGGCGACCCCGCAGTGCCGTTCGGGGTGCTCGGAGACGAAGTCCGCGAGCCACCGGTTGTGCGCCTGGGCGCCCGCCATGCCGAGTTCCGGGTCCTGGTCGCCGGACAGGCCCAGGCCGACACCGAAGGGCGCGGCGGTCCGGCTGTCCACGGCGTCGGCGTCCGGGAAGACGACCTCGGCCGCCACGCCGTCCCCGTCCAGTTCCTTCAGGCGCCGTGCGCTGTCCCAGCCGCCGCGCAGCCCCTCCTCGTTGTCGTGGAACCACCGGTCGGCGAAGGCCTCGTTGCGGATGCCGAGCCGGGTCATCTCCTCGCGGCGCCGGCCGCGGCCCGCGAGGAACTCGTCGAAGTCCCGGTGGAAACGGGACTCCAGGTAGGGCCGGTACTGCTCGGTGGGCAGCCCGGCGTGGCAGTCGGAGGAGATGATCAGGTACGGGTCCTGGTCGGTCACCGCAACCCCCTCTCAGTCCAGAATGAAGCTCTCGAGGTACGACGGGGTCGCGCGCTCCAGCATCGAGCGCGCTCGCGCGCGGATCTGGGCGTCGCTGTGCTCGCTCGCCGGCAGCAGCCAGAAGCGGTCGGCGCGGATGCCGTCCACGACCAGTTCCGCGACCTCCTCCACGGGCGTGAAGCGGACCTCGCGGCCGGCCGCGCTCATCGCGGCCTCCCACTGGTCGAGGCTGCGGTACGGCGTCTTCCGGGGGCGCTGTTCGGCGTAGCGGGCCGGCCGGTTGCGGTGCGACTCCCACAGGCCGGTGCGCAGCATGTGCGGCCCGGGGAAGAGCACGGAGGCGCCCACGCGCGCGTGCTCCGCCCTCAGATGGGCGTACAGGGACTCGGTCATCGTGACGACGGCCGCCTTGGTGACCGCGTACACGGATGCCGTCGGCAGGGGTGCGATGCCGCCGTCGCCGGAGGACGTGTTGACGACATGACCGTCCCGACCGGACTTGATCATCCGTGGAACGAACGCCTGGATGCCGTGGAAGACGCCCCACACATTGACGGCGAAGGCCCACTGCCAGTCGTTCGGCTCGTGCTCCCACATGCGCCCCTCGGCGCCGGAGCCGACCCCCGCGTTGTTGCACAGCACGTGTACGGCGCCGTGGACCTCGTACGCGGAGTCGGCCAGTTCCATGACCTGTTCGCGCACGCCGACGTCGACCACGCGCGCGTGCACATCGGCGCCCTCCGCGCGCAGGTCCGCGGCGGCCTTGTCCAGTGCGGCCTCCTCGACGTCGGCGAGGACGATCTTCAGGCCCTCGGAGGCGAACCGCCGCGCCGTCGCGAGCCCGATCCCGCTCGCCGCCCCGGTGACGACGGCGACCTGTCCCGCCCGCAGGTCCATCACGCGCTCCCTTCGGGCGGACCGTCATGGGTGTGGAGCGGGTCGTCGTAGCGCTGGTGGAGGTAGGGCAACAGGGCCTGCGCGTCGACCCGTTCGACGACCCGGCCGCTCTGGTCGCTGGTCTTCTCGCCGAGGGTCAGGCCCAGCAGACGCAGCACCGGGAGGTCGGCGACGGGGTCGTACCCGGACTCGCGGAGCAGGACGTCCCCGGTGAGCCGCTCCAGCCGACGCATCTTCTCGTGGCGTACGCAGTGCACCAGCACGGGGTCGCCGTCGAAGCCGGAACCGTCCACCGAGGGGAGGAACTTGAAGTAGAAGTCGGTCGTGCGCGACGGCTCCGGGAGGGGCAGTTCGCCGCTCACCGCGCCGCGCACCTCCACGAAGGCGATGCCGTGCCGTTCCAGCGACGCCCGTACGACGGGGCCGTCGCGCTCGACGGTCACCCGGCCGAGCTTCTTGGGCTCCCCGAAGACCTCGCGGCCGCCGATGAGGGCGCGTTCGTGGGTCATCGGCATCACCAGCGGGTACCAGCCGTCGACCTCGCCGTGGGCGGCGGCGACCGCGACGGAGCCCGCGCCAAGCGGGTAACCGGGGAGGTCGACCTTGCTGATGTTCACCCGGACGAGCGGATCGGCCGTGGGCTTCAGGGGTGGTGGCAGCACCGCCGCGACCGCGTCCGGGTCGGTCTCCCAGACGGCCACCACACCGGTGGACCAGATGGCGGGGAGCCGCGCGCTCGCGGTGCGCGTGGCGGCGATCTCCCGCTCGGTCCGTGCGCCGTACCGTACGCGTGCCATACGCCGTACCGCCCTTCTTCTGACGGACCGTCACCTGTAACACGGTTACAGCAGACGGGGGACGGGGTAAATACGCGTGCACCTACGGATCGGGGGGCGGGGATGCCGAGAATGGCGCTCAGCCGGGAGGAGGTCCTGGAGGCCGCCGCCGAACTGATGCGGCGACGCGGGCCGGACGCGCTGACGATGCGGGGGCTCGCCGCCGAGCTGGGCACCGCCGTCACCTCGATCTACTGGCACGTCGGGGGCCGTGAGGCCCTGCTGGACGCCCTGGTGGAGCGGACCGTGGCCGGACTCGGCGAGATCCGTCCGTCCGGACGCACGCCCGAGCAGCGGGTCGTCTCCGTCGCACGCGCCCTGCGCCGGCAGCTGCGCGACCGTCCGCACCTGGTGGCCCTGGTGCACGAGCGCGGGCTGACGGAGCGGATGTTCCTGCCCGCCCAGCAGGCTCTGGTGCGCGAGGCGCACGCGGCGGGGCTGCGCGGCGCCCGGGCGGCCGAGTTCGTACGGGCGGTGCAGTTCCAAGTCGTCGGCCATGTGCTGGTCGAGCGCAACCGCGAACGCGCCCCGGTCCAGCGGCCCGGCGAGGAGGAGCTGTGGAGCGCCGAGGCGGCCGGCGACGACCCCGCCCTGGCCCGCGCGCTGGGCCGCCCCGTGGACCCGGAGCGGCTGTTCGCCACCTCCGTACGGGCGTTGGTACGGGCGCTGCTCGCGCCGCACGGCAGAGGAACGGCGGCCAACCCCCCGCGGGGCACGCACGCGTGTGCGGCGGCCGATCAGGGGAACGGCCGCGAGCAGGCGGGTCCGCCCCTGAGGAACGGTGCTGTCAGTCGTGGCCCGTATCCTCAGTGACCATGCTCGAAGACCGTGCGACCGCAGTGTCCTCCCCCACCCAGTGGCCGGCCGCGTATCCCAAGGGATACGCGGTCGTTGACGTGGAGACCACCGGCCTTGCCCGGGACGACCGGATCATCTCCGCGGCGGTCTACCGGCTGGACGCGCGCGGCGAGGTCGAGGACCACTGGTACACCCTGGTCAACCCGGAGCGCGATCCGGGCCCCGTGTGGATACACGGTCTGACGAGCGAGGTGCTCGACGGGGCGCCGCTCTTCGCGGACGTCGCCGAGGAGTTCGCGGCCCGGCTCGACGGCCGGGTGCTGGTCGCGCACAACGCGGTCTTCGACTGGCAGATGATCGCACGCGAGTACGCGCGCGCACGGCGCGAGGCGCCGGTGCGGCAGCGACTGTGCACCATCGCGCTGTCCAAGGAGCTGGCGCTGCCGCTGCCCAACTTCAAGCTGGAGTCGCTGGCGGCGCACTTCGGGGTCGTGCAGCAGCGGGCGCACCACGCGCTGGACGACGCGCGCGTGCTCTCCGAGGCGTTCCGGCCCAGCCTGCGGGCCGCGGCGGCGGGCGGCGTACGGCTGCCGCTGCTGGAGTGCCGGCCGCTGACGGAGTGGTCGGACACGCCCCGGATCGGCCGGCAGGCGAGCGGCGGATACGGCGGATACCGTCCCGGCGGTTGGCGCCCGACTCGGAAGCGGCCCGCCTGCCCCTACCCCAACCCGGGACGCTACGAAGACGGCAGACGCCTCAAACAGGGCATGCGGGTGGCGTTCTCCGGAGACACCTCCACCGAACGGGAGCTGCTGGAGGACCGGGCCGCCGAGGCCGGGCTGCACGTGGCGACGAGCCTGTCGCGACTGACCAGCCTGCTGGTCACCAACGACCCCGAGTCGGGCACCTCGAAGGTGGTCAAGGCGCGGCAGTTCGGCACGCCGATCGTCGACGAGGCCGCGTTCGGGCAGCTGCTGAGGGACGTGGAGCCCTCCGACGAGTGACCGTGCGGATGGGTGATTCCCGGCGACTCGCCCGGCGCCCGCTCGCCCGGGAGTCGGTGACGGCTCACCCTGTGGCGCATGGCGAGATGCGAAGTTTGCGGCAATGACTACGGAATGACCTTCGAGGTCCACGCGCAGGGCGCAGTGCATGTGTTCGACTGCTTCTCCTGTGCGATCCACCGCATGGCACCCATCTGCGAACACTGCCGGGTGCAGATCATCGGTCAGGGCGTGGAGGTGGACGGCCACTGGTACTGCGGCGCCCACTGCGCCCGGGCGGAGGGGAAGACGGGGGTGGTGGACCGGGTGTGACGCGGCACCCGCCCGAAAGCACCCCACGGCTCGGAGGTACCGTCGTGGGGTGCACCGCTACCGCTTCCTGCTGTCCCGCCAGTGGGTGATCCTCACCCTCGTCGCGATCGCGCTGATCCCGACGATGACAAGGCTCGGCTTCTGGCAGCAGCACCGGTACGAGGAGCGGACCGCCCGGAACAACCTGGTCTCCGGCGCGCTGCACGCCAAGCCGGTCCCCGTGGAGCGGCTCACCTCCCCCGGGCACACCGTGACCCGCACCGAGAAGTACCGCTCGGTCACGGCGACCGGCACCTTCGACACGTCCCGGCAGGTCGTGGTCCGGCGCCGGACCAACTCCGACGGCGAGGTCGGCTTCCACGTCCTGACCCCGTTCGTCCTCACGGACGGCAGGGTGCTGCTGGTCAACCGGGGCTGGATCCCGGCGACCGGCGTGCAGACGGCCTTCCCGAAGGTCCCCGCGCCGCCCGCCGGCCGTACCACGCTCAGCGGACGGCTGATGGCCGACGAGACCACCGCGGCGAGCGGCATCAAGAACGTCAAGGGCCTGCCGGACCGGCAGATCATGCTGATCAACAGCGCGCAGGAGGCACGGCGGCTCGGCGCGAAGGTGCTCGGCGGTTACGTCGAGCAGACGGCACCCCAGCCCAAGGGCGGCTCCCCCGAGCAGATCTCGGACCCCGGCAGCGAGGACGCGCCGCTGAACTACGCGTACATGCTCCAGTGGTGGCTGTTCGCCGCGGGCGTCCCGGTGGGCTGGTGGTTCCTCGTCCGGCGCGAGATCCGCGACCGCGAGGAGGCCGCGGCAGAGGAGGAGCCGGAGGCGGCGGAACCGGCCACCGTGTGACGGCCCGGGCCGCCCCCGGGGAACCTCACTCCCCCGGCGCACCACCTGATTGGCCCCCAGGTCCACAGGGAAACCGCATCCCGTGAACGCGCGCATCGAGGACTACGCCCTCATCGGCGACGAACAGACCGCGGCTCTGGTCGGCAGGGACGGCTCGATCGACTGGCTGTGCCTGCCCCGCTTCGACTCCGGCGCCTGCTTCGCCAGACTCCTGGGCGACGAGGACAACGGCCACTGGAGAATCGCGCCGAAGGACGCGGGCACCTGCACCCGCCGCGCCTACCGGCCGGGCACCCTGGTCCTCGACACCGAGTGGGAGACCGACGAGGGCACGGTACGCGTCACCGACCTGATGCCACAGCGTGACCGCGCCCCCGACGTCGTACGCATCGTGGAGGGCGTCAGCGGACGTGTCACCGTGCGCGGCACCCTCCGCCTGCGCTTCGACTACGGATCCGTCGTCCCGTGGATGCGCCGCTCCGACGGGCACCGGGTGGCCGTCGCAGGACCGGACTCGGTGTGGCTGCGCACCGAGCCCCACGTGCACCTGTGGGGCAAGGACTTCGCCACCCACGCGGAGTTCACCGTCGCCGAGGGCGAGCGGGTCGCGTTCGTCCTGACCTGGCACCCCGCGCACGAGCGGCGTCCCCCGCTCATCGACCCTTACGAGGCGCTGAGCAACAGCGTCCGGGACTGGCGGCGCTGGGCGGCGCGCTGCCAGTACGACGGCCCGTACCGGGACGCAGTCGTACGGTCCCTGATCACGCTCAAGGCGCTCACCTACGCCCCGACGGGCGGAATCGTCGCCGCGGCCACCACATCGCTGCCCGAGGAGCCGGGCGGTGTGCGCAACTGGGACTACCGCTTCTGCTGGCTGCGCGACTCCACCCTCAGCCTCGGCGCCCTGCTGGCCGCCGGCTACCACAAGGAGGCGGAGGCCTGGCGCGACTGGCTGCTGCGCGCGGTCGCGGGCGACCCGGCGGATCTGCAGATCATGTACGGCCTGGCGGGTGAGCGACGGCTGCCGGAGTGGGAGGTGCCCTGGCTGCCCGGCTTCGCCGACTCCGCGCCCGTACGCGTGGGCAACGGCGCCGTCGACCAGCTCCAGCTGGACGTGTACGGCGAGGTCATGGACTCGCTGTCGCTGGCCCGCGGCGCGGGCCTGCCCACCAAGCCGCACATGTGGTCGATTCAGTGCTCGCTGATGAACTTCCTGGTGTCGGTCTGGCGGCAGCCCGACGAGGGCCTGTGGGAGGTGCGTGGCGGCCGACGCCAGTTCGTGCACTCCAAGGTGATGGTGTGGGTGGCCGCCGACCGCGCCGTGCGGACGCTGGAGACCCACCAGGAGCTGAAGGGCGACCTGGAGGGCTGGAGGGCGATGCGTGACGAGGTGCACCGGGAGGTGTGCGAGAAGGGCTTCGACCCCGAGCGCAACACCTTCACCCAGTATTACGGGTCGCGGGAGCTGGACGCCGCCCTGCTGCTGATCCCCCGCGTCGGCTTCCTGCCGCCCGACGATCCGCGGGTGATCGGCACGGTCGACGCGATCCGCGAGGACCTGGGCCATCACGGCCTCGTGCGCCGGTACGACACCGACGCCATCGGTGTCGACGGCATGCCGGGCGGCGAGGGCGCCTTCCTCGCCTGCTCCTTCTGGCTGGCGGACGCCCTGCACATGACCGGCCGTACGGACGAGGCCCGGGAGCTGTTCGAGCGACTGCTGGGCCTGGCCAACGACGTGGGACTGCTGGCCGAGGAGTACGACCCGGTCAGCGGCGGCCTGGTGGGCAACTTCCCGCAGGCGTTCAGCCACATCGGGCTGGTGAACACCGCCCTCACCCTGTTCGGGGATCAGGAGGCAGGATAGGGGCCATGGATCTTGGACTGAAGGACCGGGTGTACGTCGTCACCGGCGCCACGCGCGGACTGGGCAACGCGGCCGCGCGGGAACTCGTCGCCGACGGCGCGAAAGTGGTCATCACCGGCCGTGACGAGAAGCGGGTCGCCGACGCGGCCGCCGAACTGGGCCCGAACGCGGTGGGCGTGGCCGTCGACAACGCCGAGGCGGGGGCTCCCGAACGGCTCGTCGCGGCCGCACGGGAGCACTTCGGCGCCTTCCACGGCGTCCTGGTGAGCGTCGGCGGGCCGCCGCCCGGGTTCGTCGCCGACAACACGGACGAACAGTGGCGCAACGCGTTCGAGTCGGTCTTCCTCGGCGCGGTACGGCTCGCTCGCGAGGCCGCGGCCGAGTTGGAGGCGGGCGGGGTCATCGGGTTCGTGCTCTCCGGGTCGGTCCACGAACCGATTCCCGGGCTGACGATCTCCAACGGGCTGCGGCCCGGACTCGCCGGGTTCGCGAAGTCGATCGCGGACGAGCTGGGGCCGCGCGGGATCCGGGTCGTGGGGCTGCTGCCGTCGCGCATCGACACGGATCGCGTGCGCGAGCTGGACCGGTTGTCCGCGGATCCCGAGGCCACTCGGGCCGCCAATGAGTCCCGGATTCCGTTGCGCCGGTACGGGACGCCCGAGGAGTTCGGGCGGGTGGCCGCGTTTGTGCTGTCCCCGGCGGCTTCTTATCTGACCGGGATCATGTTGCCCGTGGACGGGGGGATGCGGCACGGCTTCTGAGGGCCGGTTCTTGGTCGGGTGCGGGGGCTGGTCGAGGCTGTGCGGCGGAGCCGCAATTCGGTACAGCGCCCGGTGCGGGGCTGGTCGGGCGTACGCGGCGGAGCCGCGGGTCGGTTCAGCGCCCGGGGGGGCCGGCCGGGCCTACGCGGCGGCGCGCGGGGCCGCTCCAGCCCCGCGCGCCTCTTTCCGCTCGGCCGAGCCCTCAAGTGACCCTTTCCGCCCGGTGTTTGACCGCCCCCAGTCGTACTTCCGCCGGAAGTGACGTCAGCCCCGCCGACTCCCGTGCGTGGACCAGGGACTGAGCGGTGAAGTCGGTCAGGGCCGTCCAGGGGTCCACGTCCGGCTCTAGCCGCAGCCGGGCCCTCGCCGCCGGTGCCGTACGGCGGCCCGTCAGCAGGACGTCGGTGGAGTTCACCCCCCGCTGTCGGGCCGCCTCCGCGGCGAGGACCGACTCCAGGGCCTTCCCGTCCAGCAGGGCGCCCTCGCCGTCGCCGGTGTCGACCAGGACCTCGGTCAGGCGGTGCCGGCGCACCAGCGCGGTGAGCCACCACAGGGCGAACAGCACGAGGAGGGTCAGGGCGCCGATGACCGTCGGCCACCACCAGTCGGCGCCCCGCCAGCGGGTGCGCTCGGGCGTGCTGAGCAGGACGTCGTGCGGGCCGGTGTGGAGCCAGGGGTGCGGCGGCGGTGCGCCCAGGCCCACGGCCAGCACCGAGCCGCCCAGGGCGAGCAGCAACAGCCCGACGAAGCCGGTCAGTACGCGATTCACGCCGCCCCTGTGCATCCGGCTCACCCCTTCCGTCCGGGCCGCCGGACGTGTACCGACAGCGCGGGCTCGCGGCTGAGCCCGAGCCCGCGGACCGCGTCGGCGAGTACGGCGTCCAGGTCCGCGTGCACGTCGTCCAGGTCGCGGAAGTGCGAGACGGCACGGACTTTGGCACGCCTGCGGCGCAGCCGCACCCGCACCGCCCGCACACCGGAGACCTCCATGGCCCGGTCGCGCAGCACCAGGGCGGCCGCCTCCCGCCGGAGTCCGGCGCGGACGTCGTGGTGCGGGCGCCGCATGGGCAGCAGGTCGCGCAGGCCGGGCGTGACGGCCAGGACGAGAAGCCACAGACCGAGGGCGGCGGTGATGCCCGCCCCGACCAGCACCCAGGTGTCGTCCAGGGGCCGTTCGGCGAGCTGCCGGGCCAGGGCGCGGCGCCATCGCATCGCGGGACGGTGCGCGCGTACGGCGGCGATGTCGTACAGGAAGACGCCGGCACCGGCCAGGAGGAGCAGGGCGACGATGGCCGCCGGGACACGGCGCGCCGACCAGAAGCGGCCGCTGCTCTCGGAAAGCGGGGGCGGTGGGACGTCGGGGGGCTCGTCGACGTGGAGGACGGGCAGTGGTCGTGGGGTGCTCTCGGGTGGCCGGGGCTCGCTCATGACGTCCTCCCGTGGGGCGCGCCGGGCGCCGGTGTCAGGTGCAGCCGCTCGACCCGGACGGCGACCTCCGGCACCTCCATGCTCAGCAACGCGCCCACCCGCTGGGCGACTTGGCGACGCACGGCCGCGCAGCGGGCGCCGATGTCGCAGGGGTACCCGAGTTCCAGACGGACGCGGACGCGGGCCGTCCCATGGTGGACGACCACGGTGGCGCGCGGGGACGCGGCGCCTTCGGGCAGCGGGGCGAGGGCCTCGCGCGCGGCCCGTGCGGCGATCTTCGCGACGACGGAGTCGGCGATCCGGAGGGCGCCGCGCTCGCCGGGCGGCATCAGGGTCACGGGCCGGCGTACCGTGCCGGTCTGCGCGCTCACGGCGGTCACCGCCGCCGGTCGCGCCGGTCGCCGCGGGTGCGGACGAAGTCGCCCAGTTCCAGGTCACCCTCCAGGAAACGGCCGGCGACGAACCCGACGGCGCCGAGCGCCGCCACCAGCAGGAAGGCTCCGAACCCGCCGAAGTACCCGGCGAAGCCCAGCGCCATTCCGGCGATCATGCCGACCACGGCCATGCTCATGCAGCGCTCCTCAGCTCATCAGGTGTGCGGGTGTCCATGCCGGTGCCTCACTGGATCCGGGGCGGCTCGAGCTCCTCTTCCTCCTCCTCGGGGAGCTTGACGTCGCTCACCGCGATGTTGACCTCGACCACCTCCAGTCCGGTCATCCGTTCCACGGCGGCGATCACGTTCTCCCGTACCGCGCGGGCGACATCGCCGATCGACACGCCGTAGTCCACGACGATCTCCAGGTCGAGTGCCGTCTGCACCTCGCCGACCTCGGCCTTCACGCCCCGGGTCACGGACTTCGAGCCGCCCGGCACCCGGTCGCGCACGGCCCCGAGGGTTCGGGCCAGCCCGCTGCCCATGGCGTGGACGCCGAGCACGTCCCGGGCGGCGAGTCCGGCGATCTTCTCCACGACACCGTCGGCGATGGTCGTCCGTCCCCGGGTCGCCGGGTCTCCGCCGCCGCGTCTGGTGGGTTTACGGGTCGACACCTGCGGCTCGTTGTCACCGTCTGGGGTCGTCGTCATCTCGGTCATCGCCGTACGTCCCTTTCGGTCGTCGTTCTGCGACCACCGTAAGCACGGATGCTCGGTTGCGCGCCGGGGATGCGGCAGGCTGGACGAATGACGGCGGACCGGTGGACACAGGAAGTCAGGCACCAGCTGGGACTGGGCAGGCTGCTGCCGCTCGGCGGCCCGCGCGACGGGGCGTGGATCGCCGAAGGGGCGGCCGTGGCGGTCCTGAGCCGTGCCGCGTCAGGGGTGCCGGGGGTGCGGCTGGGGGCGCTGCGGATCAGGCTCGCCGATCCGGACGACGTCCACGAACCCGTCGTACCGCCTCCGCCGAGCGCACTGTCCCCGGGCTCGCTCCGGGTGACGGCGGACTTCGCGGCCACCTCCGCCGAGCCCCTGCCGGCGACGGCGTCCCGGCTGCGACTGACCCTCGCGGCGGCCGCGACCGAACACCTGGGCCTCGCGGTCACGGAGGTCGATCTCCGGGTGACGGGGCTGCTGGAAGCGGTGGGGCAGCCCACGGCGGCACCCGCACCGCAGCCGCTGCCCGCCCGGGTGACCACGGATCCGGACGAGACCCGCGTCGTCGAGGCCGCGCTCGCCGTTCCCGGGGTGACCTGTCTGACGGGTTCGCTCGGGGGCCTGGGCCGGGCGGTGCACGTCGAGGAACGCGCGGGCGACATGTCGCTGCCCCACCGGCACGTACGGGTGGAGCTGGCGACGAGCGCGGGCCACCGGGCCGTGGACGTGGCCCGGCAGGTGCGTGGGGCGGTACGGGACGCGCTGGACGATCACCCCACGGTGGCGGTCCTGGTCACGAGCGTGGAATGACCGCCGGCCGTGGGCGGCGCCGGCCTGCGGCCAGGCGCCTGCCCGGAAAGGTCATTCGCCGACGCCGGCCAGGTCCCGCAACCGCCGACCCTGCGCAGCCCGCTCCGCGGCACGCTGAGCGTCGTAGTCACGCCCCTGCGCACCCCGCAACAAGGCCTTCGTCTCCACCACGGCGTCCCGCGGCGCGGCCAGCACCGCGGTGGACAAGTCCCGCATGGCACCGTCGAGTTCCCCGGCAGGCACCGCGAGGTTGGCCAGCCCGGTCGCCACCGCCTCCTCGGCGCCGACGAACCGCCCGGTCACGCAGATCTCGAGCGCGCGGGCATACCCGACCAGCCCGACCAGCGGATGCGTGCCGGTCAGGTCGGGGACGATGCCGAGGGCGGTCTCGCGCATGGCGAACTGCACGTCGTCCGCGACGACCCGCAGATCGCAGGCGAGCGCGAGCTGGAACCCGGCCCCGATGGCGTGCCCCTGCACGGCGGCGATGGACACGATGTCGTTCCGCCGCCACCAGGTGAACGCCTCCTGGAATTCGGCGATGGTCGCGTCGAGCCCGGCGTCGTCACGGCGCGCGAGATCGGTGAAGGTCGGCTCGCCCGGGATCCCCTCCGGAGTGAACATCTGCCGGTCCAGCCCGGCGGAGAAGGACTTGCCCTCGCCGCGCAGCACCACGACACGAACGGAGCCCGGCAGCAACCGACCGGCCTCGGTGAGCGCCCGCCACAGAGCGGGGCTCTGCGCGTTGCGCCTGGCCGGATTGGTCAGCGTCACCGTGGCGAGCGCGTCGTCGACGGTGAGCCGTACGCCGTCCTTGTCGAGTGCAGGAGCGAGGTCCTGGTCGGGCGAAGCCATGGGGCGCCTCCGATGAGTGCGGTCATCAAGCATGCGTCAGCATGCTAAGCGACTGCACAGTAACCACCCGGCCGATCAGTGCACCGACCGGGTGGCCACCATCGAAGCCGATGGGCCTCCCGGAGTCAGGACGATGCGGCCTTCTTGCCCCGGGTCGCTCCGCCTCGCCCACGAAGCGTGACGCCCGACTCGCTGAGCATCCGGTGTACGAAGCCATACGAGCGGCCGGTCTCCTCGGCCAGCGCCCGGATGCTCGCACCGGAGTCGTACTTCTTCTTCAGGTCTGCCGCGAGCTTGTCGCGCGCGGCGCCGGTCACCCGGCTGCCCTTCTTCAGAGTCTCGGCCACCCGTGCCTCCTCATGGGAAGTGCGCTCTGGTCTCCTCATGATCACCCCTCCGGGGCGGGATGGCCACCCATTCGGCAAGGTCCGTGAGACATCGTTGTGACGACAGGAGCGCATCCACACAAGCGGAATCAAGGATTCCACCGCGGAGTGTCCGTGGGGCCGAACGGGCGGATTCGCGAAGTGCCAGGTCAGGGATGCGCAACGGCCGATCCCTTGGGAGAGAAGGGACCGGCCGCGAAATCGATGTACGACACACCTCGATACGAGGAGATCTCACACAGATGATGGATCACGGATCGGCCGAATGATCCATACGCAGTGGATCAGCCTTTCGATCACGCCAGGGCGACGAGATCCGCGTAGTCGGAGCCCCACAGGTCCTCGACACCGTCCGGCAGCAGAATGATCCGCTCCGGCTGGAGCGCCTCGACGGCGCCCTCGTCGTGGGTGACGAGGACGACCGCGCCCTTGTAGGTGCGCAGGGCGCCGAGGATCTCCTCGCGGCTGGCGGGGTCGAGGTTGTTGGTCGGCTCGTCCAGGAGCAGGACGTTCGCCGAGGAGACGACCAGGGTGGCCAGGGCCAGGCGGGTCTTCTCGCCGCCGGACAGGACGCCGGCCGGCTTGTCGACGTCGTCACCGGAGAACAGGAACGAACCGAGCACCTTGCGGACCTCGACGAGGTCCATGTCGGGGGCCGCGGAGCGCATGTTCTCCAGGACCGTGCGCTCCGGGTCGAGGGTCTCGTGCTCCTGCGCGTAGTAGCCGAGCTTCAGGCCGTGGCCGGGGACGACCTCGCCGGTGTCCGGCTTCTCCACCCCGCCCAGCAGCCGCAGCAGGGTGGTCTTGCCCGCGCCGTTGAGGCCGAGGATGACCACCCTCGATCCCTTGTCGATGGCGAGGTCGACGTCGGTGAAGATCTCCAGGGAGCCGTACGACTTCGACAGGCCCTCGGCCATCAGCGGGGTCTTGCCGCAGGACGCGGGTTCCGGGAAGCGGAGCTTGGCGACCTTGTCGGACTGGCGGACCGCCTCCAGGCCGGACAGCAGCTTGTCCGCACGGCGGGCCATGTTCTGCGCGGCGACCGTCTTGGTGGCCTTGGCGCGCATCTTGTCGGCCTGCGAATGCAGTGCGGCGGCCTTCTTCTCGGCGTTTGCGCGCTCGCGCTTGCGGCGCTTCTCGTCGGCCTCGCGCTGCTGCTGGTAGAGCTTCCAGCCCATGTTGTAGACGTCGATCTGGGAGCGGTTGGCGTCCAGGTAGAAGACCTTGTTGACGACCGTCTCGACCAGGTCGACGTCGTGGGAGATCACGATGAAGCCGCCGCGGTAGGTCTTCAGGTAGTCGCGCAGCCAGATGATCGAGTCCGCGTCGAGGTGGTTGGTCGGCTCGTCCAGCAGCAGGGTGTCGGCGTCCGAGAAGAGGATACGGGCCAGCTCGATACGGCGGCGCTGTCCGCCGGAGAGGGTGTGCAGGGGCTGGCCGAGCACGCGGTCGGGCAGGTTGAGCGCGGCGGCGATGGTCGCGGCCTCGGCCTCGGCGGCGTATCCGCCCTTGGTGAGGAACTCGGTCTCCTGGCGCTCGTACTGCTTCAGGGCCTTCTCGCGGGTCGCGCCCTGGCCGTTCGCGATCCGCTGCTCGTTCTCGCGCATCTTACGGATCAGCACGTCGAGTCCGCGGGCGGACAGGACACGGTCACGGGCGAGGATGTCGAGGTCGCCGGTGCGGGGGTCCTGCGGGAGGTAGCCGACCTCGCCGGAGCGGGTGACGGTGCCAGCGGCCGGGATGCCTTCGCCGGCGAGGACCTTGGTCAGGGTGGTCTTGCCTGCGCCGTTACGGCCCACGAGGCCGATGCGGTCGCCCTTCGCGACACGGAAGGTGGCGTTCTCGATGAGGACGCGCGCACCGGCGCGCAGCTCGATACCGGAGGCGGAAATCACGGACAGACTCCAGGGCGTACGTGGTTGGCGGGTGGGCGGCTGAGGACGTTCCCGCCGTCTAATGCGCGAGGAGAATGGCCATGGAGTAATTCTAACGGGGCCGTGCAAGCGGTTTTTCCGTCCGTGTGTTCGGGGTGCTCGGGGTGCTCGGGCCCGCTTCCTGGCACCGGGAGGCGTTGTCAGTGGGGGCTGCAAGACTCGAAGCCACGGCAGAACCGACGCGCGAAGGAGTGATCTGCATGGCAGGCACGGGCGGACGGCCGAGCATCTACCCGACGCTGCTGTACGCGGACGCGAAGGCGGCGATCAAGCAGCTCACGGAGGCCTTCGGGTTCACCGAGCTGTCGGTGTACGAGACCGAGGACGGCACGGTGATGCACGCCGAGCTGGTCCAGGGCAGGGGTGCGGTGATGGTCGGCTCCAAGGGCCGCGGCGGCCTGTTCGACTTGGCGATGAAGGGCGCGGGGCCCGCGGGGGTGTACGTGGTCGTGGACGACGTCGACTCCCACCACCAGCGGGCCGCGGAGCACGGCGCGGAGATCCTGATGCCCCCGACGGACCAGGACTACGGCTCGCGGGACTACATGGCCCGGGACGCCGAGGGCAACATCTGGAGCTTCGGCACCTACGCCCCCGAGATCGGCGCCTGAGCGGCGCGGTCCCGCAGCCCGCCGGCTATCCCCCGGTGTGCACCTGGAAGGCGGCGCGGCGCACGGCCTTGGCGAGGGCCGGGTCCGGATGGGCGGCGGCGAGCGCGACCAGGACCTGCACGGTGCGCGGGTGGCCGACGGCGCGGACCTCGTCCAGCAGCGCGGGGACGGTGGGCTGCACCGCGGCCTCCAGATGCCGTACCAGCATCGCCGTCTCGCCGTGATCGGCGACGGCGGCGGCGGTGTCGACCCACAGCCAGGTGGCCTCCTCGCGGGTGAGGACCTCGTGGGCGTCCTCCGGGTCGATGCCGTCGTGCTCGGCGAGCCACAGCAGGGCGTACGGCCTCAGGGCCGGCTCGTCCACGACGGACCGCACCTCGGGTTCGGCGGGGGCGCCGACGACCCGCAGCGCCTCGAAGGCGAGGCCGCGCAGCAGGGCGTCCTCGCCGCGGGCGGCGGCGAGCAGTTCGGCGACGGCGCTGCCGACGGGGCGGGCGGCGAGCCAGGCGCGGTACTCGGCGCGGGCCGCGTTGGGTCGCAGCTGGGCGCAGCCGCGGAGCATGTCCTCGGCGGACTGCTCGATGTTCCCGGCGGGGCTCTGCGCGGCCACGCAGATCTGCTCCAGCTTGACCCAGACCGCCCAGCTGCCCAGCGGCGTCAGCGTGGCCTGGCCGTCGCCGCAGGTCAGGGCGCCGACGGAGGCGAGGGCCGTCAGGGCCCAGTCCAGGAGGGGGGCGAGCGGGGTGTCCCCGGCGGGTGCGGGTTCCGCCGGCCTCAGGGTCCCGGCGTGCCCCGCGGACTCGGCGGGGCCGGGCCCGTAGGCGACCTCGCAGCGCTCGGTGCGCAGTTCGGTGACCCGCTGCTGGAGCAGGTCGAGCAGCTGCTCGACCGGGACCGGACCGGCGGACAGCTGGAGGAAGGAGAGCACCTGGGGCATGGCCGAGACGACCTCGGCGACGGCGGCCGGCTCGTGGTCCGCGGGTTCCGGGCAGGCGAGTGACCAGGCGTCGAAGAGGGCGACCCAACCGCGCAGCACGGCGCTGTCGTCGCGGTCCCAGGCGCGCAGGCGCCAGCCGGGGCGCGCGCTGTCCCCGTGCACCTCGACCAGTCCGGCGAGGCGGGCGGTGTCCCAGTCGGCGCGGACCTGAGTGGCGCTCAGGCCGATGTCGGCGGCGGCACGCTCGGCGGTCGCGTCGGAGAGGGTGGCCTTGCCGTCGGCCGTGGCGGCGTCGCTCCCGGGGCCGAGGGCGGCGTCGGCCCAGCGGGCGACGCGGACCGCGCCGGCCAGACCGGTGCGCGCCATTCTGGCCAGTTCCCCGGGGGCCGGGGTGCCCTCCGGCGGCCGGGGTGCGGGGCGGCGCGGACGCCGCTGGTTCACAGCTCTGGGGGCGGCGGCCAGGGGTCGCGGTCGGACGAGTCGGAGCCTGGAGTCGCGCGGGATACGGGACGTCACAGGTGCAGTCTTCCGCTTGACGGTCGGAAAACCCAAACGGAATGTCACGGGGGGCGACGGGGCTGGCCAACGCACCGCGTCCGGTGGCGGGCGAACAGTCATGATCAGGCCAGTGGTGCGGCCTTAAACGGAACGACTGGAACCGGGGCTTCCGACTCGGGCGGAGGGGCGTGCGGGATCGGGGCGTCCTCACATCAGCGGGGTGAGGAACCGGCGCAGGCGTTCCTGGTACTCCTGGGGGTCCGCGTTCCACATCGCCGCGTGCGGGGCCTGCGGCACCGTGTGCAGGGCGACGCGCTCGGGGCGGCGGGCGGCGAGGCGGCGGGAGTACTCCCACGGGGCGACCGTGTCGTCCGGGCCGTGGACGATCAGGGTGGGCACGTCGAGCCGGTCGGGGTCGGTGATCTCGGCGACCCGGTCGGCGTGCAGCCCGGCGCGGCCCTGCGCGGCCCGCACCGCGAGCGGCAGCAGGGCTTCCGGGGTGCCGCGGGCCTGCGCGAGGGCGCGCAGCGTGGCCTGCCAGCTGAGCACCGGCGAGTCGAGGACCAGCCCTGCTATGCGGTCGCGCACGGCGGAGTGCTCGGCGGCGCGCAGGGCCATGGTGGCGCCGGTGGACCAGCCGAGCAGGACGACCCGGCGGGCGCCGTAGCGGACGGCGTAGCGGATCGCCGCGTCCAGGTCGCGCCACTCGGTCTCGCCGAGGTGATGGAGGCCGTCCGGCGGGCGCGGGGCGCCGAGGTCGCCGCGGTAGGCGAGCGCGAGGACCGGCAGGCGGCGGCCGTGCAGGAACTCCATGACGTTCAGGGCCTGCTCACGGGTGGTGCCGAGGCCGTGCACCGCGATCACCCAGAGGTCCCGGTTGCCGGGCACGAACCAGGCGGGCAGGGCACCGAGTTCGCCGGGCACGTCGACGTCCGCGTGGTCGAGTCCCAGGGCGGCGCCCGGGTTGCCGACGTACACGTTCGGGGTGAGCCACACGGCGTCGCCGGGGGCGAAGGTGCCGTGCGTGACACGGATCAGGCGGCGCACGACGGTGTCCGCGGTGTGCTCGGCCGTTTCGAGGACGGGACCGACGACCGCGTGGGAGCCGTCACCGGCCAGGCCGTAGGTGCCCGGGCGCAGCGAGGCCAGATCGCGGGTGAGGGTGATCCGGCCCGCGGCCGTGCCGTGCACGGTGAGCCGGGGTTCCGTGGGCAGCGGACGGCCCGGCGGCGCCTTCAGCGCGGCGTCGCTGGCGAGACGTCCGGCGGCGACGGAAGCCGCGCCGGCGGCCAGGACGGCGGTGAGTGCGGCGGCGGTCGCTCTGACGGTGCGCACGGGTCCAGTGTCGTGGCGGTCCGTGCGGACGGCCAGTGGAAGGGCGGGCGGGCGGGGGGTCCCCCGGGGCGTGCGGGGGCTCGGCGGCGCGGGGATCCGGGGCCGCGGCCGGGCGCCGTCGCGGCGGAGCCGGTCGAGAAGGGGCCGGAGCAGGGGGCTGGGCGGCAAGGGGTCACCTCCGTTGGCCGTACCCCTTCAAACGTGCCCCGGCTTCGGCCATGTGTGCCTCCGACAACAGGGAAGGCGTCAGCCCCGGTACCGAGGACGCCGTCAGCCACAGGCGGCACATCCACTCCAGTTGGGCGGTGCGGTCGTAGGCCTGGTCGAGGGTGGTGCCGTAGGTGATCGTGCCGTGGTTCTGCAGCAGGCAGCCGGAGCGGCCGGCGAGGGCGCGGAGCATGTTCTCTGCCAGCTCGTCGGTGCCGTAGGTCGCGTAGGGCGCGACACGGACGGGGCCGCCGAGGGCGGCGGCCATGTAGTGGATCGGGGGAAGCCCGGTCACGAGAGTGGAGACGGCCGTGGCGTGCACGGCATGGGTGTGGACGACGGCGCGGGCGTCGGTGGTGCGGTAGACGGCGAGGTGCATGGGCAGTTCGCTGGTCGGCACGAGCGCGCCGAGCACCTGCTCACCGGCGAGGTCGACGCCGGTGATGTCGTCCGGGGTCAGCCGGTCGTAGGGCACGCCCGAAGGCGTGACCAGCACGAGGTCCCCGACGCGCGCCGAGACGTTACCGGAGGTGCCGACGACCAGCCCGTCGGCGACGGTCCGGCGGGCCGTCGCGACCAGCGCCTGCCAGACGCGCGCCGCTTCCTCTTCCGCATTCCGCCGCTGTTCAGCCATGCCGCGATCCTGCCAGCCGGCCCGGCAGGGGGCGGTCCGCCCGCGCATTTCAGGTCGGAAGTCGCACCGCCGAACGGGTGGACATGGCCTTGAAACATCCGGAATCGGCTTTTCCACACGATCGCCGGTCATTCAATGATCTTTCCTGCTCGCTGGACGACGTTCCGCCGCCTCTCCAGGGGGACGCATGGCTCGTGATCGCACATCCTCCCGCTTCCGCCACCGCGTCGGCGCCCTCGCCGCCGCCACGGCGGCGCTGGCCCTCGCGGGCGCCCAGGCCGCGTCCGCCGTCTGCGCCGTGTCGCCGGTGGCCGCGATGGGCCTGCCCCGGGGGCACGACGTGTCGTCCTACCAGAAGCACGTCGACTGGCCGGCCGCACGGTCGGAGGGCGCTCGGTTCGCCTACGTCAAGGCGACCGAGGCCACGACCTACCGCAACCCCTATTTCGACCGGCAGTACGACGGCGCGCGCCGGGCCGGCCTGATCCGCGGCGCGTACCACTTCGCGCGGCCGGACAGGTCCTCGGGCGCCGAGCAGGCCGCGTACTTCGTGCGGCACGGCGGCGACTGGCGGGCGGACGGCTGGACGCTGCCGCCCGCGCTCGACATCGAGTACAACCCGTACGACAGGCGGGACAAGTGCTACGGGCTGGGCCAGGGGCAGATGGTCCACTGGATCCGGTCCTTCAGCGAGGAGGTCGCACGGCAGACCGGCCGCCGCCCGGTGATCTACACCACCGCCGACTGGTGGGACGCCTGCACCGGCGACAGCCGCGCCTTCGCCTCGGACCATGCTCTGTGGATCGCCCGTCACGGCTCCTCGGGCCCGGGATCGCTGCCGGGCGGGTGGTCGGACTGGACCTTCTGGCAATACGGCGACCGGGGCGGCCTGCCGGGTGACCAGAATCTCTTCAACGGGCCGCCGAGCCGGCTGCGGGCCTTCGTGCGGGGCTGGTAGCCAAGCGGCATATGGGGCGTCGGGCGCGAACGGAACTCCGATCCCCTGTTATCGACACCCTCACGCCTGCCCCAGTTCATCTTCCGTTCACCCAGGTTGCCTACGGTCCAACAGCCAACGACCTCGAACGATTGCCTGGGTAAATGGAAAACTTCTCGCTGATCCTCGCGATTGTGGTAATAACCGCACTCGCGTTCGATTTCACGAACGGTTTTCACGACACCGCCAACGCGATGGCCACGACCATCTCGACCGGTGCGCTCAAGCCCAAGGTCGCGGTGGCCATGTCCGCCGCCCTCAACCTTGTAGGCGCTTTCCTCTCCGTGGAGGTCGCCAACACGATCTCCAAGGGTCTCGTCGATGAGAACGGCATCCGTCCCGAGGTCATCTTCGCCGCCCTGGTCGGCGCGATCCTCTGGAACCTGATGACCTGGCTGGTGGGACTGCCCTCCAGCTCCTCGCACGCTCTGATGGGCGGCCTGATCGGCGCCACCGTCGCCTCCGCGGGCTTCGGCGCCGTCCACGGTGACGTCCTGGTCACCAAGGTTCTGCTCCCGGCCGTCGCCGCCCCGGTGGTGGCCGGTGTGGCGGCCATGCTCGCCACCCGCTTCTCCTACGGCATCGGCGGCACGGCCGACGGCGAGGCCACCCGCAAGGGCTACCGCGCCGGTCAGATCGCCTCCGCCGGCCTGGTCTCCCTCGCGCACGGCACCAACGACGCGCAGAAGACGATGGGCATCATCACCCTGGCGCTGATCGCGGGCGGTGCCATCGCCCCGGGCTCCAACCCTCCCACCTGGGTGATCCTCTCCGCGGGTCTGGCCATCGCACTCGGCACCTACATCGGCGGCTGGCGCATCATCCGCACCATGGGCAAGGGCCTGACCGACCTGGAGCCGCGACAGGGCTTCGCCGCCCAGACCAGCGCGGCCACCGCCATCCTGGCCTCCTCCCACCTCGGCTTCTCCCTCTCGACCACCCACGTGGTCTCCGGCTCGGTGATGGGTGCCGGTCTGGGCCGCAAGGGCGGTGTGGTCCGCTGGTCCACCGCGACCCGCATGGTCGTCGCCTGGGCCCTCACCCTCCCGGCCGCCGCCCTGGTCGGCGCGCTCGCCGAGTCCGTCACGGACCTGGGCGACTGGGGCACCGCGGTCGTCGCCGTCTTCCTGGTCGGCGCCAGCGCCGCGATCTGGAAGTTCTCCCGGCGCGAGGTCGTGGACAGCGCCAACGTCAACGCCGTCGACGGAACCGAGGAGCCGGCCGGCGTGGTGACCGCCGCCATCGCCGCGGTGACCCCGCCGCCCACGGGCACCCTCACCGTCACCGAGGACCTGACGGCCACGATCCCGGCTCCGGCCGCGACCGACACCGCGGCGCCGGCGGTTCCGCCGGCCGCGACGGTCTGACCCCGAGCACCCGGTAACTGAAGGAAGCATCCCCATGAAGATCGACTGGGCGGCTCTCGGCTCCGTCTTCGGCGTCAGCCTCGCGTTCACGGTGGGCGTGGTGGCCCTGTTCACCCTCGGCATCAACGGCCTGTCGCGACGCGAGAAGGCCACCGCGCAGGGCAACTCGGCGGCGCTCACCGCGACCGGTGCGTACGTGTGCTTCGCCGCGTGCGCGGCCGCGGTGGCCTACGGGATCTACCTGATCGTGGCCAAGCCCTGACCCACCGTCCGAAAGGCTCCTTGCCGGCGTGTCCCGGCAAGGAGCCTTCCGCATGCCCGGACCTCACCGGTGTGGGGCTCAGCACACTCTCCCCTCGCAGGTCAAAGGCAAGTTGACGGCCCTTCCGGGCGCGTGGTGGACTGCCCGGGCCATGTACGGCGGCAGAGAGGAAGCCGGTGCGAATCCGGCGCGGTCCCGCCACTGTCACCGGGGAAGGAATCCCGGGAGCCAGGAACTCTCACCGCCGGTCTCGTCGAACCAGGGCGCGGACACCCTGAGTGAGGACATATCGCCATGCGCGGCTGCCGATTGAGGTTCAGTAACCGGGTTCTGCCTGCCCCCGCGGCCGGCTGAGCCGATGGGTGCCGATCGCTTCTACGCGTACGGCGCCGCCGCCGGCCTTCTCGGCGACCTGCTCCTCGGCGATCCGCGCCGGGGGCATCCGGTCGCCGCGTTCGGGCGGGCCGCCGGGGCCGTGGAACGTGTGCTGTGGCGCGACCACCGTGGGTGGGGGGCGCTGCACACGGGGGTGTGCGCCGGGGGTGCCGTCGCGCTCGGGGCTCTCGCCGAACGGGCCGTACGCCGGTCTCCCGCCGCCTCCGTCGCCCTGACCGCCGCCGCCACCTGGGCCGTCGTCGGGGGTACTTCCCTCGCGCGGGAGGCCCGGGTCATCGGGCACGCCCTCGCGGCCGGCGACGTGGCGGCCGCCCGCGAGCGGCTGCCGCATCTGTGCGGCCGTGATCCGCAGGCGCTGGACACCCACGGGATCGCCCGGGCCGTGGTCGAGTCGGTCGCCGAGAACACCTCCGACGCCGTCGTGGGCGCGCTGGTGTGGGGTGCCGTGGGCGGGGTCCCCGCGCTGCTCGGGTTCCGGGCCGTCAACACCCTGGACGCGATGGTGGGGCACAAGTCGCCCCGCTTCCGGCGCTACGGCTGGGCCTCCGCCCGCCTCGACGACGTCGCCGGGTGGCCGGGTGCGCGGTTGACCGCCGTGCTCGCCGCAGCGGCCGGCCCCGATCCCCGCGGCGCGCTGCACGCCTGGAAGGCCGACGCGCGCAGGCACCCGAGCCCCAACGCCGGGCCCGTGGAGGCCTCGTTCGCGGGCGCCCTCGGTGTGCGGCTGGGCGGGACGCTCTCCTACGGCGGCCGCGTCGAACACCGGCCCGTTCTGAACGGGGGCACCGGGCGGGCCGTCCGGGTCACCGACATCGACCGGGCCGTACGGCTCTCCCGCCGCGTCGGCCTGCTCGCGCTCGGCGTCACGGTCGCCGGGCGCCGACTCGTGAAGGGACGTGGGAAGTGAACGGTGGTCTCCTCGTCGCCGGCACCACCTCCGACGCCGGCAAGAGCGTCGTGACGGCCGGGATCTGCCGGTGGCTCGTGCGCCAGGGCGTGAAGGTGGCGCCCTTCAAGGCGCAGAACATGTCCCTCAACTCGTTCGTCACCCGGGAGGGCGCGGAGATCGGGCGGGCGCAGGCCATGCAGGCCCAGGCCTGCCGGGTCGAGCCGACCGCGCTGATGAACCCGGTGCTGCTCAAGCCGGGCGGCGAACAGAGCAGCCAGGTGGTGCTGCTGGGCAAGCCGGTGGGCGAGCTGAGCGCACGCGGGTATCACGGCGGGCGCCAGCAGCGGCTGCTCGGCACCGTGCTGGACTGCCTGGCCGAGTTGCGGGGCACGTATGACGCGGTGATCTGTGAGGGGGCCGGTTCGCCCGCGGAGATCAATCTGCGGCGGACGGACATCGTGAACATGGGGATCGCGCGGAACGCGCGGCTGCCCGTGCTGGTGGTGGGCGACATCGACCGCGGGGGCGTCTTCGCCTCCTTCTTCGGGACCGTCGCCCTGCTCTCGCCCGAGGACCAGGAGCTGGTCGCCGGGTTCCTGGTGAACAAGTTCCGGGGGGACGTCTCGCTGTTGGAGCCGGGCCTCGACATGCTGCACGGGCTCACCGGGCGGCGCACCTACGGTGTGCTGCCGTTCCGGCACGGGCTCGGCATCGACGAGGAGGACGGGATGGGGGTCCCCCCGCGCGAGCGAAGCCGAGCGTGGGGGAGGGTCTCGCCGCACGGCACCGTACGGGAGTCCGCGGTGGTACCGCCGGTCGGCGAGGACGTGCTGCGGATCGCCGTCTGCGCGATCCCGCTCATGTCCAACTTCACGGACGTGGACGCGCTGGCCGCCGAGCCGGGTGTCGTGGTGCGGTTCGTGGACCGGCCGGAGGAGCTGGCCGACGCCGACCTGGTGGTGATCCCGGGCACGCGCGGGACCGTGCGGGCGCTGGAGTGGCTGCGGGAGCGGGGTCTTGCGGACGCGCTGGTGCGCAGGGTTGCCCAGCACCGGCCCGTCCTCGGCATCTGCGGCGGCTTCCAGATCCTCGGCCGGCACATCGAGGACGAGGTCGAGTCGCGGGCCGGCCAGGTCCCGGGGCTCGGAGTGCTCCCCGTGCGGGTGCGCTTCGCCCGGGAGAAGACCCTGACCCGGCCGGTGGGTGAGGCCCTCGGCGAACCGGTCGAGGGATATGAGATCCACCACGGAGTGGCCGAAGTCCTGGGCGGGGAAGCCTTCCTGGACGGCTGCCGGGTCGGGCAGACCTGGGGGACCCACTGGCACGGCTCCCTGGAGTCGGACGGCTTCCGGCGGGCCTTCCTGCGCGAGGTGGCGGCCGCCGCGGGGCGCCGCTTCGTACCGGCCCCGGACACGTCCTTCGCCGCGCTGCGCGAGGAGCAGCTCGACCGGCTCGGCGACCTCATCGAACAGCACGCGGACACGGACGCGCTGTGGCGGCTCATCGAGTCCGGCGCGCCGCAAGGACTGCCTTTCATTCCACCGGGAGCGCCCGCATGAGCACAGTGTTGTTGTTGTCGACCGCCGACACCGATCTGCTGGCGGCCCGGGCCTCCGGCGCCGGCTACCGGATCGGCAATCCGACCCGGGTGGACGTCACGGAGGAGCTGCCGGCCCTGGTCGAGGGCGCGGACATCGCCGTCGTACGGCTGCTGGGCGGCAAGCGCGCCTGGGAGGACGGGCTCGCCGCGCTGAAGGCGTCGGGCGTGCCGACCGTGCTGCTGGGCGGCGAGACCGTGCCGGACGCCGAGCTGATGGCCGAGTCGTCGGTTCCGGCGGGTGTCGTGGCGGAGGCGCTGAAGTACCTGGTCGAGGGCGGCCCCGCGAACCTGACCGAGCTGGCCCGGTTCCTCTCCGACACCGTGCTGCTGACCGGCGAGGGGTTCGAAGCGCCCCGGAAGATGCCGGAGTTCGGGGTGCACGGCGCGTACGAGATCCGGGACGGCCGTCCGACCGTGGGCGTGCTCTTCTACCGGGCGCACGAGCTGAGCGGCAACACCGCCTTCGTGGACACGCTGTGCGACGCGATCGAGGCGCACGGCGCCAACGCCCTTCCCGTGCACTGCGGTTCGCTGCGCGGCGCGGACCCCGGGCTCTACGAACTGCTGGGGCGGGCCGACGCCCTGGTCGCCACCGTGCTCGCCGCGGGCGGTACGCACGCCTCGCAGGCCTCGGCGGGCGGCGACGAGGAGTCCTGGGACATCGGAGCACTGGCCGATCTCGACGTGCCCGTGCTGCAAGGGCTCTGCCTCACCTCCTCGCGGGCGGCCTGGGAGGCGTCGGACGCCGCCCTCTCCCCCATGGACGCGGCGATGCAGGTCGCGATCCCCGAGTTCGACGGACGGCTCGTCACCGTCCCGTTCTCCTTCAAGGAGCAGGGTCCGGACGAGGTCCCGGTGTACATCGCCGACCCCGAGCGGGCCCGGCGGGTGGCCGGAATCGCCGTACGGCACGCCCGGTTGAAGCACAAGCCGAACGCCGAGAAGAGGATCGCGCTGGTCTTCACCGCCTACCCGACCAAGCACTCCCGGGTCGGCAACGCGGTCGGTCTGGACACGCCCGCTTCGGCGGTACGGGTGCTGGACGCCCTCAGGGACGCGGGATACGGCCTCACCGCGCACCCGGACAACGGCGACGAGTTGATCCACCGGCTCATCGAGGCCGGCGGGCACGACGTCGAGTGGCTGACGGAGGAACAGCTGGCGGCCGCCCCCGCGCGGGTGCCGCTCGCCGACTACCGGGCGTGGTTCGACACGCTCGACCCCGGCCTGCGGAACGCGATGCTCGAGGCGTGGGGCGAGCCGCCGGGCAGCCTGTACGTGGACGGCGACGACATCGTCCTCGCCTGCCTGCGGTTCGGGAACGTGGTCGTGATGATCCAGCCGCCGCGCGGCTTCGGCGAGAACCCGATCGCGATCTACCACGACCCCGACATGCCGCCCTCCCACCACTACATGGCGGCCTACCGCTGGCTGGAGAACAGTTTCGGCGCGGACGCGCTCGTGCACATGGGCAAGCACGGCACGATGGAGTGGCTGCCCGGCAAGGGCCTCGGGCTGGGCGCCGGTTGTGCTCCGGACGCCGTGCTCGGCGATCTGCCGCTGATCTACCCGTTCATCGTCAACGACCCCGGCGAGGGCACGCAGGCCAAGCGGCGCGGTCACGCCACGGTGGTCGACCACCTGGTGCCGCCGATGGCGCGTGCCGACACCTACGGCGACCTGGCCAAGCTGGAGCAGCTGCTGGACGAGTACGCGCTCGTCTCCGACCTGGACCCGGCGAAGGCACCGGCCGTGCGCGCGCAGATCTGGACGCTGGTGAAGGCGGCCGAGCTGCACCACGACCTGCATGTGGACGCGCAGCCGGACGACGACGCCTTCGACGAGTTCGTCATGCACATCGACGGCTATCTGTGCGAGATCAAGGACGTGCAGATCCGGGACGGTCTGCACATCCTCGGCGGCGGCCCGGTGGGCGAGCCGCGCGTGAACCTCGTGCTGGCCGTGCTGCGGGCCTCGCAAGTGTGGGGCGGGCAGGCGAACGCACTGCCGGGGCTGCGGGCCTCGCTGGCGGCCCACTTCGGGCTCGTCGAGAAGGAGCTGCTGGCCGCGCCGGGAGCGCCGGTGAAGGTGCCGGTGGAGCTGACGGACCTCGTCGAGGGCCCGTCGCGTACGGCCGCCGACGCGATCGACCTGCTGGAGCAGCTGTGCCGGCGGATGGCGCAGGAGATGGAAGGGCAGGCGTGGGACGGCACGACCGTGCGCCGCGTCCTGCGTGACGTGCTCGGCACCGAACCCGCGGACGCCGTGGCGGTGCTGGAGTTCGCCTGCGCCGAGGTCGTGCCGCGGCTCGCCCGGACCACCGACGAGATCGGGCACATCCTGCGGGCCCTGGACGGCGGTTACGTCCCGGCCGGCCCCTCGGGCTCCCCGACCCGCGGTCTGGTCAACGTGCTGCCGACCGGCCGGAACTTCTACTCCGTCGACCCCAAGGCCATCCCTTCCCGGCTGAGCTGGGAGGTCGGCCAGTCGCTCGCCGACTCGCTGGTCCAGCGGTATCTGCAGGACACCGGGGAGTACCCGAAGTCGGTCGGTCTGACGGTGTGGGGCACGTCGGCGATGCGCACCCAGGGCGACGACATCGCCGAGATCCTGGCCCTGCTGGGCTGCCGGCCGGTGTGGGACGACGCCTCGCGCCGGGTGACGGGGTTCGAGGTGATTCCGCCGGCCGAGCTGGGGCGGCCGCGCATCGACGTCACGGTCCGCATCTCCGGCTTCTTCCGGGACGCGTTCCCGCATGTGGTCGGACTGATCGACGACGCGGTGCGGGCGGTGGCCGGGCTGGACGAGCCGGCCGAGTCCAACTACGTGCGGGCGCACGTGGAGGAGGACGCGGCACAGCACGGTGACCGGCGGCGCGCGACGGCCCGGATCTTCGGCTCGAAGCCGGGGGCGTACGGCGCCGGCCTGCTGCCGCTGATCGACGCCCGCAACTGGCGCAGCGACGCCGACCTCGCCGAGGTCTACGCGGTGTGGGGCGGTTACGCCTACGGGCGCGGGCTCGACGGGCGGGCGGCGCGCGGGGACATGGAGACGGCGTTCCGGCGGATCGCGGTCGCGGCGAAGAACGTCGACACCCGCGAGCACGACCTGGTCGACGCCGACGACTACTTCCAGTACCACGGCGGCATGGTCGCCATGGTCCGGCACCTGACCGGCGCCAACCCGGAGGCGTACGTGGGTGACAGTGCCGTACCGGACCAGGTGAGGACCCGCACGCTGGGTGAGGAGACGCACCGCGTGTTCCGGGCCCGGGTGGTCAACCCGCGCTGGATGGCGGCGATGCGACGGCACGGCTACAAGGGCGCCTTCGAGATGGCGGCGACCGTGGACTACCTGTTCGGCTACGACGCAACGGCGGGCGTGGTCGACGACTGGATGTACGAGAAGCTCAGCGCGGAGTACGTCTTCGACCCGGAGAACCGGGACTTCATGAAGCAGTCCAACCCGTGGGCGCTGCGCGGGATCACCGAGCGGCTGCTGGAGGCGGCGGACCGCGGGCTGTGGGCCGAGCCGGACGCGGACACGCTGGAGCGGCTGCGCGCCACCTACCTGGAGCTGGAAGGCGACTTGGAGGACGACCAGTGACCACCCCCTTCCCCTTTACGGCCGTCGTCGGACAGGACGACCTGCGGCTCGCGCTGCTGCTGAACGCCGTGTCGCCGGCGGTCGGCGGTGTGCTGGTGCGCGGCGAGAAGGGCACCGCCAAGTCAACGGCCGTGCGGGCCCTTTCGGCGCTGCTGCCCGAGGTGTCCGTCGTCCCCGGGTGCCGTTTCTCCTGCGACCCGGACGCCCCGGACCCCGGGTGTCCGGACGGCCCGCACGAGCCGGGAGCCGGTATGGCGCGTCCGGCGCGGATGGTGGAACTGCCCGTCGGTGCCTCAGAGGACCGGCTGGTCGGCGCGCTCGACATCGAGCGGGCGCTCGCCGAGGGCGTGAAGGCGTTCGAGCCGGGCCTGCTGGCCGACGCGCACCGCGGGATCCTGTACGTGGACGAGGTCAACCTGCTCCACGACCACCTGGTCGACCTGCTGCTGGACGCGGCGGCGATGGGTGCCTCGTACGTGGAGCGCGAGGGCGTCTCGGTGCGGCATGCGGCCCGGTTCCTGCTCGTCGGCACCATGAATCCCGAAGAGGGCGAGTTGCGGCCGCAGTTGCTCGACCGGTTCGGGCTGACGGTGGAGGTGGCGGCCTCCCGGGAGCCGGACCAGCGGGTGGAGGTCGTACGGCGCAGGCTGGCGTACGACGACGATCCGGCCGGCTTCGCCGCACGGTGGGCCGACGAGGAGGCCGCCGTACGGCAGCGGATCGTGGCGGCACGGGAGTTGCTGCCCCAGGTGCGGCTGGGCGACGGGGCGCTCCGGCAGATCGCGGCGACCTGCGCGGCCTTCGAGGTGGACGGGATGCGCGCCGACATCGTCATGGCGCGTACGGCGACCGCGCTGGCCGCGTGGGCCGGGCGGACGGACGTGCTCGCCGAGGACGTGCGGCAGGCCGCGCTGCTGGCGCTGCCGCACCGGCGGCGGCGCAACCCGTTCGACGCGCCGGGCCTGGACGAGGACAAGCTGGACGAGACGCTGGAGCAGTTCTCGGGAGAGGGCGACGACGATCCCGACCCCGAGGGGCCCGGCGGGGGTGGTGGGCAGCCACCGGGGTCCGACGGCGGCCCGCAGGGCGGCGGGGACGCCTCCGCGCGGCCCGAGGCCGGTGAGGGCGGGGAGCCGCAGGCTTCCGGTGGCGGCGAGCAGACCCCGGCGCGTGCCGCCGAGCCGTTCCGCACGAAGGTGCTGAGCGTCCCCGGTATCGGCGAGGGTGCCGCCGGCCGGCGCTCCCGGGCGCGTACCGAGCGCGGGCGGACCACCGGGGCCAGGCGGCCCCGGGGTGCGCTGACCAAGCTGCACCTGGCGGCCACCGTGCAGGCCGCCGCCCCGCACCAGCGGGCGCGCGGGCGGTCCGGGCCCGGTCTCGTGCTGCGCCGGGACGATCTGCGGCAGGCGGCACGCGAGGGGCGCGAGGGCAACCTCGTGCTGTTCGTGGTCGACGCCTCCGGGTCGATGGCGGCGCGGCAGCGGATGAGCGCCGTGAAGGGTGCCGTGCTGTCCCTGCTGCTGGACGCCTACCAGCGGCGGGACAAGGTGGGGCTCGTGACCTTCCGGGGCGCGTCGGCCGAGGTGGCCCTGCCGCCGACCTCCTCCGTGGACGCGGCGGCGGCGCGGCTGGAGTCGTTGCCCACCGGCGGGCGTACCCCGCTCGCGGCCGGGCTGCTCAAGGCGCACGAGGTGCTGCGGGTGGAGCGGCTGCGCGATCCCGCGCGGCGGGCGCTGGTCGTGGTGGTGACCGACGGGCGGGCCACCGGCGGTCCGGAGCCGGTGGCGCTGGCGGGACGGGCGGCCCGGCTGTTCGCGGCCGGCCAGGTCGCCTCGGTGGTCGTGGACTGCGAGTCGGGGCCGGTGCGGCTCGGGCTCGCCGGGCAGCTCGCCGGTGAGCTGGGCGGTACGGCCGTCACGCTGGACGAGCTGCGGGCCGACTCGATCGCCGGGCTGGTCAGGGACGTGCAGGGGACTTCGAGGAGGGCGGCGTAATGCCTCAGGGACAGCCGAGTGTGATCCCGGACGACGGACTGACGACCCGGCAGCGGCGCAACCGGCCGCTGGTCGTCGTGCACACGGGCATCGGCAAGGGCAAGTCGACGGCCGCGTTCGGTCTCGCGCTGCGCGCCTGGAACCAGGGGTGGCCGATCGGGGTGTTCCAGTTCGTCAAGTCGGCGAAGTGGAAGGTCGGCGAGGAGAACGCGCTGCGGGTGCTCGGCGCCTCCGGGCAGGGCGGGAGCGTCGACTGGCACAAGATGGGCGAGGGCTGGTCCTGGGTCCAGCGGGACATCCAGGGTGACAACGCGACCAACGAGGAGAAGGCCCGGGAGGGCTGGGAGCAGGTCAAGCGCGACCTGGCGGCCGAGACGTACCGGCTGTACGTGCTGGACGAGTTCGCCTACCCGATGCACTGGGGCTGGGTGGACACCGAGGAGGTGGTCGACGTGCTGCGCAACCGGCCCGGTACCCAGCATGTCGTGATCACCGGCCGGAACGCGCCGGACAAGCTCGTGGACTTCGCCGACCTCGTCACCGACATGTCCAAGGTCAAGCACCCCATGGACGTGGGCCAGAAGGGCCAGAGGGGCATCGAGTGGTGACGTCCGTTCCTCGGCTGGTCATCGCCGCGCCGTCGTCCGGCAGCGGCAAGACCACCGTCGCCACGGGGCTGATGGCCGCGTTCGCCGCGCGGGGGCTCGCCGTGTCCGCGCACAAGGTGGGGCCCGACTACATCGACCCCGGGTATCACGCGCTCGCCACCGGGCGGGTGGGGCGGAACCTGGACGCGTACCTGTGCGGGCCGCAGCTGGTCGCTCCGCTGTTCCTGCACGGCGCGCAGGGGTGTGATCTGGCCGTCGTCGAGGGTGTGATGGGGCTGTACGACGGGGCCGCGGGCGAGGGGGAACTCGCGTCCACCGCCCAGGTCGCCAAGCTGTTGCGGGCGCCGGTGGTGCTGGTCGTGGACGCGTCGTCGCAGTCGCGGTCGGTGGCGGCGCTGGTGCACGGGTTCGCGTCCTGGGATCCCGAGGTGCGGGTCGGGGGCGTGATCCTCAACAAGGTCGGCTCCGACCGGCACGAGGCGCTGCTGCGCGAGGCACTGGATGCGGCCGGGGTTCCGGTGCTGGGTGCCTTGCGGCGGGCGGCTCAGGTGGACACGCCTTCCCGGCACCTGGGGTTGGTACCGGTCGCCGAGCGGCGCGCTGCCGCGGTCGAGGCGGTCGCGGCGATGGCCGCGCAGGTGGTCGAGGGGTGCGACCTGGATGCCCTGATGGCGCTGGCGCGGAGTGCCGGTGCGCTGTCGGGCGCGGCCTGGGAGGCGGCCGAGGCCGTTGCCTCGTCCACCCACGACCGTCCGACCCGGTCGGCCCGGAGGCGGGCGCCCACCGTGGCGGTCGCCGGCGGGGAGGCGTTCACCTTCTCCTATGCCGAGCACGCCGAACTGCTTGCCGCCGCCGGTGCCGACGTCGTGACCTTCGATCCGCTGCGGGATCAGGAACTGCCCGAGGGGACCGCGGGGTTGGTCGTCGGCGGTGGGTTCCCGGAGGTGTACGCCGCCGAGCTGTCGGCCAACGAGCCGCTCCGGAAGGCGATCGCCGAGCTTGCCCTCAGTGGTGCTCCCGTGGCCGCCGAATGCGCCGGACTGCTCTACCTGTGCCGGGAGCTCGACGGCCTGCCCATGTGCGCGGTCCTGGACGCCACGGCGCGGATGAGTGAACGGCTCACCCTCGGCTATCGGGACGCCGTGGCCGTCGGGGACAGTGTGCTGGCCGTCGCGGGGACGCGGATGCGGGGGCACGAGTTCCACCGCACCGTCGTCGAGCCCGGCGCCGGTGCGGCTCCCGCCTGGGGGCTGCGCGCCCCGGTCCGGCGGGTCGAAGGTTTCGTACAGCAGGGCGTGCACGCGAGTTATCTGCACACGCACTGGGCGTCCGAGCCCGGTGTGGCCCGTCGGTTCGTGGAGAGGTGCGGGACGTCATGAGCAGCAGGCTGATCGGTGTCGGGGTCGGTCCGGGCGACCCGGAGCTGGTGACCGTCAAGGGGGTCAACGCACTGCGGGCGGCCGACGTCGTCGTGGTACCCGTGATGGCTGCGCCTGACGGAAAGGACGGCGGCGAACGCGGGCGGGCCGAGGCCACGGTGTTGCACTACGTGCCCGAGGACAAGGTCGTCCGGGTGGTGTTCGCGCTGAACGAGCGGACCGACCGGGCGCGGCGGGAGGCGGCCTGGGACGCGGCCGGGGCGCGGGTCGCCGGGCTGCTGGGCAAGCACGGATCGGTCGCCTTCGCCACGATCGGGGACCCGAACGTGTACTCGACCTTCACGTATCTCGCGCAGACGATCGTCGAGCTGGTGCCGGGCGTCGTCGTGGAGACCGTGCCGGGGATCACCGCCATGCAGGAGCTGGCGGCGCGGTCGGGGGCCGTGCTCACCGAGGGGACCGAGCCGCTGACGCTGGTGCCGGTGACGGCGGGCTCCGCCGCGCTCAAGGAGGCGCTGGCCGGGCCGGGGACCGTCGTGGCGTACAAGTTCGGTCGGCAGGCCGCCGAGGTGGCGGAGGCGCTGCGGGAGACCGGGCGGATCGGGGACGCCGTGTGGGGCTCGGCGCTGGGGCTGCCGGAGGAGTCGGTGCGGCCGGCCGCCGAGCTGGACGAGGCGCCGTTGCCGTACCTGTCGACGCTGATCGCGCCGCCGCGGCGGGACGGCGGACGGGGCGGGAAGCTGTGAGCCGGCCGGTGCGGTCAGCCGCCGGAGATGCCGACCACCAGCCAGATGAAGGCCGCGCCCGCCACCGTGCACAGCAGGGTGGAGCGGGCGGGGTGCTCGTGGTGGGCCTCGGGGAGGATCTCGGCGGCGGCGAGATAGAGCAGTACCCCGCCGAAGAGGCCGAGATAGCCGCCGAGCACCGGTTCGGGGATGTGGAAGAAGGCGGTCGACAGCGCGCCCACCAGGGGTGCGCAGGCGTCGGCCACCAGCATGCCTATCGCCCGGCGGCGGGCGTTGCCGTACAGGCTCGTGAGGGTGAAGGTGTTGAAGCCGTCGGCGAAGTCGTGCGCGATCACGGCGAGCGCGACGGACGTGCCCATGCCGCCGCCCACCTGGAAGGCCGCGCCGATGGCCACACCGTCCATCGCGCTGTGGCCGACCATCGCGGCGGCCGCCGTCAGGCCCACCTCGGGCGCCCGGTGGGTGTGCTCGGCGCCGCCGTGGGCGGCCTGGCGCCCGGCCAGCGTGCGCTCCACCAGATGGGCCAGCAGGAAACCGGCCACGAACAGCAGCAGGGCCGCGGGTACGCCGAAGATCTCGCGGTCGGCCGCGTGCAGCGCCTCCGGGAGCAGGTCCAGGCCGACCACGCCCAGCATCAGACCGCCGGCCAGTCCCAGGACGAGATGGCGACGGTCGGTCACGCGCTGTGCCGTCCAGCCGCCGGCCAGCGTCATCAGGAACGCGCCGAGCGCGACGAAGACCGCCATAGGCCCCTTGCTATCCGATGGAGGCGCCTTCGCGCACATCCGGCGTCGGCCGCACTCCCCCAGACCCTGACATTTCACTGATTCCGCCTTGCGTTTCCGTACGAGAGGACCCCTTCCCATGGCCGATGCCCCCACCGGCAAGGTGACGTTCGTCGGTGCCGGCCCCGGCGCCGCCGACCTGCTGACGTTCCGTGCCGCGCGCGCGATCACGGAGGCCGACGTGGTGATCTGGGCGGCGAGCCTGGTCCAGGCGGAGGTCCTCGAGCACGCGCGCGAGGACGCGGAGATCCTGGACTCGGCCACCATGTCCCTGGAGGACGTCGTGGCCGTCTACCGGCGGGCCCTGGCCGAGGGTCTGAAGGTCGCCCGGATCCACTCCGGCGACCCGGCGCTGTGGGGCGGTACGCAGGAGCAGCTGGACCGGTGTGCCGAGATCGGGATCACGACGGAGGTCGTGCCGGGCGTCTCCTCCTTCTCCGCCGTGGCCGCGCTCGCGCAGCGCGAGCTGACCATTCCGGAGGTCGCCCAGTCCGTGGTCCTGACGCGGCTCGGCGGCGGCAAGACGCCGATGCCGCCCGGTGAGGAGGTGCGCGAGTTCGCCCGGCACGGCACCACCATGGCGGTCTTCCTGTCGGCGGCCCGCAGCGGCCAGCTGGTGCGGGAGCTGCTGGAGGGCGGCTACCCGACCGACACCCCGGTCGTCGTCGCGTACCAGGCGACCTGGCCGGAGGAGCTGGTCGTGAAGTGCACCATCGGCACGCTGGAGGAGACGGTCAAGGAGCACAAGCTCTGGAAGCACACGCTCTTCCTGGTCGGGCCGGCACTGGACGCCCACGGAACCCGGTCGCACCTGTACCACCCGGGGCACTTCCACGGCTACCGCAAGGCCGACCCGGAGGCCCGGCGGGCCCTGCGCGAGCAGAGGACGAAGAGTTGATCACGGTCGTCGGTACCGGGACGGGCGCGCCGGTCCCCGGGGACGTCCTCGCCGGGGCCGCGCTGGTCGTCGGCGGGCGGCGCCATCTGGACGCCGTGCGACTACCCGAGGGCGCCGAACGGGTCGTGCTCGGGCCGCTGGCGCCCGCCCTGGAGACGATCGGGGAGTACGTCGGCAAGGGGCTGCCGGTGGTCGTGCTGGCCTCCGGGGATCCCGGGTTCTTCGGGATCGTGCGGGCGCTGGCCGAGCGGTTCGGCGCCGGGCGGCTGGAGGTGCGTCCGGGGGTGTCGTCGGTGGCGACCGCGTTCGCGCGGATCGGGCTGCCGTGGGACGACGCGGTCGTGGTGAGTGCCCACGGGCGTGACCTGCGCACGGCCGTCAACGTGTGCCGGGCGCAGCCGAAGGTGGCCGTGCTGACCGGACCCGGGGCCGGCCCCGCCGAGCTGGGGGCCGCGCTCGGCGACGGCAGGGTCCTCGTCGTGGCGAGCGCGCTCGGCGATCCGGAGCGCGAGCGCGTGGAGCGGGTGACGCCCGCCGAGGCCGCGGCCCGGGACTGGGGTGCGGCGGTGAGCGTGGTGCTGTGCCTGGACGAGGCGCGGGCGCCGGGCGCCGTGCGCACGGTCGCCGCAGTGCCCGAGCAGCCGGTCCGATGGGCCCTGGACGAGAGCGCGTACGCCCACCGGGACTCGATGATCACCAAGTTCGAGGTGCGGGCGCTGGCCCTGGCCCGGCTCGGTCCGCGCCTGGGCGACCTGGTGTGGGACGTCGGCGCGGGCTCGGGTTCGGTGGCCGTGGAGTGCGCGCGGCTCGGCGCGGCCGTCGTCGCCGTCGAGAAGAGCCCGGACGGCGTCGAGCGGATCCGCGCCAACGCGGCCGCTCACGGTGTCTACGTACGCGTGGTGCACGGCGCGGCACCGGACGCGCTGTCCGGCCTCGACGACGACCCCGACGCGGTGTTCGTCGGCGGTGGGGGGCGCGAGCTGTCCGCGGTCGTCGACGCCTGCGCGCGGCGGGCGCGGCGGACCGTGGTCGTCGCCATGGCCGCCCTGGACCGGGTACCGGCGGCGCGCGAGGCGCTGACGCGTGCCGGGTTCACCTGTGACGGGGTGCTGTTGCAGTCGTCCCGGCTGGCGCCGCTGCCGGGCCAGGTGACCCGGCTGGCCGCGACCAATCCCGTTTTCCTGCTGTGGGGCGTCAGAACCCCGGAGTCGAGTGAAGGAGTTGCTCAGTGATCGGCCTCATTTCCGCCACCGCGGCGGGGGCGGCGGCGCGGGACCGGCTGGCCGCGGCCTGGCCGGACCGTACGCGGGTGTACGACGGTCCCGTCGGGGAGGCCGTCCGCGCCGCCTTCGCTCAGTGCGAGCAGCTGGTGTGCTTCCTGGCCACGGGCGCGACGGTACGACTGCTCGCGCCGCTGCTCGGCGACAAGGCGACGGACCCGGGTGTGGTGTGCGTGGACGAGGGCGGACGGTTCGCCGTGTCGCTGGTCGGCGGGCACGGCGGTGGTGCCAACGGACTCGCCCGTGAGGTGGGCGCGTTGCTGGGGGCCGAACCGGTGGTGACGACCGCCACGGACGCCGTGGGACTGCCGGGTCTGGACACCCTGGGGTTCCCGTTCGAGGGGTCGGTCGCCACGGTGTCGCGGGCCCTGCTGGACGGCGAACCCGTCGTCCTTGAGGCCGAGGTCCCGTGGCCGCTGCCCCCGCTGCCGACCGCGCCGCGGGGGTCGTACACCATCCGGCTCACCGACCGGGCCGTCGAACCGGGCGAGCGGGAGGTGCTGTTGCGGCCGCCGTCCCTGGTGGTCGGTGTCGGCGCCTCCAGCGGCGCGCCGGCCGAGGAGGTGCTCGCTCTGGTCGAGGACGCGCTGCGGGAGGCCGGGCTGTCCGTCGGGGCGGTGGCCGAACTCGCCACCGTGGACGCCAAGTCGGAGGAGCCCGGCATCGTGACCGCCGCCGAGCGGCTGGGGGTGCCCCTGGTGACGTACTCGGCCGGGGAGCTGGCGGCCGTGGAGGTGCCCAACCCGTCCGATGCGCCGCTCGCGGCCGTCGGCACCCCCTCCGTCGCGGAGGCGGCGGCGCTGGTGCGCGGCGGTGAACTCCTCGTTCCCAAGCGGAAGTCGGAGCGTGCCGACGGGCAGCCGGCCATGGCGACCTGTGCCGTCGTACGACGCCCCGGGCGCGGTCGGCTCGCGGTGGTCGGGCTCGGGCCGGGTGCCCGGGACCTGCTCACCCCGCGCGCGACGGCGGAGCTGCGGCGGGCCTCCGTGCTGGTCGGGCTCGACCAGTACGTCGACCAGATCCGCGACCTGCTGCGGCCGGGCACCCGGGTGCTGGAGTCGGGGCTCGGCGCGGAGGAGGAGCGGGCCCGTACGGCGGTCGCCGAGGCCCGCAAGGGGCATGCGGTGGCGCTGGTCGGCAGTGGGGACGCGGGCGTCTACGCCATGGCCTCCCCCGCTCTCGCCGAGGCGTCCGACGACATCGACGTGGTCGGCGTGCCGGGCGTGACGGCCGCGCTGGCCGCCGGGGCGATCCTGGGCGCGCCGCTGGGCCACGACCATGTCTCGATCAGCCTGTCCGACCTGCACACGCCGTGGGAGGTCATCGAGCGCCGGGTGCGGGCGGCGGCCGAGGCGGACATCGTGGTCACCTTCTACAACCCGCGCTCCCGGGGCCGCGACTGGCAGCTGCCCAAGGCGCTGGCGATCCTCGCCGGGCACCGGGAGCCGGCGACGCCCGTCGGTGTCGTGCGCAACGCCTCGCGGCCGGACGAGTCGAGCCGGGTCACGACGCTGGCCGAGCTGGACCCGGCGACGGTCGACATGATGACGGTGGTCACCGTGGGCAACACCGCGACCCGCAACATCGCCGGGCGCATGGTGACCCCGCGCGGCTACCGCTGGCAGGAGGCTGCATCGACGAGCGCCTCCGCCGCGGGACAGGAGGGCCTCCGGTGAACCGCGTGATCCACCCCATCGAGCAGGAGTCCTTCCGGCGACTGCGCGCCCGCCTGGACACCTCGCACTTCCCGCCGCTGACCCGGGCGGTGGTGGAGCGGGTCATCCACTCCGCCGCCGACCTGGAGTACGCCAGTGACCTCGTCATGGACGAGGGCGACCTGACCGAGGCGCATGCGGCGCTGCACGCCGGGGCGCCCGTCGTCGTGGACGTGGAGATGGTCGCGGCCGGCATCACCCGGCGCGAGACCGTCTGCCGGCTCAGGGACGCCACGTCGGGTCCCGGGCTGACCCGTTCGGCCCACGCGATCCGGCTCGCGTACGAGGAGGTGGGTCCCGGCGCCCTGTGGGTGATCGGCTGTGCGCCGACCGCCTTGGAGGAGCTGCTGACCCTGGACGCCTCCCCGGCGCTCGTCATCGGCCTGCCCGTCGGCTTCGTCGGCGCGGCCGAGTCCAAGGAGGCGTTGCGTGCCAGCGGGCTGCCCGCCGTGAGCAACGTGTCCGAGAAGGGCGGTTCGGCGGTCGCCGCCGCCGCGCTCAACGCCCTGCTTTACCACCCGATGCCCACCGAGGAGAACCCGTGACCACCCCGCCGCCCGCTCTGCTCATCGCCGGCCACGGCACCCGGGACGAGGCCGGAGCCGAGGCGTTCCGCGACTTCGTACGGGAGCTGGGCCGCCGCCACCCCGAGCTGCCCGTCGCGGGCGGTTTCATCGAGCTGTCCCCGCCGCCGCTGGGCGAGGCCGTCACCGAACTGGTCGAGCGCGGTGTACGGCGGTTCGCGGCCGTGCCGCTGATGCTGGTGTCCGCCGGGCACGCCAAGGGTGACATCCCGGCCGCGCTGGCCCGTGAGAAGGAACGGCACCCGGGGATCTCGTACACATACGGCCGCCCGCTCGGTCCGCACCCCGCGCTGCTGAACGTGCTGGAGCGGCGGCTGGACGAGGCCCTCGGGGGCACGGCCCGTACGCCCGGGGACCGCGCCGACGTGACCGTGCTGCTGGTGGGGCGCGGGTCCACCGACCCGGACGCCAACGCCGAGGTCTACAAGGCGGCCCGGCTGCTGTGGGAGGGGCGCGGGTACGCCGGTGTGGAGACGGCGTTCGTGTCGCTGGCGGCGCCGGACGTGCCGAGCGGCCTCGAGCGCTGCGCGAAGCTGGGGGCGGGGCGGATCGTCGTCCTCCCCTACTTCCTGTTCACCGGCATCCTGCCGGACCGGGTGCGGCGGCAGACCGAGGGCTGGGCGGCCGCGCATCCTGAGGTCGAGGTGCGCTCGGCGGACGTCATCGGGCCCGAGCCGGAGCTGCTGGATCTGGTGATGGAGCGGTACGAGGAGGCTGTCAGGGGCGATCTGCGCATGAACTGCGACTCGTGCGTGTACCGGATCGCGCTGCCGGGCTTCGAGGACAAGGTGGGGCTGCCGCAGCAGCCGCACTTCCACCCGGACGACGAGGGGCACCAGCACGGGCACCACCATCACGGGGGGCACTCGCACAGCCATGCGCACTGAGGACACCGGGGGCACCGGGGACACCGGGCACGATCTGCGGCATCACGGCGACGCCGAGGTGCGTGACGACGGGGCCGCGCTGGTCGATCTGGCCGTCAACGTCCGCGCGGACACGCCTCCGCTGTGGCTGCGGGAGGAGATCGCCGGATCGCTGGCGGCGCTGGCGGCCTACCCGGACGGGCGGACGGCCCGGGTGGCGGTGGCGGCGCGGCACGGGCTGCCGGTGGAGCGGGTGCTGCTGACGGCTGGGGCGGCGGAGGCGTTCGTGCTGCTGGCGCGGGCGCTGAAGGTGCGCCGGCCGGTCGTCGTGCACCCGCAGTTCACGGAGCCGGAGGCGGCACTGCGGGATGCGGGGCACAGCGTGGACCGGGTGCTGCTGCGGGAGACCGACGGCTTCCGGCTGGATCCGGCGGCCGTTCCCGGGGACGCGGACCTGGTGGTGATCGGGAACCCGACGAATCCCACGTCGGTGCTGCATCCTGCGGACACGATCGTCCGACTCGCCCGGCCGGGGCGTACGTTGGTGGTCGACGAGGCGTTCATGGACGCGGTGCCGGGTGAGCGGGAGGCGCTGGCGGGGCGGACCGATGTGCCCGGTCTCGTCGTGCTGCGCAGCCTGACCAAGACATGGGGACTGGCCGGGCTGCGGATCGGGTACGTGCTGGCCGACCCGGAGACCATCGTGGCCCTGGAACGGGCTCAGCCGTTGTGGCCGGTGTCCACGCCGGCGCTGACCGCGGCCGAGGCGTGTGTGGCGCCCAGGGCGCTGGCGGAGGCGGCGCACGCGGCGCATCGGATCGCGGCGGACCGGGCCCATCTGGTGGCGGGGCTGGCCGCGCTCGCGGATCGCGGGGTGCGGGTGGTGGGGCCTGCGGAGGGGCCCTTCGTGCTGGTCCGGATGCCTGGCGCCGCCGCGGTACGGCGGCGGTTGCGTGAGCTCGGCTACGCGGTGCGGCGTGGGGACACGTTTCCCGGGCTCGGTACGGACTGGGTACGGGTGGCGGTGCGGGACCGGGCCACGGTGAGCGGGTTCGTGCGGGCACTGTCGGCAGTCCTGCCGTAGTCCGCCCACCCGCCCACCTGGCCCCGTCGGCCGGACAGGGCGTCGTGTCAGCCCTTGCGGCGGCGCGCCACCGCCACCGCTCCCCCGCCCACCAGCAGCAACGCCAGTGCGCCGCCCGCGATGTACGGCGTCGCCGAGTTGCCGCCCGTCTCGGCCAGGTCGGCCCGGGCGCCCTGGGGCTTCACGCCGGCTTCCGGGTCGTGGCCCGGCACCGGGTGCCTGGCGGGTACGGGAGCCTCGCAGGTCGCCTTGGCCAGGGTGACCGTTCCTTCCACCTCGGCCACGTTGAGCTTCAACGGGTTGACGGAGACCTTGAGTTCGAGGGCGGTCGCGGCTGCCGTGCGAGAGGTGGTCCGGCGCTGGGAGAGGTCGAGGCGGACCTCTCCGACACCGGGCACCTTCACCTCGGTCGCGCCGCCTGCGGTGAGCGTGACCCGCTTGCCCAGGACCGTGACGGCGCCGAGGACGTCGGCGGAGGCGACGGGCGCCTTTCCGGCCTCGCAGGTCGCCTTGGCGGTGACGGTGCCGACCTCGATGAGGGAGAGCAGGGGCAGGCCCGGGACGTGCAGCTTGGCGTGGGCGACGCGGACCGAGCCCTCGGCGAGCTTCCCGTTCGCCGTGGCCGTGGCCGTGGCGACCTCGGCGCCGAGGACCGTGAACGGCCTGCCGCCGTCGACGCCGTCGAGCCGGGCCGTGAGCGCGGTCCTCTCGGCGCTCCGGGGTGCCTGGACCTCGTTGAGGGTGACCGCGAGCGGGACGTTCACGGTCTTGTTGAGCAGGGACACGTCGAGTCCGGTGCGGAGCACGACGGCGGAGGCGCGACCGTGGTCGGCGGTCGCGTGCGCGGCGCCCGCGCCCAGGACCGCGGGAGCCGTGGCCAGGGCGGTGACTGTCGCGACCGTGGCGAGACGGCGTGCGGGCATGCGGAAGTTGTTGCTGTTCAAGGCGGTGGGCCCCCCAGACGGAACATGCTTGGGACCCGTCAACCTTGTACGCACTGTGGGTGAACGGTCAGTGATCCGGCGTCACTTCACTCAAACGTGAATATTCCGCACAGTCCTTCGAATCACCGGGCACACGCGTTCCCTTACTCCACCACGATGCCGTTGATCACGACCCGGCGCGGTGCCGCCAGCACCCGTACGTCCGCCCTGGGGTCGCACTCGTACACCACCAGGTCGGCCGGTGCGCCCTCCTCCAGCCCGGGACGACCGAGCCAGGCGCGGGCGCCCCAGCTCGTCGCCGCGAGGGCGTCGACGGGCGGAATGCCCGCGGTGACCAGCTCGGCGACCTCCTGTGCCACCAGGCCGTGGGCCAGTGAGCCGCCCGCGTCCGTGCCGACGTACACCGCGATGCCGGCGTCGTACGCGCCGCGCACGGTGTCGTAGCGGCGCTCGTGGAGCCTGCGCATATGGGCCGACCAGCGCGGGTACTTGGTCTCGCCGCCGGCCGCGAGCCGCGGGAAGGTCGCGATGTTGACGAGGGTCGGCACGATCGCCACGCCGTGCTCGGCGAACAGCGGGATCAGGTCCTCCGTGAGGCCGGTGGCGTGTTCGATGCAGTCGATGCCTGCCTCGACCAGGTCGCGCAGCGAGCTCTCGGCGAAGCAGTGCGCGGTGACGCGGGCGCCGAGCCGGTGGGCCTCGGCGATGGCCGCCTGGGCCGCCTCACGCGGCCAGCAGGCGGACAGGTCGCCGAGGTCGCGGTCGATCCAGTCGCCGACCAGCTTGACCCAGCCGTCGCCGCGCCGGGCCTCCTGGGCCACGTACGCGACGAGTTCGTCCGGCTCGATCTCGTGGGCGTAGTTGCGGACGTAGCGGCGGGTGCGGGCGATGTGCCGGCCGGCCCGGATGATCTTCGGGAGGTCGTCGCGGTCGTCGATCCAGCGGGTGTCGGAGGGCGAGCCGGCGTCCCGGATGAGCAGGGTTCCGGTCTCCCGGTCGGTCAGCGCCTGCTTCTCGGCCGCGGCCGCGTCGACCGGGCCCTCAGGGCCGAGGCCGACGTGGCAGTGCGCGTCCACCAGGCCGGGCAGCGCCCAGCCCTCGACGGTCCGGACGTCACGGGCGCCGGCGGGGCGGTCGTAGCAGACGCGGCCCCCGACCACCCACAGCTCGTCGCGGACGTCCTCGGGCCCCGCCAGCACCCGGCCCTTCACGTGCAGCACCGCCTGATCGCTCATGTACGGCACCTTAGTGAGCTACTGCTCGGACTTCCCCACCTGGTCCGAGGTCTCCTCCTCCACCTCGGCCATCGCCGGGTCGAGCAGACGGGAGAGGAAGTGGCGGGTGCGGTCGTGCCGGGGACTGCCGATGACCTGGTCGGGGCTGCCGTCCTCGACGATCACGCCACCGTCCATGAAGACGACCCGGTCGGCGACCTCGCGGGCGAAGGTCATCTCGTGTGTGACCACCATCATGGTCATGCCCTCCTCCGCGAGCCTGCGCATCACGGCGAGGACGTCCCCGACGAGTTCCGGGTCGAGCGCGGAGGTCGGCTCGTCGAACAGCATCACCTCGGGGCCCATGGCGAGCGCGCGGGCGATGGCCACGCGCTGCTGCTGGCCGCCGGAGAGGGAGGACGGGTAGGCGTCCGCCTTCTCGGACAGGCCGACCCTGGCCAGGTTCTCGGCGGCGATCCTCGCGGCCGCCGCCTTGCCGCGCCCGAGGACCCGTCGCTGCGGGAGCGTGAGGTTCTCGGTGACGTTGAGATGCGGGAACAGGTTGAACTGCTGGAAGACCATGCCGATACGGCGGCGTACGGCGTCGATGTCGACGTCCGGGTCGGTGATCTCGGTGTCGCCGACGAAGACCTGGCCCTTGGTGGGCTCTTCCAGCAGGTTGACGCAGCGCAGCAGGGTCGACTTGCCGGAGCCGGACGGGCCGATGACGCAGACGACCTCGCCCTGGCCGATCTCCAGGTCGATGCCGCGCAGCACCTCGTTGTCGCCGAAGGACTTGTGCAGCGCGCGTACCTGAATCTCCGGGCGGCTCACCGGATCGCCTCCTGGGCCTTGGACTCCATGCGGCGCACGACATAGCTGAGCGGGATCGTCACCAGCAGGTAGCACAGGCCCGCGACCAGGATCGGCGTGGAGTTGGCGGTCGTACTGGCCAGGTCCCGGCCGTACTTGGACAGTTCACGTTCCTCCAGCGTGACGCCGAGGAACAGCACCAGCGAGGAGTCCTTGAAGAGCAGGACCAGTTCGTTGGTGAGCGGGGGCAGGATGATGCGGAAGGCCTGCGGGATGATGATCGAGACCATGGCCCGGGCGGCCGAGAAGCCCAGTGACCGGGCCGCCTCCGTCTGTCCCTTGGGCACGGCCTGGATGCCCGCGCGGATCGTCTCGGCCATGTACGCGGCCGAGACCAGTCCGAGCGCGATGGCGACCTTGCCGTACGTGCCGCCGGGGATCTCCGTGCCCGGGAAGGCGAGCGGGACGGCGACGCCGACGAAGATGAAGATAAGCAGCGCGGGCAGGCCCCGGAAGATCTCGATGTAGACGCCCGCCAGCCAGCGGTACGGCCCCACCGAGGACAGCCGCATCAGCGCGACGACCATGCCGAGGACGAGCCCGACGACGAAGCCGGACAGGGTGTAGAGCACGGTGTTCTTCAGCGCCAGCGTGATGACCTCGGGGAACATCTGCCGGGCGATGTCAACCTGGGCGAACTGGTTCTGCAGCCGGCCCCAGTCCGCCGTGACCGCGAAGGCGAGCACGGCGGCGACGAAGACGGCGTACTGCACGCCCCGGGACAGCCGGCGCTTCTGGCGCCGGGTCAGTCCCTTCCTCTTCGGCTGGACCTGTACGTCGGCTTCGGTCATGAGGCGGCCGGAGAGGCCACGGAGGCGTCGTAGGGGCCGATCCACTTCTCGTACAGCTTCTTGTACGTGCCGTCGGCCTTGGCGTCCTTGATCGCCTTGTTGACGGCGGCGAGCAGGGCGGTGTTGCCCTTCTTCACCGTGAAGCCGTACTGCTCACCGGTCTTGAGGTTGTCCACGACCTTGAAGGCGTCGGCGTTGGCCTTGTCCTTCAGCCAGCCCTGGACGACCGGGTAGTCGATGACGACCGCCTGGACCTGGCCGGTGCGCAGGCCGTTGAGGACCGCGTCGGAGGACTCGAAGGAGATCGGGTCGTAGCCCTTGCTCTTGACGTAGTCCTCACCGGTGGTCTGCGCCTGGGCACCGAGCTTCTTGCCCTTGGCCTTTACGTCCGCGAGCGAGTTGACACCGCTCTTCTTGTCGACGAGGACGGCCTGGGTGGCGTCGAAGTACGGGTCGGAGAAGTCGACGTTCTTCTTACGCTCGGCGGTGATCGTCATGCCGGCGGCGGCCAGGTCGCACTGGCCGGAGTTGAGGAACGCGCCGGTCTTGAAGTTCTCGAACGGCGTGTCGAGGATCTGCTGCTTGACGCCCAGGTCCTTGGCGACGAGGTCGATGAGGGAGACGTCGAAGCCCTGCACCTTGCCGTTGATCTCCGACTGGAACGGCGGGTAGGGCAGATGGGTGCAGGTGGTCAGCTGACCGCCCTTGACGAGGTGGACCCCCTTGACGGTGGTCTTGCCGCTCCCCGAGTCGCTGGAGGAACAGCCGGCGACGAGCACGAGCCCGGCCGTCGCGGTGGTGGCGGCCAGAAGGCGGGTCCGGCGCCCGAGGAGCGTTTTCATGGGGGATCTCCCTGTGGGGGAACGGTGGGTTCCGATTATAAGGAAGAGTTTGAGTCTCTCAAATCAAACCGATGGTCACGGGGTCGTTCGCCCTGAGATCGATGGAGTTGACACCCCGAGAGCTACCCCGAGAACGAGGAGAGCACCGCCGTGACCCACCCCTTCCTCGATCTGCCCCCGCTCAGTACCGAGCGATTCGCCGCCATCGAGGACCGGGTGACCCGGCTGCTGGACACCCGGCAGGACGTCGTGATCACGCAGGGCGAGGCGCTGCTTCCGCTGGAGGGGGCGATCCGTGCGGCGGCCGGTCCCGCGCGGTGGCCCTCAACGTGATCACGGGCCCCTACGGGCAGAACTTCGGCAACGGGCTCCGGGACCGCGGCGCGAGAGTGTACGACCTCTCGGTACCCTGCCACGCGGCGGTGACGGCCGCCCGGGTCCGGGAGGCCTTCGCCGAGCACCCGGAGATCGACTTCGTCTCCCTCGTCCACGCGGAGGCGGCGACCGGCAACACCAATCCGGTCGCGGAGATCGGCGAGGCGGTGCGGAAACAGGGCGCGCTGTTCTCCCTGGACGCCGTCGCCTCCGTAGGCGCCGAGCCGGTGCTGCCGGACGCGTGGGGCGTGGACCTGTGCGTGATCGGGGCCCAGAAGGCCATGGGCGGACCGGCGGGTGTGTCGGCGATCTCGGTGAGCGAGCGGGCGTGGGCCCGCATGGCGGCCGACCCGGACGCCCCGCGCCGCTCCCACCTCTCCCTCCTCGACCGGAAGCAGCGCTGGATCGACGGCGGCCGCACAGCGCTGCCGCACGCTCCCGCGCAGCTGGAGATGCCGGCGCTGGAGGCGTGTCCGGAGCGGATCGAGTCGGCGGCCCCGCAGCCGGTGATGGCCCGGCACGCCTCCGCCGCCACGGCGCCCCGGGCGGGCGCGGCGGCCGTGGGCGGCCTGGAGCCGTACGTGTACGAGGCGCGGGACGCGGCCCCGGTCGCCACCACCCTGCGGGTCTCCCCCGGGCTGGTGGCCTCGGAGCTGGTGGCCCGGGCCCTGGAGAGCGACCCCGCGCTGCGCCTGGCCGCCGGCGGTGGCGACCTGGCCAAGGACATGATCCGGGTCAACCACTACGGCCCCGCCGCGACCCCGGCCGCCGTGCACGGCTCCCTGACGGCCCTCGGCACGGCTCCGACCGAGCGGGGGCTGACCGGTGGACCTGGCCGGGGCCCGCCGCGCGGCGGACGCGGCCTGCCGGTAGCCGCAGGTGTCCGGGAAAGAGCGACCCGCGCCTTTCGCACGGTCCGTTTTCGTCACCCGAGTCAGAATTCAAATGAGCTTCACAATTCCTGCGAATTCATTCGGCGATAGCTTCCCGTCTTCTTCTGCCCGGTTTTTGCGAGGCTAAACAACGAGTTTCCGCGTGGATTTCCGGGCTGTGACGGACTCCACAAGCGGGGGTTTTTGTCCCGATTTCGACTGGGGTAAGTCGGTCATATCGCCAATCACGACGTCCGTCTCGATCGACTCGCCCGTGCATTCCTGAATTTGCCTCGCTAAATTCGTGCCGCATGACTGCCGCACCAGCAGACCTGCTCATCGACCGACCGGCGGTGACCGACGGAGCCACGCTCTGGCGTCTCGCCAAGGAATCGAAAACCCTCGACCTGAACTCCTCGTACAGCTATCTGCTGTGGTGTCGGGATTTCGCCGCCACCTCGGCGGTGGCGCGCGGCGCGGACGGCGAGCCCGTCGGTTTCGTCACCGGGTACGTGCGGCCCGACGACCCCACCACCCTGCTCGTCTGGCAGGTCGCCGTCGACGCCGCCCACCGGGGTCACGGCATCGCCGCCGCGCTGCTGGACGGGCTGACCGCCCGGCTCGCCGCAGAGCGCGGGATCACCGGCATCGAGACCACCATCACCCCCGGGAACACCGCCTCCGAGCGCCTGTTCACCTCGTTCGCCGCCCGCCACGGCGCGGACCTCGCCCGCGAGGTGCTGTTCCCCGCCGGGCTCTTCCCGGACGGTCCGCACGAACCCGAAGTCCTGTACCGCATAGGCCCGTTCACCCCCACCACCTCGCACTGAGGAGCGATTCACCGTGACCATCACCCAGCCCGACCTCAGCGTCTTCGAGACCCTCGAGTCCGAGGTGCGCAGCTACTGCCGCGGCTGGCCCACCGTGTTCGACCGTGCGCAGGGCAGCCGGATGTACGACGAGGACGGCCACGCGTACCTGGACTTCTTCGCCGGGGCCGGCTCACTCAACTACGGGCACAACAACCCGGTCCTGAAACGGGCGTTGATCGACTACCTGTCCCGGGACGGCGTCACCCACGGCCTGGACATGTCGACCACGGCCAAGCGGTCCTTCCTGCAGACCTTCCAGGACCTGGTGCTGCGCCCGCGCGACCTGCCGTACAAGGTCATGTTCCCGGGCCCGACCGGCACCAACGCGGTGGAGTCGGCGCTGAAGCTCGCCCGCAAGGTGAAGGGGCGGGAGGCGATCGTCTCCTTCACCAACGCCTTCCACGGCATGTCGCTGGGCTCCCTCGCCGTCACCGGCAACGCCTTCAAACGGGCCGGCGCCGGTGTCCCGCTGGTGCACGGCACGCCGATGCCGTTCGACAACTACTTCGACGGCAAGGTCCCGGACTTCCTCTGGTTCGAGCGGCTGCTCGAGGACCAGGGCTCCGGGCTCAACAAGCCCGCCGCCGTGATCGTGGAGACCGTGCAGGGCGAGGGCGGCATCAACGTCGCGCGCCCGGAGTGGCTGCGCGCCCTCAAGGAGCTGTGCGAGCGGCAGGACATGCTGCTGATCGTCGACGACATCCAGATGGGCTGCGGTCGCACGGGCGCCTTCTTCTCCTTCGAGGAGGCGGGCATCACGCCCGACATCGTCACGGTCTCCAAGTCGATCAGCGGGTACGGGCTGCCGATGTCGCTGTGCCTGTTCACGCCCGAGCTCGACATCTGGGAGCCGGGCGAGCACAACGGCACCTTCCGCGGCAACAACCCCGCGTTCGTCACCGCCACCGCGGCCCTGGAGACGTACTGGACCGACGGCTCCGCCATGGAGAAGCAGACCCGCGCCCGCGGCGAGCAGGTGGAGCAGGCGCTGATCTCCATCACCGAGGAGAACCTCGCCGACGTACGGGAGTACCGCGGGCGCGGCCTTGTGTGGGGCATGGAGTTCCATGACAAGGCGCGGGCCTCACGAGTGGCCCGGCGGGCCTTCGAACTCGGGCTGCTGATCGAGACGTCCGGGCCGGAGGGCGAGGTCGTCAAGCTGCTGCCCGCCCTCACCGTCACCCCCGACGAGCTGGACGAGGGCCTCAGCGTCCTCGCCCGCGCCGTCCGCGAAACCGCCTGACACCCACCGCCGAGGAGGAAGCACAGCACCGTGATCGTCCGATCGTTCAAGGACATCGAAGGCACCGACCGGCACGTCAGGGCGGAGTCCGGCACCTGGGAGAGCAAGCGGATCGTCCTCGCCAAGGAGCGGGTCGGCTTCTCCCTGCACGAGACCATCCTGTACGCCGGGACCGAGACGTCGATGTGGTACGCCAACCACATCGAGGCCGTCGTCTGCACCAAGGGCGAGGCCGAACTCACCGACCACGAGGCCGGGAAGACGTACACGATCACCCCCGGCACCATGTACCTCCTCGACGGGCACGAGCGGCACACGCTGCGCGTCAAGGAGGACTTCCACTGCATCTGCGTGTTCAACCCGCCCGTCACCGGACGGGAGGACCACGACGAGAACGGCGTCTACCCGCTGCTCACCGAGCCCGAGGAGGTGTGACACCCATGACCACTGTCACCGACCTGTACCCCAGCCGCGGAACGAGCGAAGTGACCGTCCCGCGCCAGGACCCGGTCGTCTGGGGCTCCCCGGACACGCCCGGCCCGATCTCGACGGCCGACCTGCACGCGTATGAGCGGGACGGCTTCCTCGCCGTCGACCAGCTGATCACCCCCGACGAGGTCGAGGTCTACCGGCAGGAACTGGACCGGCTGGTCTCCGACCCGGCGATCCGGGCCGACGAGCGCTCGATCGTCGAGCCGAAGTCGAAGGAGATCCGCTCGGTCTTCGAAGTGCACCGGATCAGCGAGGTGTTCGCGAAGCTGGTGCGCGATCCGCGGGTGGTCGGCCGCGCCCGGCAGATCCTCGGCTCGGACGTGTACGTCCACCAGTCGCGGATCAACGTCAAGCCGGGCTTCGGTGCGAGCGGCTTCTACTGGCACTCGGACTTCGAGACTTGGCACGCCGAGGACGGCCTGCCGAACATGCGCACGGTGTCCGTCTCGATCGCCCTGACCGAGAACTACGACACCAACGGCGGGCTCATGATCATGCCGGGCTCGCACCGGACGTTCCTGGGCTGCGCCGGTGCCACGCCCACGGACAACTACAAGAAGTCGCTGCAGATGCAGGACGCGGGCACCCCCTCCGACGAGGCGCTGACCAAGCTGGCGGGCGAGTACGGCATCCGGCTGTTCACGGGCAGGGCCGGCTCGGCGACCTGGTTCGACTGCAACTGCATGCACGGCTCCGGCGACAACATCACGCCGTTCCCGCGCAGCAACGTCTTCATCGTCTTCAACAGCGCGGAGAACAAGGCGGTGGAGCCGTTCGCGGCACCGGTGCGCCGACCGGAGTTCATCGGCGCGCGGGACTTCACTCCGGTGAAGTGACCGCCTGAGACCATCGGCCGGGGCCTCCACGTGTGGGACGGGGGGCCCCGGCCCGGTCATGTCAGCCGGACAGCGCAGCCAGCAGGCGGTCCACGTCGGCGGCGGTGTTGTAGAGGTGGAAGGCCGCGCGCAGGTTGCCCGCGCGGTTGGAGACCTCGATGCCCCTCTCGCTCAGCTCCGGCTGCCGGGAACCGAGTCCGGGCACCGAGACGATCGCCGAGCCGGGAGCGGGCAGGGGCTCGTGGCCGAGGTCCCCGAGTCCGGCGCGGAACCGGTCGGCCAGGGCCACGTCGTACGCGTGGATCGCCGCCACGCCGAGCTCCTCGACGAGGGCGAGGGAACGGCGCAGGCCCGCGAAAGTGAACAGCGCATGGGTGAGGTCGAACCGCCGGGCGGAGTGGGCGAGTTCGGCCACCGGGCCGTAACAGCTGTCCCACGGCTTCTCGGCCGCGACCCAGCCCGCGAGCACCGGCGTCAGGCCGCCGAGGTCCTCGGGGACCGTGAGGAAGGCCGCCCCGTGCGGGCCGAGCAGCCACTTGAAGGAGACCGCGGCGGTGAAATCGTAGGCGTCCGCGTTCACGGGCAGCCAGCCGGCGGCCTGGGAGAAGTCGACATAGGTGCGCGCGCCGTGCTCGCGGGCGGCCTCGCGCAGGGCGGCCAGGTCGGCAACGCGTCCGTCGGCGGACTGGGCGGCACTGACCGCGACCAGCGCGGTGCCCGGACGGACGGACTCGGCGAGGCGCTCCAGCGGGACCGTGCGGACCTTGAGGTCGCCGCGGACGTGGAAGGGGTTCAGCACGGAGGTGAAGTCGTCCTCGGCGGTGAGAACTTCGGCGCCCGCCGGCAGCGAGGCGGCGATCACCCCGGTGTGCGCGGCGACCGAGGCGCCCGCCGCGACCCGGGTGGCCGGGACTCCGGCGAGCCGGGCGTACCCGGCCCGGCAGGCCTCGACGTCCTCGTACAGCGGGGTCAGCGGCCGGCCCTCGGCCCGCAGCAGCGCCGCCTCGTGCAGGGCGGCGACGGTGCGGGCCGGCAGCAGGCCGTTGCCGGCGGTGTTGAGGTAGGTGCTGCTGGGGGCGAACTCGGCGCGGACGAGGCTCTCGAACGTCTCCGTGGTCTCCATGGGACCACTCTGCGGCCCCACGAAGTGGTAGTCCATTGCGCTTTTTTCCATGGAACCGCTCAGGAACCCTTATACGTCCGCGCCGACCTGCGGTTTCTCACTGCTGCGGCACCGCGCACCCGTCCGGGCCGCAGGCCGCACCGTCCCCTTGGTCACCCTGGTCGACCGGCCTGAGCGGGGAACGCCCGCCCCAGGCCTGGCTCAGGGCCTGGGTGAAGACCTCGGTGGGCTGGGCGCCGGAGACGCCGTACGTGCGGTCCAGGACGAAGAAGGGGACACCGTTCGCGCCGAGCCGGGCGGCCTCGCGCTCGTCGGCGCGGACCTCGTCGGCGTAGGCGGCCGGGTCGGCGAGCACCTTGCGGGCGGCCTCGGCGTCCAGGCCGGCCTCGACGGCCAGCTCCACCAGCCGCTCGTCGCCCTCGGTGAACACCGACCGCTCGTCGGCGAAGTTGGCCCGGTACAGGATCTGGATCAGCTCGTCCTGCCTGCCCCGCTCCTTGGCGAAGTGCAGCAGACGGTGCATGTCGAAGGTGCTGCCGTGGTCGCGGCCCCGGGTGCGGTAGTCCAGGCCCTCGGCGGCGGCCTGGGCGCCCAGGTTCTCCTCGCCGGCCTGGGCCTGCGCCTCGCTCATGCCGTACTTCCTGGTGAGCATGGTGATCACCGGCTGGACGTCGCCTTTGGCGCGGCCCGGGTCCAGCTCGAAGGAGCGGTGCACCACCTCGACCTCGTCGCGGTGCGGGAAGGCAGCCAGCGCCTTCTCGAAGCGGGCCTTGCCCACGTAGCACCAGGGGCAGGCGATGTCGCTCCAGATCTCGACGCGCATGTCTTCGGCTCTCCAGGTCGTACGGGCGCGGAGGCTCTCTCCGCCCGGTACGTGAACGTTCAAACAGCGGCGATCATTCCCGCGTTCCTTCCCGGGGCACGCAGTAGCGCAGGAAGCGGTGGTGGTCGCCCTCGGCGGGAGGGTTCTCCGGGTCGGGGAGCCAGCCCTGGCGGGCGTAGAAGGCCTGGGCCCGCCGGTTGTCCACGTGCACGTCGAGTACGGCCGTGCGCTTGCCGTCGGCCCGCCACTCCTCCACGCAGGCCGCGTGCAGGGCCGTGCCGATGCCGGCGCGCCAGTGACCGGGGTCGACGTGGAACTGGAACAGCTTGACCGTATCCGCGGGGGCGCCGTCCGGGGTGCGGAAGGAGGCGATGCCGACGATCCGGCCCCGCTCGACCGCGCACAGGACATGAGCGTTCGGCCGCTCGATGGAACCGCGCCAGGCCTCGGCCCAGTCGACGTCGGCCTGCGGGACGCCGTCCGGGTAGTAGGTCGAACGGGCCCGGACGTGCAGATCGGCGATGACCTCGGCTTCGGCGGGCAGGGCGGTGCGGATCACGAGAGCGTGGTGCACGCGTTCACTGATCATGCAACGGAGGACGTGAGGGCACAGGCTCCGGTTCCGCGGCGGCTGAACCGGGCGCGGTAGGCGCTGCGGGCCTCGCGGGGCGCCACGGCGCGCGGCTGCCGATGCCGGTGGGGCAGGGGCCGGCCGCCCCTGGGGCTGCTCGTCCCGCTGTACGTCGGCGCCCGCGCGCCGCCGGCTCTGGTGGCCGTGCTCCTCGTCCCGCCGGTGCCGGGCCGCGCGCCGGCGGGGCCGCCGCCGACCACCGCGATGACGGACGCCGTACCCGCCGGGCGGGCGGGGCGGGCGGGGCGGGCGGCCGGGGTGCTCGACGCGGCGCGGGAGGTGGCCGCAGGGCGTGATCCGCGGTGGTCGGGGCGCTGGTCGCCGGCGGCTTCGAGGCCGTGTGCGGCTGAGCCCGGCCATCGGCGCGGCGCCGCTCGCGGTGACGTTCGCCCTCAGCTTCCGTCTCTCAGGTCGCTCGGCCAGGCGGGCCTGAACTCGATGTGGTCGTAGGTGACCACGCAGCCCTCCCCCAGCGGCGACTGGGTCATGAAGCCGACGAGCGCCGCGCCGGTCTCCTTCTCCTCGCCGAGGGTGAAGAGCCGGACGAAGGTCCAGCGCGCACCGTCCCGGGAGGCGTGGAAGGCGAAGGCCCGCCCGGTCCTGCTGATCCGCAGCCATACCGAACTCCCTTCCACGGTGAAGGAGTTCGCGTCGTCGGAGTGTCCCCGGGTGACCACCGTGCAGACGGTGGGCACGTCCGGGGAGTACTCCAGGCAGAGCTTGGCCCAGGCGCGTTCGCCGACGTGGACGTAGAGGACCCCGGCGTCGAAGGACGCGCTGAACCCGACGGTGACGCGCGCGATCAGCTGGAAGTCGCCCTCGGGCGCCCCCAGCAGCCGGGGTGCGTCGCAGGCGGGCTCCCGAGCCTCACCGGTGGGCGGGACGAACCGGTCCTGCCGGGGCCCGGCCCACCCGGTCAGTACGCCGTCCTCGTGGGACCAGTGGCCGTCGGGGCCGTAGGTCCGAAGGGGGAAGGGGAGTTCGGGAAGCTCTATGTCCATCGCCGGATTCTCGCAGACCGCGACACGGCGCGCCCCGGCGGCGCTACCGCTCCAAGACCCCGTTGAACCGGCGAGGAAGCCCCAGCGGATTGCCGTCCTTCAGCTCGGCCGGCAGCAACGCCTCGGGCGCGTTCTGATAGACAACCGGCCGCAGCCACCGCTCGATGGCCGTACCACCCACGGAAGTGGACGTGGAGGTCGTCGCGGGGTAGGGCCCACCGTGGTGCTGGGCCGGAGCCACGGCCACTCCCGTCGGCCACCCGTTCACCAGCACGCGTCCGGCCAGCGGAGTCAGCTCGGCGAGGATGTCCGCACCCCGCCCCTGGCCGGAGGCCTCTTCGCCGGACAGGTGGACCGTCGCCGTCAGGTTGCCCGGCAGCCGCGACAGAACCGCCGTCACCTCGCCCTCGTCCTCGTACCGGACCACCACGGTGACCGGCCCGAAGCACTCCTCCAGGAGCAGGTCGTACGCCCCCTCCTCGGCCAGCCTGCTCGCCGGCACCGTGAGGAACCCGGCGCTGACCGTGTGCTCGCCGCCCGCTCCCGGAGCGACCGGCGTCTCCACCTCGGGCAGCTGCGCCCGCTCGGCGACGCCCGCGATGAAATTGTCCCGCATGCGGTGGTCGAGGAGGACGCCCGCGCCGGTGTCGCCGACGGCGTCCGCGAGGGCCTTGACGAGCCCGTCGCCCGCCGCGCCGGACGGCACCAGCACCAGGCCCGGCTTGACGCAGAACTGGCCGACGCCGAGGGTCATGGACCCGGCGAGCCCGGACCCGATCTCCTCCGCGCGCTCGGCAGCCGCGGCCTCGGTCACCACCACCGGGTTCAACGAGCCCAGCTCACCGTGGAACGGGATCGGCACCGGACGTGCGGCGGCCGCGTCGAACAGGGCGCGTCCGCCACGCACGGAACCGGTGAAGCCCGCGGCGGCGACCAGCGGGTGCTTGATCAGCTCCACGCCCGCCTCGAAGCCGTGCACGAGGCCGACGACGCCCTCGGGGATCCCGTGCTCGGCGGCGGCCCGGCGCAGGACCTCCGCGACCAGCCCGGACAGGGCCGGGTGGTCGGGGTGGGCCTTGACGACGACCGGGCAGCCGGCGGCGAGCGCGCTCGCGGTGTCGCCGCCGGCCACGGAGAAGGCGAAGGGGAAGTTGGAGGCGGAGTAGACGGCCACGACGCCGAGCGGGACCTTGTAGCGGCGCAGGTCCGGGATGGGCGGGGTGACGGTGTCGTCGGGGTGGTCGATGATGACGTCCAGGAAGGCGCCCTCGTCGACCAGGTCGGCGAAGGCCCGCAACTGGTACGACGTCCGGGCGAGTTCGCCGGTCAGCCGGACCGGGCCGAGGGCGGTCTCGGCGTCGGCGGTCTCGATCAGGCCGTCCTTGGCCGCGTCCAGGCCGGCGGCGGCCGAGCGGAGGAAGGCGGAGCGGACGGTGCGGTCGGCCAGGACACCGCGCGCGGCGCGCGCCGCCCGGACGGCCGCGTCCACCTCCTGGGCTGTGGCCTCCACCGCAACCTGCTCGCGTTGCTTCCCCGTGCGCGGGTCGACACTCCAGACTGGTGCTGCTGCCACCGCGGGTCCCTCCGACTAAGGCCGCATTTCCTGGGTCAACCATCAGCCGCGTTCGATATACTGAACACTGTCTCTGATGATGAATTCGCTGCTCGGAGACTATATAGCTAGGTCCTCGTCGAACGAAGGGGTCAGGGGCGATGTCGGCAGGCGAGACAGGCGGCGGGGCTCAGGTCAAGTCCGCGGTGCGAACCGTTGAATTGCTCGAGTACTTCGCCGGCAAGCCCGGTATGCACTCGCTCGCGGCCGTCCAGGAGGCCATGGGCTATCCCAAGTCCAGCCTGTACATGCTGCTGCGCACCCTCGTGGAGCTGGGCTGGGTGGAGACGGACGCGACGGGGACGCGGTACGGCATCGGGGTGCGGGCGCTGCTGGTGGGCACGTCCTACATCGACGGCGACGAGGTGGTGGCGGCGGCCCGGCCGACCCTCGACCGCCTCTCCGACGACACCACGGAGACCATCCACCTGGCCCGTCTCGACGGCACGAACGTCGTCTACCTGGCCACCCGCCAGTCGCAGCACTACTTGCGCCCCTTCACCCGGGTGGGCCGGCGCCTGCCCGCCCACTCCACCTCCCTCGGCAAGGCGCTGCTCGCCACGCACACCGACGAGCAGGTCCGCAAGCTGCTGCCGGAGACGCTGCCCGCCCTCACCGAGCACACGACCACCGACCGCGAGAAGCTGATCGAGGAACTGCACCAGGTCCGCGAGCAGGGCTTCGCCGTCGACCGCGAGGAGAACACGCTGGGGCTGCGCTGCTTCGGTGTGGCGATCCCGTACCGCACCCCCGCCCGCGACGCCATCAGCTGCTCGGTCCCGGTGGCCCGGCTGACCCCCGCCCACGAGCAGATGATCAAGGACGCGTTGTTCGACGCACGGGACCGGCTGACGCTGGCGACACGTCGGCTCTGAGCACCTGGAGACGGCGCGTGGCGGACGCGTAGGCTCTGGCCCATGGAGATCGCGCTGCGTGCCGTCGAGGACAGCGATCTGCCGGTCTTCTTCCGGCAGATGACCGATCCCGCGGCCCTCCGGATGGCCGCGTTCGGCCCGAAGGACCCTGCCGACAGAGATGCCTTCGAGGCCCGTTGGCGGCGCATCCGGGCCTCCGCCGACGTGTTGCGCACGGTCCTGGCCGACGGCGACGTGGTGGGCAGCGCGGCGGTCTACGGGGAGCCCGGCGAGCGCGAGGTGACGTACTGGATCGAGCGGGCGTACTGGGGACGGGGCGTGGCGACGGCGGCCCTGCGCGCCCTGCTCGCGGAGGTGCCCGAACGCCCGCTGTACGCCCGCGCCGCCGCCGACAACGCCGGATCGCTGCGGGTGCTGGAGAAGTGCGGCTTCCGCGAGCGCGCGCGGGCGCGGGGGTTCGCCAACGGGCGCGGGGCGGAGATCGACGAGGTGATCCTGACGCTGGAGGAGTGACCCTCGCCCGTCCGGCGGAGGCGGATCGTCCGCGCGCACGCGGTGAACGCGCGGGCCGGCGCGGGAGCGTTGGGGGCCGACCTCCGCAACCGCGGCCGCCCCGGCCCCCGTTGCCCGTACCCCCTGCCGAGCCCGGCCCGGAGGGGGTCGGCGAGGCGGCGGCCGGTCCCGAGGCGGTGTCCGCCGTCCGGTGAGCCGCGCCCCGACGTCGGCCTGAGGGACGTCCGTATGCCGGAGGCCGACGGCATCCGGGCCACGAGCGGATCCTCGCGGCCCTCGGCCAACCGCGCCGGGTCGTGGCCGTGACCACGTTCGGGAACGACTCCCCCGTGCACGACGCGCTGCGCGCCGGAGCCGCCTGGTTCCCGCTGAAGCGGGTGGACGCCGACGCGCTCGCGCAGGCGGTACGGCTGGTCGCGCGGAGCGCCTGCTGTTCCCATCGGCCGTACGGGCCCTCGCGTCCCCGCACACGCGCCGGGCCCCGCACCCCCGGCGTGGGTGAGAGCAGGCTCACGGGGCGCGAGAGCGAGGTGCTGCGGCACAGGGCCGCCGGGCCGACCGACGCGGCGATGGCCCGGCGCTTGGACGTCGGCCCCGCCACCGTGACGTCGCACGTAGCGGCGGTACCGGCCAGGACGGGCACCCGGGACCGGACACAGGCGGTGATCGCCGCGTGCGAGGCCGGCTTTCTGAACGCGCGATGAGAAAAGGGGGCGTAGGGGAACGATTGCCCCGGTCCCGATCGTCTTCACGGGCGGGATGAACAAGACGATCAGGCGGGCGTCCGTCTTCGCCCTGCTCCTCGTGCTCGCTCTGCTGGTCAGGGCGACCTGGGTGCAGTTCTACGACGGCAAGGCCCTCGCGGAAGACAACGACAACCGGCGGAACGCGATCGAGACGTACTCACAGCCGCTCGGGAACATCATCGTGGCCGGGAACTCGATCACCGGCTCGGCACGGACGAAGGGCGGCGACCTCGCGTACAAGCGGACGTACAGGAACGGCACGCTGTACGCGGCGGTGACGGGCTACGCCTCGCAGGCCTACGCACCGACCCAGCTGGAGGGCATCTACGCGGACCTGCTCAACGGCACGGACAACCAGCTGAAGACCGTGATGGACACGATCACCGGTGAGCGCGCCGAGCCGGGCAACGTGCTCACGACCATCGACCCCGCCGTGCAGAAGGCGGCGTACGACGCGCTCGGCGGCAACAAGGGCGCGGCCGTCGCCATCGACCCGAAGACCGGCAAGATCCTCGCGGTGGTGTCGACCCCGTCGTACGACCCCTCGCAGCTCACCGACGCGAACACGGCCGGGGCGGCCTGGAAGAAGCTGAACGCGGACAAGGACAAGCCGCTCACCAACCGCGCGTTGCGCCAGCCGCTGCCGCCGGGCTCCACGTTCAAGCTGGTCGTGGCGGCGGCCGCGCTGGAGGACGGGCTGTACGAGAACGTGGGCGACCCCACCGACAGCCCCGACCCGTACACACTGCCCGGTACGACGAGGGTGCTGTCGAACGAGAACAAGTCGGCTCCGTGCAGGAACGCCTCGATCCGCACCGCCCTGCGGTACTCCTGCAACAACGTCTTCGGCAGGATGGCCGTCCGGCTCGGGCAGGACAAGGTGAAGGCCATGGCCGAGAAGTTCGGCTTCAACGACGCCGCGCAGGACGTGCCGGTACGGGCCTACGCCAGCGTGTACCCGTCGGGCATGGACAAGGCCCAGACCGCCCTCTCCGGCATCGGCCAGTTCGACGTCACCGCGACCCCGCTCCAGATGGCCATGGTGTCGGCGGCCATTGCCAACGGCGGGAAATCGGTGTCGCCGCACATGGTCGCGCGGATCACCGACAGTGGCGGTGATGTGGTGAAGGACTACGACGACAGCGCGAGCACACGGCAGATCGTCAGCGCCGGCACGGCCGAGCAGTTGCAGTCGGCGATGGAGACGGTGGTCAAGGACGGCACCGGTACGAACGCGCTGATCGACGGGGTGACCGTGGGCGGCAAGACCGGTACCGCGCAGCACGGTGAGAACAACAGCAAGACGCCGTACGCCTGGTTCACGTCCTACGGCAAGTCGGACAGCAGCGGCAAGGAGGTCGCTGTCGCCGTGATGGTCGAGCAGTCCGATGCGGCTCGGTCGGAGGTCAGCGGCAACGGATTGGCGGCGCCGGTGGCCAGGGCGATGATGCGGGCGGCACTCGAGTAGGTGCGCACGCAGGGGGCGGTTCTGCGGAACCGCCCCCCAGGGCCCCCTTGGGCCTGTCCGGCGGATCATGCCGGAATCGCGGGGCATGGCACGCCCGTCCGTACCGGCAAGACACCGTTGCCCGGAGCCGGCCTGATCCGCCGGACAGACCCTCGACCTCACTTGACTCCGAGGATCTGCTCCACCGGGTCGATCGCGAAGTAGACGAGGAACAGCGCCGACACGGCCCACAGCAGCCAGTTGACCTCCTTGGCCTTGCCGAGGACCGTCTTGATGAGCACGTAGGACAGGAAGCCCGCGCCGATGCCGTCGGTGATGGAGTACGTGAACGGCATCGCGGCGATGGTGAGGAACGCCGGGATGGCGATCTCGTACTTGTCCCAGTCGATGTGCTTGACGTGGGTCATCATCAGGAAGCCCACCGCGATCAGCGCGGGCGCCGCCGCCTGCAGCGGAACGATCGTCAGCAGCGGGGTGAGGAAGAGCGCGAGGCCGAAGAGCCCGCCGGTGACCAGGTTGGCGAAACCGGTGCGGGCGCCCTCGCCGACACCGGCCGCGGACTCGATGTAGGCGGTGTTGGAGGAGGCGGAACCGACACCGCCGGCGACGGCGGCGGCGCCGTCGATGAACAGCACCCGGCCGATGCCGGGCACCTGCCCCTGCTCGTCGAGCAGTCCGGCCTCGGCGCTGATGCCGACGATCGTGCCCATGGCGTCGAAGAAGTCGGACAGGATCAGGGTGAAGACCAGCAGGACGGCGGTGAGCACGCCGGCCTTGGCGAAGCCGCCGAACAGGCTGAAGTGACCGATGAGCCCGAAGTCCGGGGCCGCGACGATCTTGTCAGGGACCTTCGGCGTGGTCAGGCCCCAGCTCTTGATGTCCGCGACGGCGTTGATGACGATCGCGACGACGGTCATCGTCACAATGCTGATGAGGATCGCGCCCTTCACCTTGCGGGCGAGCAGCGCGATGGTCAGCAGGACGCCGAGACAGAAGACGAGGACGGGCCAGCCGGTGAGGCGCCCGACGGCGCCGAGTTGCACGGGCACGGTGGTGTGCGCGACGTCCGGGATCCGGCTGACGAACCCGGCGTCCACAAAGCCGATGAAGGCGATGAACAGGCCGATGCCGACGCCGATGGCCTGCTTCAGCTGCTGCGGTATCGCGTTCATGATCGCCTTCCGGAGTCCGGTGACGACCAGGAGGCAGATGATCAGGCCTTCGAGGACGACGAGGCCCATCGCGTCCGCCCAGCTCATCAGCGGGGCCAGCTGGAAGGCGACGACGGCGTTGAGACCGAGCCCGGCGGCGATGGCGAGCGGGAGGTTGCCGCCGACGCCCATGATGATCGTCATCACACAGGCCACCAGCGCGGTGGCGGTGACGAGTTGGCCGGTGTCGAGGGAGTGGCCGAACTTGTCCTTGGCGCTGCCCAGGATGATCGGATTCAGGACAAGGATGTAGGCCATGGTGAAGAACGTGGCCAGACCGCCGCGTATCTCCCGGCCGAAGGTGGATCCCCGTTCGGAGATTCTGAAGTACCGGTCGACGCTGTTCCCAGCAGGTGGTGCGGCGCTCTGCCGTGGTTCCACCTTCTGCGTCTCGGACATGGTCGTACTCCTCGTTGCCTGATGAGCGGTGTGCGGATGCTGGCTGGATTGTTCCCCCGTTGAACCCGTTTCAGGTTTTCACCGTGTTACGGAATCGGGTTCGGTCCGCCATGCGGTGATCAAGGACGGGAAGACGTACTACCGGTTCACGAAGGACGAGCGGGATCCGAGCTCCGGCTCCCCGTGCTCGAAGTCCAGCACCGCGGAGAAGTCACGGGACCCGACCGGCACGTCGTACGACTTCGTCTCCGACCGCATCGGCAGCGGCTCGATCCAGCGGGGCGACGGGCCGGCGGTGTTCAGGCCGAACACCGGGAAGAAGTGGTCCCTGTTCATCGACGAGTACGGCCTGCGCGGTTACGTGCCCGTCGAGACCACCGATACCACCGATCTCGCGTCGGGCCAGTGGACGACGTCCACGGACTACGCGCTGCCCGCCGGCCCCCGTCACGGCACGGTACTGCCGTGACGGGGGCCGAGTACGAGCGGCTGCTCAGGACCTACGGGTGATCGTCAGGAGACGAAGTAGGTCGGGTTCGGCAGCTTGTACGTGCGGTCGGCGTACCCGCCGTCCAGGTCCGAGTACTGGTCGCCGAAGTTGGCGATGATCTCGTACCCGAGGTCGTCCTCGATGTGCTTGCGGGTGCCGGACTTGTACTGCACGGTCGTGCAGTTCCAGGCGCCCGGGGTGGCGCAGTCGCCCAGGTAGGCCGGCGGGTTGGCCTTGTCCTTGAGGAACATGTGGTCGGCGTCGAGGTTCACATCGGCGCCGATCTTCTTCAGGTTCTCGACGGCGGCGGTGCGCTGCGCCTCGCTGAGACCGGAGTTGTAGAAGACCTCGACGCCCTTGGACTCGGCGTACCGGACCAGCTCGGGGCTGCCGAACACGGCCGGACGGTCGGCCCTGTTCACGTAGTCGGCCCAGGTGGTGCCGTTGTACGTGTAGTTGTAGCGCTTCTCGTAGTCGAGGCTGAGCAACAGCGTGTCGTCGATGTCGAAGACGACGGCCGCCTTCTCGCCGTGCCGGTGCGCCTTGCGGGCCGTCTTGTCGATGTAGCGCCTGGCATCGGCGTCGATGCCCGCCAGGTCCTTGGCGTACGGGCTGTCCGGGGACGCCTGGTAGACGCCGTTGCTGTCGGCGGTGGTGCCGTAGTAGGTGTCGATGTCCTTCACCAGGAGCCCGATGTTGTAGGGCTCGTGGGTCGAGTTCGCCGTGGACGGACCGGCGGTGGCCGCGCCGGCCGCGTACAGGGCACCGCCCGCGACGGTACAGGCCGCGACGACGGCAGCCGCCCTGAGGGACTTCCGCATGGAAACTCCGGGATGTGTCGGTGATTGTTGCACCAGGTCACGCACTGTCTACGCGCATCACACCCGGAAAACGAGTCTTTTTATCCGATCGATACACTCCAATTCGGCCAGATGGCCGGGTCATTGGCACGGCGGGTCGTACGGCTCACCGGGGACGTACGCCGCCCACTCGGGCCTCGTGATCACGTCACCGATGCTCTTGCACGGGATGTACGTGAGGTCCGAGGCGTTGGTGTCCCAGACCTCAACGGTCTTGCCGCCGGCGGCCGGCAGGGGCCTCTTCCCCTGGGTGCTGTACGACAGGCCGCTTGAAACTCCCTGGGCTGTCGGTGTCGTAGGCGAAGGTGCCCTTGTAGACGGGACTTCTCGGGTTGCTCACGTCCCACAGCTCGATGTGCCCCAGGACCTCTCCCCTCGCATTGCCCAGATCACCGGAGCTTCCCCAGGTGAGGGTCCGGCCGTCCGGGCCGAAGGCGAGGTCCGCTCCCGAGCCGATCGTGCGCACCACGACCAGGCGTGTGGTGATCCGGCCGTTCTCGATCCGCCAAAGACGCGTGGTGTCCTTGCCGTCGGTGACGGCGAGCACTGTGCCGTCGGGCCGGAACGCGCTGTTCGACACGAGGGCGCCACGGGTGAGCCACCGGGTCGGCCGGCGCACCGGATGCCGCGGGTCCGCCGCTGTCCAGGAGAGCAGCCTCTCAGCGGTGTTGGCCACCGAAGCCCAGCATGAACAGGGCCGCCGGGGCGATCAGCAGGTACGGCAGCCTGCGCGGGGTCGCGGAGGCACGGCGCCGGGGTGGCGCGGGCGGTTTCACCACGGCTGCGGCTTGGGCCATGACTGTCCTCCGTTCACGGTGGGGAGGTGCCGCCCGAAGGGGGTCCGTGGCGCGGTGGTCGGGCGACGGACGGGCGGTGCAGCGGGAGACGGGAAGCGCTTGCTCTCTACACACGGGTGAGGGACCTCACCCGGTCGGGGGGTCAGCCGGCGTACGGGTCCGGCACCTTGCCCGGGCGGGCCAGGAACTCGAAGTCGCAGCCGGTGTCGGCCTGGGTGATCTGCTCGTTGTAGAGGGCGCCGTAGCCGCGCTCGTAACGGGCGGGTGGCGGTGTCCACTGGGCCCGCCTGCGCTCCAACTCCTCGTCGTCCACGTGGAGGTGGAGGGTTCGGGCCCCGACGTCCAGGGTGATGGGATCCCCGGTGCGCACCAGCGCCAGCGGGCCTCCGACGTACGACTCCGGTGCCACGTGCAGCACACAGGCCCCGTAACTGGTGCCGCTCATACGGGCGTCGGAGATGCGCACCATGTCCCGTACGCCCTGTCTGAGCAGGTGGTCGGGGATGGGGAGCATCCCGTACTCGGGCATGCCCGGGCCGCCCTTGGGCCCGGCGTTGCGGAGCACCAGCACACTGTCGGCGGTGATGCCGAGGGCGGGGTCGTCGATGGTGCGCTGCATCGTCCTGTAGTCGTCGAAGACGACCGCGGGGCCGGTGTGCTCGAGCAGGTGGGGCTCGGCGGCGATGTGCTTGATGACGGCGCCGTCCGGGCAGAGGTTGCCGCGCAGGACGGCGACCCCGCCCTCCCCGGCGGCCGGGTTGTCGCGGGTGCGGATGACGTCGTCGTTGTGTACCCGCGCGCCTCGCAGTTGCTCGCGCAGGGTGTCGTACGACACCGTCGGCCGGTCGAGGTGGAGCAGGTCCGGGATGCGGGAGAGGAAGCCGGGCAGGCCGCCCGCGAAGTGGAAGTCCTCCATCAGGTAGCGCTGTCCGCCGGGCCGGACGTCGGCGAGGACCGGGACCGTGCGGGCGATGCGGTCGAAGTCGTCCAGGGTCAGCCTCACCCCTGCCCGGCCCGCCATGGCGATCAGGTGGATCACGGCGTTGGTGGAGCCGCCGAGCCCGAGGACGGTGGTGACCGCGTCCTCGAAGGCCTCACGGGTGAGGATGTCGCTCGGCCTGCGGTCCTTGGCGACCAGTTCGACGATCGTCCGGCCCGCCCGGGCCGCCATCCGCTCGTGTCCCGAGTCCACCGCCGGGATGCTGGACGCGCCCGGCACGGTGACGCCGAGCGCCTCGGCGGCCGCGGTCAGCGTGGACGCCGTGCCCATGGTCATGCAGTGGCCGGGCGAGCGGGCCAGGCCGCTCTCCAGCTCGGTCATCTCGCAGTCGCCGATGAGGCCGGCCCGCTTGTCGTCCCAGTACTTCCACATGTCGGTGCCGGAGCCGAGGACCTCACCCCGCCAGTGGCCCGGGAGCATGGGCCCGGCCGGTACGAACACGGCCGGCAGGTCGGCGGAGGCGGCGCCCATGAGGAGGGCGGGGGTCGACTTGTCGCAGCCGCCCATGAGCACGGCGCCGTCGACGGGGTACGACCGCAGCAGTTCCTCGGTCTCCATCGCGAGCATGTTGCGGTAGAGCATCGGGGTCGGCTTCTGGAAGGTCTCGCTGAGGGTGGAGACCGGGAACTCCAGCGGGAAGCCGCCGGCCTGCCACACCCCGCGCTTGACGGCCTGGGCCCGGTCGCGCAGATGGACGTGGCAGGGGTTGATGTCGGACCAGGTGTTGAGGATGGCGACGGCCGGCTTGCCGAGGTGTTCCTCGGGCAGGTAGCCGAGCTGGCGGGTGCGGGCGCGGTGGCTGAAGGAGCGCAGGCCTTCGGTGCCGTACCACTGGTGGCTCCTCAGTTCCTCCGGGTTCCTGCGCGGCGCGTTCACAGGGACCATCCGGCGGCGATGGCGGCGACCTCGGCGCGCTCGTCCTCGGGCAGCGGCCTGCTCGGCGGGCGGACGTCCCTGCGGCACAGGCCGAGGGCGGCGAGGGCCTCCTTGACGACGGCGACGTTGTTGGCGGAACCGTGGGCGGCGCGCAGTTCCTCGAAGCGGCGGACGTGCTCCCAGACCTTCATGGCGGCCGGGTAGTCACCGGAGCGCAGTGCTTCGATCATGTGCAGCGGGACGGCCGGGGCGACGTTCACGAGGCCCGAGGTGAAGCCGGTGGCGCCGGCGGAGAAGTAGGAGGGGGCGTACGGTTCGGCGAGCCCGGCCACCCACACGAAGCGGTCCAGGCCGGCGTCCCGCGCGAAGGCCGCGAAGCGTGCGGCGTCCGGGACGGCGTACTTCACGCCGATGACGTTCGGGCAGTGGTCGGCGAGTTCGGTGAGGCGGGCGCCGGGCAGCTGGGCGTTGCGGATGTAGGGGACGACGCCGAGTTCGGGCACGGCCTCGGCGATGGCGCGGTGGTAGTCGACCCAGCCGGCGGCCGAGACGTACGGGTGCACGGGCTGGTGCACCATCACCATCCGGGCGCCGAGGCCGTGGGCGTGCCGGGCGGAGGCGATCGCGGTGGGCAGGTCGTGCCCGACACCCACGAGGATCACGGCACGGTCGCCGGCCTCGTCGACGGTCACCTCGGTGACCAGGCGGCGCTCTTCGGGGGTGAGGGCGTAGAACTCGCCGGTGTTGCCGTTCGGGGTGAGGGTGGTGATCCCGCCGTCGAGCAGGCGGCGCAGCAGGGCCCGGTGGGTGTCCTGCTCGACGGAGCCGTCCTCGGCGAAGGGAGTCACCGGGATGGCCACCACGTCGGCCAGGGCCGCCCGTTGGGTCTCGAACGTCAGGCTGCTCATGGATGACCTCCCTCTGGGTGGGGCTCGGGGAAAGCTCGCCGCACGAAGGACGCGATGTGGGCGTGCAGGGCGCTCGCGGCGCCGGCCGCGTCGCCGTCCAGCGCGAGCCGCAGGATCTCCCGGTGCTCGGCGGCCTCCCGCTCCCAGGAGGGGTCGGCCGCCCAGGCGACGGCCGAGACGAGCGCCGCCTGGTCGCGGACCTCGTCCAGCATCCGGCCGAGCAGCGGGTTGCCGCACGGCAGGTAGAGGGCGCGGTGGAACTCGCGGTTGGCGAGGGAGCGTTCGGCGGCGTCGGTGGCGGCGTCGGCCCGGGTGAGCGCGTCGCGGGCGGCGTCGAGGGGCGCCCCGCGCCGCACCGCCCGGCGCAGGGCTTCGGGTTCCAGCAGCAGCCGCACGTCGTAGACCTCGCGCGCCATGTCCGCGTCCACCATGCGCACCGTGACGCCCTTGTACTGGCTCATCACGACGAGACCGGTCCCGGCGAGGGTCTTCAGCGCCTCTCGAACCGGGGTCTTGGACACCCCGAACTGCGCGGCCAGCGCCGTCTCGACCAGGGCCTGGCCGGGCGTCAGCCGCCCCGTCAGGATGCGGTGTCTGATCGCGTCCAGCACGTACTGCGTGCGGGACGGGATCGGGATGGGCACAGAGGTCATGCGGCCCTCTCGGATCTCACATATCGCGTCTCATATATGACGTACGAAGTACGACGCGGTTGAAGGTAGGAAGGGGCCCGTGTTTCGTCAATGCTTCTGACAAAGGAAGTCGAGGCGGCTGGGGCCGGGAGAGAACGGCGATGCCGGGCCGGGCGGTTCAGAGGGTGTGGGTGTCGCCCTCGACGGCGGTGCGGGTCGGCCGGCCCGAGGCGACGGCGGCACGCCCGGTCGCCGCTTCCCTGGTGAGCGTGGGTCCGACGTGGGTGACGAGCAGCTCCCGTACGCGCGCGTCACGGGCGACGCGCCCGGCGTCCTCCGGCGTCAGATGAACCTGTTGGAACTGTTCGCGTTCGTGATGCGCGTCGATGTCCGCCTCGCACAGGAACAGGTCGGCGCGGGAGGCGAGTTCGGTGAGCGCGGGGCAGGGGCCGCTGTCTCCCGAGTACGCCAGCACGCTGCCCTGGGACTCGGCGCGCAGTCCGTACGCCTCGGTGTCGTGGACGACGGCGCGGGTGGTCAGGCGGAGGTTCCAGTGCCGGACGTCGTGGCCGTCGTACAGGTCCCGGAAGTCGAAGAGGCCCTTCAGGAACTGGACGTCCGGGCGGCCGAAGAAGCCGGCCAGCCGCCGCGCGCAGTCCTGCGGCGCATACACGGGGATGGGTGCGGGCGGGGTCATCCCGCCGAAGGCGAAGGCGTAGGCGGCGGCGAGCAGGTCGGCGCTGTGGTCGGCGTGCAGATGCGAGATCCAGATCGCGGTGAGCCGGGCGGGGTCCGTGTGCCGCTGCAACGCGGCGAACGTACCGGGTCCCGCGTCCACCCACACCTCGGCTCCCCCACCGGACACCAGGTACCCGGAGCAGGGCCGGTCCGGGCCGGGGTGCGGCGAGGCGGTGCCGAGGACGGTGAGGGTGAGCGGCATAGCAGGGAGCGTACGACGCCCTGCGCCCTCCCCCGGCTCACTTGACCAAGTGGAATCCGGGGCGACGCGGCCGTTGCGGCGGGGAACGCGACGTCACCGACGTGACGGACGGCGCGGTCGGCGTCCAGGGCCCCCACGGCAGCCGCCCCGCACCCGGGCCGCTCAGGCCCACCGCGCGGGCCGGCAGCGGCCGGTCCGCCGGAACCGGCAGGCCGCCGGCCGCCGCCGGGAGCCCCGCCGCTGGGGCCGACCGCGCCGTGCTCCCCCTTGGGGCGGGGACGCCTACGGACGCCACTGCGGGTCCCGTCCGCTCAGGCCCACCGCCCGGACCAGCAGGGGAGCCTCCGGTGGGACCGGGACGACCGGGCCGAAGAGGCCGTTGCCGCGGTTCGGGGCGTCGACCGCGGCGAGGAGGAAGCCGTGGGCGGAGTCGAGTGCGGCGGGGTCGGGGGCGTAGGGCTGCCCGGTCGCGCGGGCCAGGTCCCAGCCGTGGATCACCAGTTCGTCGGCGACGACCGCGCCCGCCACCGCGCCGGGCAGCTCGATCCCGCCCGCACGGGTCATGCCGGTCCAGGCGGACGGGTCGCGCCAGGCGTCGGCGAGTTCGTCCAGCGTCTTGGGCAGCTCCTCGCGCCAGCCGGGTCCGACGTCCGGGACGGCGGCGTTCGGGTTGGTGTCGGTCGTCGCGCCGAGGTCCTTGCGGGCGGCGTCACGAAAGGCGACGGACAGCCCCAGCAGGTGGCCCAGCAGGTTCCGCACCGCCAGGCCCGGGCACGGTGTGGGGGCCGCCAGCCGGTCGTCGGTCACGGTCTCGGCGAGCCGCGCCACCATCCGGGTCTGGGGGCCGAGATCGAGGATCGTGCCGGTCATGGCCTGCTCCTTGGTGGTTGCGCTACCTGTACGGAGGGCTGACCGGTCGGCTCCCGGAAACTCATCGGTGCGGTGCGCCCGCGCCACCGCGCACACGCTGATCTTCACGCCGAACGTGGTGGGCAGGCCGTCGGGGCGGCCCTGATCGAACCGGCCGGCCCGGGTCCGCTGTTGCGCCTGTACGGCCTGGCGCTGTTCCTGACGGCCGGCACGCTCGCGGCTCAGCGTGCGGCGAGCGCCTCGCGCACCGCCGTGAGGTCCCCGTCGGACGCCAACCCGGCGTGATACAGGCGCAGTTCCGTCGCGCCCTGGGCACGCGCGCGTGCCGCGTCGGCCGCGAGCGTGCCGGGGCTGCCGCCCATGCCGGAGACCACCGTGAGGTTGGCGGCCAGCACCGTGTGCTCGCGCGCCTGCTCGGCGAAGGGCGCCAGCAGGGCCGTACCGCCCGTGCAGGGCACCACCACGCCGTCCGCGACGCAGAGGATGTGGGCCGGGTCGACGCCCACGTTGGCGCCGCAGTGGTACGGCACCGGGTCAGCGTGCAGCAGGATCCGGAAGCCGTCGGGTGCGGCGGCGCGCACGGCGGTGACGGCCTCCTCCTGGAGGGTGCGGGCGGTGGTGTCGCGCCACGCGCGCGTGGCGGCCGCCCTGTCCTCGCCGAGGAGCTTCTCGACCGTCGGCCAGCCCCCGTCGGCGGCCGCGCCGCGCCACAGCGGCTCGAGGGCGTCCCGTACGGCGGCCGCCACCCCCTCGGCGTCGACTCCCTGTTCGCCGTACCCGGCGCGGCAGACCGGGCAGAAGCAGAGCGACATCAGGTACTGCCCGGCGTCCCCGAGGCCGACCCCGGAGGTCTTGTCGTGGGCGTGCAGGTGCTGCAGGCCGTACCAGCCCAGGGACTCCAGTTCGGTGCCCCGCGCGCCCGGTCGCACGGCGGCCTCGGCGGCCAGGTCGACCAGGTACGCGCGCGTGGCGGGCTGGGCGATGCAGGGGGCCCACGGGTAGTGGTCACCGTAGGCGTTGACGACCGAGGTGTCCGGATTTTCGGCGCCCATGCGGGAGTTGTGCGCGAGGACGGCCCAGGTGTGCACCTCGAGACCGGCGGCGGTGAGCGCCTCGGCGGCCTCTTCCCAGGCGTTCCCGGGGGCCCAGCGCCCGGCCGGGCACGGTCGCAGGCCGCGGCCCGCCCAGCGGTTGCCGACGGGGTACAGGACGGCCGCGTACTCGGCGGTGACGATGCGGTGGCGCGGGTGGCGGGGGGTCAGGGCGCGGGTGGAGTGGTAGGCGGACGCGAGGGTCACCTGCTCGACGCCGAGTGCGGCGATGCGGGCGGGGGCCTCCGGGTCCCCGTTGACGTCCCAGGGGTAGACGAACGCCGATGCCTTCACGCGTCCTCCTCCAGCAGCGCGTATCCACGCTCGATCAGCTGGGCGAGCTGTTTGACATGCTCCTCGGCCGGCTCGTGCAGCGGGGGCCGGACCTCGCCCACGTCGAGGCCGCGCAGCCGTACGCCCGCCTTGACGAGCGAGACGGCGTAACCGCGGCCCTGGGCGCGCAGCTCCACGAACGGGCGGTAGAAGCCGTCCAGGAGGCGGCGCACGGTGTCCTGGTCGTCCGTCTCCAGGGCCCGGTGGAAGGCGAGGGCGATCTCGGGGGCGAAGCAGAAGACGGCCGAGGAGTACAGGGGGATGCCGAGGGCGCGGTAGGCGAGCTGGGTCTGCTCGGCGGTGGGCAGGCCGTTGAAGTACAGGAAGTCGCCGGGGACCTCGGTGCGGACGGCGCTGACGATCCGCTGCAGGAGGTCCAGGTCGCCCAGGCCGTCCTTGAGGCCGATGACGCCGTCGGTGCGGGCGAGTTCGACCACGGTTCGCGGGGTGAGGACGGCGTTGTCCCGCTGGTAGACGATCACCGGCAGGGCGGTGGCCGCGGCGATCTCCCGGTAGTGCCGCAGCAGCCCCTCCTGGGCGGCGAGCACGAGGTACGGCGGCATGGCGAGGAGCCCGTCCGCGCCCGCGCCCTCGGCGAGACGCGCGTAGCGGACGGCGAGCGCGGTGCCGTAGCCGACGCCCGCGATCACCGGGACGCGCCCCCGAGCTCCCGGCTCCGCCCGACCGGGTGGGACCCCCGTCCCGGCCGCTCCCGTCCCGGCCGCCTCCACTGCCGCCCGGACGCAGTCCTCGAACTCCTCCGGCAGCAGCGCGTGGAACTCCCCGGTGCCGCAGCAGGTGAACACGGCGGCGGCACCGGCCGCGACGCCCCGGCGCACATGGGTGCGGTAGGCGTCGAGGTCCACGGAGCCGTCCGGGCCGTAGGCCGTGACGGGGAAGAACAGCGGCCCGCTCGGGTCGCGGAGCCGGGCGGCGAGAGGGGCTGGCGTCACGGGCGCTCCCTGTCGGTGCATGCCATCGGTGCATGTGGCTGATCAGAGTCCATATTTCTGAACGGCTTCACGCTACGGGGCCTTCTCAAGGGCGGTCAAGCGGCCAAACCCCCGACACAGCAGCGGATTTCCGCACTCCACGGCACACTTGACCCGGCACCGCGGCCCTCTCTAGCGTGTCCATGCATGTGAATTGCGTCCACGGATACGCCCGCCGGTCAGGACATCGCCAAGAACAGCAAGGAGACCGAGGATGCCCGCTCCCCGCACCGTTCTGCTCACCGGCGCCGCCGGCGGGCTCGGCACCCTGATGCGGTCCCTGCTGCCGGAGTACGGCTACACGCTGCGCCTGTTCGACGTGCGCCCCCTCCAGGACGCGCCGGACGCGATCACCGCGGACCTCACCGACAAGGAGGCGCTGCGCGAGGCGGTGCGGAACGTGGACGCGATCCTGCACCTCGCGGGCATCTCCCTGGAGGCGCCCTTCGAGAAGATCGTGAAATCGAACATCGAGGGCACCTACAACCTGTACGAGGCCGCCCGCCTGGAAGGCGTGCCGCGGATCGTCTTCGCCTCCTCCAACCACGCCGTCGGCTTCACCCCGGCCCCGCGCGCGGACGACCCGCTGATCCCGGTCGACACCCCGCGCCGCCCGGACACCTTCTACGGGCTGTCGAAGTCCTTCGGCGAGGACCTGGCACAGCTCTACTGGGACAAGCACGGTCTGGAGACCGTCTCCGTGCGCATCGGCTCCTGCTTCCCGGAGCCGACCGGCGTGCGCATGCTCTCGGTGTGGATGAGCCCGGCCGACGGCGCCCGTCTCTTCCACGCGGCCCTGACCGCCGAGGGGGTCGGCCACACGGTCGTCTACGGCTCCTCTGCCAACACCCGCCTGTGGTGGGACCTCACGACCGCGCGGGCACTCGGCTACGAGCCCCAGGACGACTCCGAGCCGTACGCCGAGAAGCTGACCGCCGACCAGGGCGAGCTGGACCCGGAGAACCCGGCCCACACCCATCTGGGCGGCCACTTCGTGAACGATCCGCCGATCTGGCCGTACTGAGCCTCCCCGGGCGGCGGAAAACGATCGCTCACGGCGGCGGGCGGGCACCGAACGGGCCCGCCCGCCGCCGTGTTCGGGCATCCGGCCCGCCCGCTCCCACGCCCGCCCGCACAGCCGCGCAGGTCCGAGGCGGGCACACCGCACCGTGAACGGGCACACACGGGCGCTATCGGGCCCGCAACAGGCCTGGTCAGCGCCGCACACCCGCTGTAGAACTTCCCCCATGGCCCGAACGGGCAGCTCCGGAGGAAAGCGGGTGACGACATGAGCACGAGGACGGCGGAAGAACGCCAGCGCGAGATCGTGCGGGCGGCGCGCGCCACCGGCTCGGTCGACGTCACCGTGCTCGCCGCCGAGCTGGGCGTGGCCAAGGAGACCATCCGGCGCGATCTGCGCGCGCTGGAGGACCACGGTCTGGTCCGTCGTACGCACGGTGGCGCCTACCCGGTGGAGAGCGCCGGCTTCGAGACGACGCTCGCCTTCCGCGCCACCAGCCACGTCCCCGAGAAGCGCAGGATCGCGGCCGCCGCGGCCGAGCTGCTCGGGGACGCGGAGACGGTCTTCGTGGACGAGGGCTTCACCCCGCAGCTCATCGCCGAGGCCCTGCCCACCGACCGGCCGCTGACCGTGGTCACCGCGTCCCTGCCGGTCGCGGGCGCTCTCGCCGAGACCGAGCACATCTCGGTCCTGCTCCTCGGCGGGCGGGTCCGCGCCGGCACGCTGGCCACCGTCGACCACTGGACGACCAGGATGCTGGCCGGCTTCGTGGTCGACCTCGCCTACATCGGCGCCAACGGCATCTCCCGCGAACACGGCCTGACCACCCCCGACCCCGCGGTCAGCGAGGTCAAGGCCCAGGCCATCAGGGCGGCCCGGCGCACCGTCTTCGCGGGCGTGCACACCAAGTTCGGGGCGGCCAGCTTCTGCCGGTTCGCCGAGGTCGGCGCGCTGGAGGCGATCGTGACGAGCACCCTGCTTCCGGCGGCCGAGGCCCACCGCTACTCCCTGCTGGGCCCGCAGGTCATCCGGGTCTGAAAAACAAACCGCCCACCTCCAGGGCTGTTCGCATCAATCCCTGCCCCTTATATCCCGATACATCCAGGAGCGATCCATGCGCACCCCGAGCCGACGGAGGCCCCGAGCCACGCTCGCCATGGCCGCCGCAGGGACGCTGCTCGCCCCGCTGCTCTCCGGCTGCTGGGCCGGTGCGGGCGGGACCGGTTCCGGCGGCGACTCCATCAACGTGCTGATGGTCAACAACCCCCAGATGACCGAGCTGCAGAAGCTGACCGCCGCGCACTTCACGAAGGAGACCGGCATCAAGGTCAACTTCACGGTCCTGCCCGAGAACGACGTCCGCGACAAGATCAGCCAGGACTTCGCCAACCAGGCCGGCCAGTACGACGTGGCCACCCTGTCCAACTACGAGATACCGATCTACGCCCGCAACGGCTGGCTGCACGACATGGACGCGTACGTCACGAAGGACCGGGCGTACGACGAACAGGACGTGCTGAAGCCCATGCGCCAGTCCCTGACCGGCGACGACGGCAAGCTCTACGGGCAGCCCTTCTACGGCGAGTCGTCCTTCCTGATGTACCGCAAGGACGTGTTCGCGGCGAAGGGTCTGACCATGCCGGCCCGTCCGACCTGGCAGCAGGTCGCGGACCTCGCCGCCCAGGCGGACGGCGCACGGCCCGGCATGAAGGGCATCTGCCTGCGCGGGCTGCCCGGCTGGGGTGAGCTGATGGCGCCGCTCACCACCGTCGTGAACACCTTCGGCGGCACCTGGTTCGACAAGGACTGGAAGGCCCGCCTGGACTCGCCCGAGTTCGGGAAGGCGACAAAGTTCTATGTCGATCTCGTCCGCCGGCACGGTGAGTCCGGCGCGGCCCAGTCCGGCTTCGCCGAGTGCCTCAACGACATGACCCAGGGCAAGGTCGCCATGTGGTACGACGCCACGTCCGCGGCCGGTCTGCTGGAGGCGGACAAGTCGCCGGTCAAGGGCAGACTCGGTTACACCCCCGCCCCGGTGGAGAAGACCAGCTCCTCCGGCTGGCTCTACACCTGGGCCTGGGGCATCCAGAAGGCCTCCCGCAACCCCGACAAGGCCTGGAAGTTCGTCTCCTGGGCGTCGGGCAAGGGATACGAGCAGCTGGTCGGCGAGACCAGCGGCTGGCCGAACGTCCCGGCCGGCAAGCGGGCGTCGACCTACACGAACGCCGATTACCGCAGGTCGGCCGCCGCCTTCCAGGAGATGACCAAGGAGGCGATCGAGAGCGCCCGCCCGAACGACCCCGGCGTGCAACCGCGCCCCGCTCCCGGCATCCAGTTCGTCGACATCCCCGAGTTCACCGACCTCGGCACCAAGGTCTCCCAGGAGATCAGCGCGGCCATCGCCGGACGCCAGTCCGTCGAGTCGGCCCTGAAGGGGTCCCAGCAGCTCGCCGAGAAGATCGCCAAGGAGTACGAGGGACGATGACAGCGACGACGGCTCCCCTCGCGACCACCCCCGTACGTGCGGTGAAGCAGCCCCCGGCCCGGCTGCGCGCCTGGGCCACCCGGGCCCCCCTCCTGCCGGCCCTAGTCTTCATGATCGTGGTGACCCAGCTGCCGTTCGTGGCCACGCTGGTGATCTCCTTCTTCGACTGGAACGCCCTCTACCCCAAGGCCCGCCGTTTCACCGGCCTGGACAACTACCGCCAGGTGCTGACCGACGCCGGCCTGCGCCACTCGGTGTGGACGACCGTGCTGCTCACGGTGGCGGTGGTGCTGGCCAGCCTGGTCCTCGGCCTGGCACTCGCCCTGCTGCTGGACCGCAGGTTCCGCGGCCGGGGTGTCGTCCGCACCCTGCTGATCACACCCTTCCTGGTGGTGCCCGTGGCCGCGGCCCTGCTCTGGAAGCATGTGCTCTACAACCCCGAATACGGCCTGCTCAATGGGTTGTTGCACTATGTGGGCGGCCCACAGCCGGACTGGATCTCGAACACCCCGCTGCTCGCGGTCGAGGCCTCACTGGTGTGGCAGTGGACACCGTTCATGATGCTGATCCTGCTGGCCGGACTGCAGAGCCGGGACCAGCAGCAGATCGAGGCCGCACGCGTCGACGGCGCCGGCGACTGGCAGATCTTCCGCCACCTCACCCTGCCCCATCTGCGTCGTTACCTCGAACTCGGCGCCCTGCTGGGCTCGATCTACATCGTGCAGAACTTCGACGCGGTGTTCACGATCACCTCCGGCGGCCTCGGCACCGCCAACCTGCCCTACACCGTCTACCAGAGCTTCTACCAGGCCCACGAGAACGGCCTCGCCTCGGCCGCGGGCGTCCTGGTGGTCATCGGCTCGATCGTCATCGCGACCTTCGCCCTGCGCGTGGTGTCGTCCCTGTTCCGCGAGGAGGTGTCCCGCGCATGAGCGCAACCGACGTCCAGCGCAAGGTACGCAGGGGACACGGCCTGGGCCTGGTGGCCTGGCTGGCCGGCGTCGTCTTCTTCCTGCCCGTCGCGTGGATGGCCCTGACGTCCTTCCACTCCGAGTCGGACGCGGCGACCAACCCACCGTCCTTCACCGCCTCCCTCACCCTGGACGGCTACCGCGAGTTCTTCGGCACCGGCGGCGGGGCGAGCCCGTGGCCCGCGCTGATCAACTCCACGGTGGCGTCCGTCGTATCGACGGTGTGCGTGCTGCTGCTCGCCCTCCCGGCGGCTTACGCGCTGTCGATCCGGCCGGTGCGGAAGTGGACGAACGTCCTGTTCTTCTTCCTGTCCACGAAGATGCTGCCCGCCGTTGCGGGCCTGCTCCCGATCTACCTGTTCGCCAAGAACACCGGGATGCTCGACGACATCTGGCTGCTGGTCATCCTCTACACGTCCATGAACCTGCCGATCGCGGTCTGGATGATGCAGTCCTTCCTGGCCGAGGTGCCGGTGGCCGTCATCGAGGCGGCGAGGGTGGACGGCGCCCGTCTGCCGGTGATCCTCGCGCGCGTGGTGGCACCCATCGCCCTGCCCGGCATCGCCGCGACGGCCCTGATCTGCTTCATCTTCAGCTGGAACGAACTGCTCTTCGCCCGAGTCCTGACGGGCGTGGTCGCCGAGACCGCCCCCGTCTTCCTGACCGGCTTCATCACCAGCCAGGGCCTGTTCCTGGCCAAGGTGTGCGCCGCGTCGCTCGTCGTCTCCCTGCCGGTGCTCGCCGCGGGGTTCGCCGCCCAGGACAAGCTGGTCCAGGGCCTGTCGTTGGGAGCCGTGAAATGAAGGCCGCCGTCATCGAGTCCGTGGGCCGCGCCGTCGTCACCGAGGTCCCGGACCCGACGCCAGCGCCCCGTGAGGTCGTCGTCGAGGTCGCCGCCTGCGGCCTGTGCGGCACGGACCTGCACATCCTCCAGGGCGAGTTCGCGCCCAAGCTGCCGATCGTGCCCGGCCACGAGTTCGCGGGCGAGGTGGTCGGGGTCGGCACCCAGGTCACGGAGGTCGCGGTCGGCGACCGGGTGGCCGTGGACCCCTCCCTGTACTGCTACGAGTGCCGTTACTGCCGCACCGGCCACAACAACCTGTGCGAGCGCTGGGCCGCGATCGGCGTGACCACGGCGGGCGGTGCGGCCCGGTACGCGGTGGCGCCCGTGGCGAACTGCGTGAAGCTGCCCGAACACGTGCGCACCGAGGACGCGGCCCTGGTGGAACCCCTGTCCTGCGCGGTGCGCGGCTACGACGTCCTGCGGTCCCGCCTCGGCGCGCACGTCCTGATCTACGGCTCCGGGACCATGGGCCTGATGATGCTGGAGCTGGCCAAGCGCACCGGTGCGGCGAGCGTGGACGTGGTGGACGTCAACGCGGCCCGCCTGGAGACCGCCCGCGGGCTCGGCGTCTCGGGCGCGGCGGGCAGCGCGGACGAACTGGACCGGCCCCAGGGCTGGGACGTGGTCGTCGACGCGACGGGCAACGCGGCGGCGATCCAGGACGGCCTGGACCGGGTGGCGAAGGCGGGCACGTTCCTGCAGTTCGGCGTCGCCGACTACGCGACCCGCGTGACGATCGACCCGTACCGGATCTACAACCAGGAGATCACCATCACCGGCTCCATGGCGGTGCTGCACAGCTTCGAACGGGCGGCCGAGCTGTTCGCGAACGGGGTACTGGACCCGGAGGTGTTCATCAGCGACCGGATACCGCTGGAGCGATATCCCGAGGCATTGGAGCAGTTCGCGGCAGGAGTGGGGCGCAAGATCGTCGTAGTGCCCTGAGCCGATCGGGGGGCGGCAATGGGCCGTCGGGGCGTCGGTAAGGGAACGGTAAAGCGGTGTCGTTCGTTCACCCGGCATGACAGCTATGACCCCTGGCTCGAACATCCCTCTGTCGGCCGCCCGCGTGACGGTGGACGTCGCCGCGCCGGTGCGGCTCGACGTGTCGGGCCTGCTGCTCACCGCCGACGGCAAGGTGCGCTCCGACGACGACTTCATCTTCTACAACCAGCCCGCCGGGCCGGGCGTGACGTACACGTCCGGCGGCGGCGCGGCGCCCGACGCGATCACGGTCGACACCGCCGCAGTGCCGCCGGACATCGAGAAGATCGTGGTCACGGCCAGCCCGGACGCCGCCGGCCAGACCTTCCAGGGCATCGAGCCGACGGCCACGATCCGGGATGCGGACGGCGGCTCCGCCCTGGCCACGTTCACGCCGCCGCAACTCGGCACCGAGACGGCACTGGTGGTCGTGGAGATCTACCGCAGGGGCGGCGCCTGGAAGGCCCGCGCAGTCGGCCAGGGGTACGCCAACGGGCTGGCCGGCATCGCGACGGACTTCGGCGTGACGGTGGAAGAGCCCGCCGCCGCCCCCACCGCCACGCCGCAGCGGCCGGCCGCTCCGCCGGCGCCCGCCGCACAGGCACCGGTCACACCGCCGGCCCCGGTCACACCGCCCGCCCCGGCCGCTCCGCCCGCCCCGGCGCCCGGCGCCGGAAAGATCAATCTGGACAAGGGCCGGGTCAGCCTCCAGAAGAACCAGACCGTGTCCCTGGTCAAGGGCGGCCGCCCGCTGCTCTCCCTGGTGCAGATGGGCCTGGGCTGGGAGCCCGCGTTCCGCGGCAAGGACATCGACCTGGACGCCTCGGTCATCGCCTACGGCCCGCAGCGCAACCCCATCGACAGCTGCTACTTCGGCAAGCTGACGATCCTGAACGGCGCGATCAAGCACTCCGGTGACAACCTCACCGGCGAGGGCGGGGGCGACGACGAGGTGATCACGGTCGACCTCGGCCGGCTCCCCCAGGAGGTCACCGGTCTGGTCTTCACGGTCAACTCCTTCTCCGGCCAGAAGTTCACCGAGGTCGCCAAGGCGTATTGCCGCCTGGTGGACGCGGCCACGGGAGAGGAGTTGGTCCGCTTCGACCTCACCCACGCCGAGCCGCAGACGGGCGTGATGATGGCCAAGCTCGTCCGGCAGTTCTCCGGCGAGTGGGACATGACGGCGCTGGGCGAGTTCGTGAAGGCGCGGACGGTGCGGAACATGGTCGATCCCGGGGCACGGGCGCTGTAAGCGGTCGCAAGGCAGCCGGCGGCGCCCCCCTCAGTGCGGGGGCGCGCCCGGTTTCTCAGGCGTCCGCGCCCGGCCGCAGCCCCTCCGTCAGCAGGGACAGGTAGCGGCGGATCTGCTTCCCCTGCCCGTTCGCCAGCTCCGACGCCGACGCCACGCCATGTGCCAGGCGCAGCACCTCGATCGGCTCGATGTCCTTGCGCAGGCTGCCCTCCCGCTGCGCTGCCTCCACCAGCCGTCGCGCCGCGTCCTTCAGACAGGTGCCGCAGGCCGCGACCGTGACGGAGTTGCCGTCGGTGACGGCTGAACCCAGCAGCGCCTTCATGCCGCGCACCTGGATCGTCCCGACACACACCTCGTTGAGCCACTCCACCAGCGCCTCCCCCGGCGGAAGTTGGGCGGCGAAGTCGTCGGCCCGGGCCGCCATGGCCTGGAGCCGGTCCACGTACGCGGCCTCCAGCAGATCCTGCCGGGTCGGGAAGTGCCGGTAGAGCGTGCCGGAGCCGACGCCGGCGCGCTTGGCGATGTCGTCGAGCGACGCGTTCTCCCCGCGCTCGGCGAAGGCCTCGGCCGCCACCTGCAGCAACCGCTCGTAGTTGCGCCGAGCGTCCGCGCGCATGGGCCTGACCTGCGGCATCCGGGTACTCCTCGCGAACCGGGGATCTTCTCCGCATTTTATCGAGGGTCTTGAACGGAGCGCCCCCCGTCTCCCGGTCAGTGCCGCTCCGGTGGCTGGTAACCGCCGTTGGCCGGGTCCGGTCCGGGGTGGCGGCGTACCGCGCCGGTGCCCAGGCCGATCGTGGCGCGCGTCCGCATGGGGCCGTCACCGCGGCGGGAAAGCAGTGCGATCTCGGCCACGCGCGCATGCAGCACGCCGAGCCGGGCAGCGCATTCGGCCGCAAGGACACGCGGGACGCGGGTGCGCCCGAGCGAGAGGTGCGGGATGAAATGCGGGAAGCGGTCCGTGCAGTTCGGGAAGGGCTCCGCCAGCGCGCGCCGGAGCTCCGTCCAGGGCGCGGCGCCGGCCGCCGCGGGGTCGAGCCACACGGTGGCGTAGGACCGGTGGCGGAAGGCGCGGACCCCGGCGAGCCGGATGTCGAAGGGCTCGCACTCCGCGGCCGCCGCGGCCAGCAGCGGGAGCGCCGCCGGGAAGTCCTCCTCCGGTACGAAGCCGAAGAGCAGGTTCACGTGGGGCGGCCAGCGGCGGATCTGCGGGTCGTGCTCGACACGGATGCCCTGGATGGCGGGCCAGAGTCCGGCCGGGGGCAGCCACGCCACGGCGGTCCGGGGCGTGGGGGGCGACGCGAGGCGGCCGGGGGCGGCAGCCGGACCGGAAACCTTCGAGGGACCGGAGGCCTCCCACGGACCGGAAGCCCCAAGCGAACCGGAAGCCTCGGAGGGACCGGAAGCCTCGGGTGAACCGAAGGCCCCGGAGAGACCGGAAGCCTCGGGCGAACCGAACGCCCCGGAGAGACCGGAAGCCTCGGGCGAACCGAACGCCCCGGAGAGACCGGAAGCCTCGGGCGAACCGAACGCCCCGGAGAGACCTGAAGCCTCGGGCGAACCGAACGCCCCGGAGGGACCGGAAGCCTCGGGCGAACCGAAGGCCCCGGAGAGACCTGAAGCCGCAAGCGAACCGGGAGCCGCAGCCGTACCGGGCACCTCGGACGGCCCCGAGGCCTCGGACGGGCGTGGGCCCTTGGACGAGCCGGGTGTCGGGGGGCGGGACGCACCGCCATCATGGCCCCGGCCGCCGTCGGCCGCCGCCCCTGGAGGCAGCGGCCGGGTGTCGACTCGCCGGACGGGCAGCTTCACCTGCGTGAGGCGGGGCAGGCCAGGCCGGGCGAGATGGCAGCGCCCGGGCGCCCCGTCGACGTGGCCCCGTCTGTCGGCGCAGACGCCGTCTGCCGCTGCAGACAAGGGTGTGGCCCGCACCCCCCGTAGAAGTGCGGGCCACGCTCAGGGCCGGCCGTGGTTCAGGCCTGCCACGGCCAGTCGGCGTTCCTCGCCCGCTCGAGCAGCGGCACCATTCGGAAAGCCGAGTCCGACAGACCTCCGAAGGTGTGCCTGTTTCCCGTGCCCGACGGGCCGTGGGCCGCCCGGTAACCCTCCAGGTTCCAGGTGTAGACCGGGATGTGGGCCGGGATCTGCGAGGTCGGGTCGCCCTGCTGGTGCGGGGCGTACTGCTCGTCGGTGACGATCAGCACCCGGTCGTGCTTCTTGTAGTGCCGGCGCACCGCCTCGGTGGTGTCGGTGCCGCCCAGGTCACCGAAGCGCTCCAGGATCTTCAGCACCGACTCGCCCTTGCGGAACCCCACCTTGGCGCTGGTCGAGCCGAACTCGACCAGGTCGGCGTCCGCCGCCCGCAGCGCGATCGCGGTGCCGAAGATCGCCGCCGCGTCGGCCCGGGTGAGCTGCGAGCGCTCGGACGCCGGCGACCAGAACATCGAGCCCGAGCGGTCGACCAGCACCAACGTCCGGCCCGGCAGCGCGGGCACGTTGGCCAGCGAGTGGCCGAGCGCCTGCTCCAGCGGGTAGGACCAGCGCAGCGAGGGCGCGTGCCGGTGGGCGGCCAGGTAGCGGAAGGGGAACTGCCGCGAGCGGGCCACCTGCTCCGGGTCGCTGATCTTCGCCGCGACCCGGGCGGCGACCTCGTCCGAGACACCCGCCTCGTCGAAGTTCCGCAGGTTGCGGACCAGCGCCATCGCGCCCATGGACGGGATCACGGCCTCCCAGGCCGCCTTGTCCATCGGGCCCTGCAGCCAGCCGGCCAGCGCCTCCCAGGTGAGGCCGGCCGCGGCCAGCCGCTCGACGCCGTCGGGCGCGGTGACGACCGCCCGGCGCCGCTCGACGGGCAGCGCCATCAGCTCGCGGTGCGCGGTGAGCACCGGGAGGGACTCGGGCGGCACGGCGGTGTCCGGGTTGTGCCGCCGGTCGAGGGCGTACCGGAACAGCTCGCCCTGCCACGGCTTGTCCGGGTCCGGCGCCGCGTGCACCAGGTTGAGGATGTCGCCGAAGCGGTAGCCCTTGGACGCGGTGTCGTACTTGAGCAGCGACCGGACGTGGTACAGCCGTCGTACGGCGTCGGCGACACCGCGCTTGACGGGCTTGGGGATGGCGCGGCCGTAGGTCGACGTCCAGTAGGCGAGCAGCTCGCCGGGCTCGTCCGGGCGCTGCAGTACCGAGTCCACGACCTGCCGGTTCGACAGGCCCTCGGTCGCGCCCGCCGTCAGCCGGGCGTGCACGTACTCGGCGGCGCCCACGATCGAGGCCGTCCGCATGTTGCCCTCGCCGCGCAGCCAGCCGAGCAGACCGGCCGTCCAGTCCGGGTCGCTGACGGCGAGGTCGCGGACCAGGCGGACGAACCGGTTGTCGCGGTCCGTGGCACTCTCGTAAAAGGTGTCCTGCGAGACGAAGTTGGAGACGGCGAGCAGGAACAGCTCCGAGCGCGGATCGCGCTCCTGGCCCCGGCCTCCTTCATACGTCCGCAGGATGCGGCCCGTCGACGTCACTGCCGACTTCAGCTGCGCCTTGGCGGCACGCGTGTTGAATCGCGCCATGGTGAATTCCCCCGAATTCGTTTGCTTTTCCGAGGGAGGCGCAGCAAAAGGAAGGTGTCCGAGGTCATGGGTCGGCGACGGAACGTAACCCGGCGCGTCTTCCCTTTCCGCCACATCGACCGCGAGTCGATGACGGGATTCGAACCCGCAACATACCGTGTCCCGAAGTATCCGCTGCCTGCGCACCGGACACCCACCATGTGCTGCGCCTCCCGAGATCAAGTCGGCGGCGGTTCCGGATTCTCTTTGCAAAAGAAGTAACCGCAGCCTGCGCACCGGGAGGTGCATGAAGTTTTCGGTGTCCAGAGATCGAGGTCGGCGGAACCGACGGTTGGTGCTCTCACCCCTGAGCTACACCGGCCCGTCGAGCCGGTGGCGGGACTCGAACCCGCGGCCTCCCCATTAACAGTGGAAGTAGGTCCTGCCTGTCGCACCTGGACGTGGATCACTCTAGAAGGGGAGCCGCGGGACGAGCGAGTGAATTAATTACCGGGCGGACGTCAGGCGCACTTCTGGCGCTTCCAGGGCCCGGTGACGGCCAGCATGATGCCCGGTTCCTGGATGTTGGCGAACAGGGTGCGGCCGTCGGGCGAGAAGGTGACGCCGGTGAACTCGCTGTACTCGGGCTCCTCCTCGGTGCCGATGTTCAGCTCGTTGCGGGCGATCGGGTAGGTACGGCCGCTTTCGGTGGCGCCGAACAGGTGCTGCACACCCTCGCCGTCCTCGGCGATGACCAGACCGCCGTACGGGGAGACGGTGATGTTGTCCGGGCCGTCGAAGGCGCCGTCCTCGGCCGGGTCGGGGTTCACGCCGAGCAGGACCTTCAGGGTCAGCGTGCGGCGCTTGGGGTCGTAGAACCAGACCTGGCCGTCGTGCTGGACGGGGCTCTCCTCACGGGCGTAGGAGGAGACGATGTAGGTGCCGCCGTCGCCCCACCACATGCCCTCGAGCTTGCGGGCGCGGGTGATCCGGCCGTCGGTGAACTGCTTGCGGACGGACGTCGTCTTCGCGTCGCGGTCGGGGACGTCGACCCAGTCGACGCCGTACACGGTGCCGATCCTGGTGGCCCGGGACAGGTCGTCCACGAACTTGCCGCCGGAGTCGAAGCACTTGAAGGCCTGCAGGACGCCCGCGTCGTCGGCGAGGGTGCGCAGCTTGCCGCGGCCGTGACGGAAGCCCTCCGGCGGGGTCCAGCGGTAGAGCAGGCCGTTGGGGCCGGCCGCGTCCTCCGTCAGGTACAGGTGACCGCGCTTGGGGTCGACCACGACGGCCTCGTGGGCGTAGCGGCCGAGCGCCTTGACCGGCTTCGGGTCGCGGTTGGCCCGGCGGTCCTCGGGGTCGACCTCGAAGACGTAGCCGTGGTCCTTGGTCATGCCGTTCTGGCCGGCCTTGTCCTCGGTCTCCTCGCAGGTCAGCCAGGTGCCCCACGGGGTGTTGCCGCCCGCGCAGTTGGTGGAGGTGCCGGCGATGCCGACCCACTCGGCGACATGGTCGCGGCGTACCTCGACGACCGTGCAGCCACCGGAGGCGGCGGGGTCGTACACGAGGCCCTCGATGAGCGGCACCGGGTACGTCCAGTGGGCGCGCGGGCCCTTCAGCTCGTGGTTGTTGACGAGGAGGGTGGCGCCGCGGGGACCGTCGAAGGTGGAGGTGCCGTCGTGGTTGGACGGGGTGAACTCGCCCGACTCCAGCTTGGTCCTGCCGCTGTAGGTGATGATCCGGTAGGAGAAGCCCTCGGGCAGTGCGAGGATGCCGTCCGGGTCGGGGATCAGCGGACCGTAGCCGACGCCGTGGTGCCCGTGCGCCGACGCGCCCTCCGCGCTGTCGGTGTCCGCGACGGCGAGCGCGTTGGGGGCCGTGGCGAGGGCGTCGACGCTGCCCGCCAGCGCGACGCCGGCACCGGTGATCGCGGATTTTCTGGCGAAGTCCCTGCGGGTGAGCGACATGGTGTCTCCTGTGACGGTGGGCGTGCCGTGGAGGGTGGCGGGCCTCGGTTCGGCGCACACGCTCCCGCCCAGTTCTGAACGGGAGTTGAACACCGGGGTACTTCGCAGGCCCCTGTTCCATGAATCCGTATGCACTGCCCCATGGCCAACAAAAACACCGGCCATGTTCGTCTCCCGCAGTCGCTCAGCCGCCCTGCTGCGACCGCGCCTTGAAAGCGGCCTTCCTCGCTTCCTTGGCCACCTTCTTGTCCGGGTGCAGCCGTCCCATCGCCTCCAGGACGTCCGCGGTCGCCGGGTGGTCCACCCGCCAGGCCGCGGCGAAGAAGGCACTGTGCTGCTCGGCCAGGCCCTCCACCAGCGCCTGGAGTTCCTCGGAGTTCCCCTCGGCCGCGAGCTGCGCGGCCACCGTGTCCACGGTCAGCCAGAAGACCAGCTCCTGGGACGGGGCCGGCACGTCGGGGGCGCCCCGCTCGCTCAGCCACACCCGGGCCAGTCCGCCGAGTTCCGGATCGTCCAGCACCTCCCGCAAGGCCGGCTCCGCCTCCACCCCGACCAGCGACAGCGCCTGCTGGCAGCGCAGTCTGCGCAGCGGGGCGGCGGCGTCCGCGCCCCGTGCCGCCGCGAGCAACTCCCGTGCCGCGGCGAGCGGTTCACGGCATGCCAGCCACTGCTCGGTCTCGGCCCGCGCGGCGGACTGCCCGAAGCGGGCGGTGCCGTCGAGCAGCGCGTCCGCGCCCTTGTCGGCGAGTTCTCCGACGGCGGGCGCCTGCAGCCCGGCCTCCAACAGGCGCGCCCGCAGCCCGTAGACGCCGAGCGGGGTCAGCCGGACCAGGCCGTAGCGGGAGACGTCGGTGTCGTCCACCGGGGCGGCGGGCTCCTCGTCGGCGTCGGTCATGAGTGCCTCGTCCACCGGCTGGTACTCCACGAGACCGACCGGCTCCAGCATCCGGAACTGGTCGTCGAGTCGCATCATCGCGTCGGAGACCTGTTCCAGGACGTCGTTGGTGGGCTCGCCCATGTCACTGGGGACGATCATCGAGGCGGCGAGGGCGGGCAGCGGTACCGGCCCCTGACCGGGGCCTTCCTCACTGACCGTCAGCAGGTAGAGGTTGCCGAGGACACCGTCGAGGAACTCCGCCTCGGCCTCCGGGTCCCAGTCGAGTGACGAGAAATCGACCTCGCCGCCCTCGTCCATCGCGTCGACGAGACCGTCCAGGTCGGGCACGCTCGCGTCAGCGACGACGGTCTCCAGAGCGCTGAGCCACACGGTGAGCACATCGTGCGGGGAGCCGCCGGTGAGCAGCGCGAGCTCGTCCCCGGCCGCCACCGTCCCGGTCTCCTCGTCGGTGATCGCCACCAGCCCGGCGTCCACGGCCACCCGCCACGCCTCGCCGGCGTCGGCCACGGCGTCCTCCCCGCTCAGCCCGAGCGCCTCGGCGGCGGCCGGAAGCTGATCCTCGACCAGGCTGCCACCGGCGTCCACGCGGGTCCCGGGCCCGGCCCAGCGGGCGAGGCGGGCAGCGCGGGAGAGCAACGGCGTGGACAGGGCGGCGCGTGCCAGCTCCGCTTCGGGGTGCAGCCGTACGGGCGGCAGGGGGGAGCTGTCTGACATCGGCTGGTTCTCCTCAGGCCATGAACGTACTCAGCCGCTCAGCCTAGACGGATTTCCACCCATGCCGCCCGGTTCATCTCCCGGCCGGCGGCCGTACATGGCCGAAACCTTGACAACTCCCGGGAGCAGGCAGGAGATTGACGCGCGTAGAAGTTGGGGGGACAACTGTTCACTCGGCTCTATGCGTGTCACACAGGGCTACGAACCAGGCACGCTCCCGTTCCACCCTCGTCCCGGCGCTCACGTACGTCCCCGGAGGGATCCCTTGCCGAGCAGGTCTTCCGCGCGCCTCGCCGCGCTCACCGTCGCCGCCGTCTGTTCCGCCGCGTCCGCCGCCCAGATGGTTGTCGTCCCCACGCCCGCGCACGCCGACTCGGTGCGCATCCACGACATCCAGGGCACCACCCGAATATCGCCGCTGGCGGCCCAGCAGGTCGCGGACGTGCCCGGCGTCGTCACGGCCACGCGCACCTACGGTTCGTCCAAGGGCTTCTGGATCCAGGATCCGACCCCGGACGACGACCCGGCCACCAGCGAAGGCGTGTTCGTCTTCACCAGCTCCACGCCGAAGGTCGCGGTCGGTGACTCGGTCAAGGTCACCGGCACGGTCTCCGAGTACGTTCCGGGCGGTGCCTCCTCCGGCAACCAGTCGGTGACGGAGGTCACCAAGCCGACGATCACCACGGTCTCCACCGGCAACGAGGTCCCGGCGCCGGCCGTGATCGACGAGGACGCGGTGCCGGACGAGTACGCCCCCACCGGCGACACGGCCGCGGCCGGCTCCGTCAACGGCCTGACTCTGGACCCGTCGGCGTACGCCCTGGACTACTACGAGTCCCTTGAGGGCATGAACGTCCAGGTCGCCGACACCCGTGTGGTCACCGCCACCGACCCGTACAGCGAGCTGTGGGTCACGGTGAAGCCGTGGGAGCACCGCAACCGCCGTGGCGGCACGGTCTACGGCTCCTACGACTCCCAGAACACCGGCCGGCTGCAGATCCAGTCGCTGGGTCCGACCGCCGACTTCCCGAAAGCGAACGTCGGCGACACCCTGGAGGGCACCACCACGGGCCCGCTGGACTTCAACCAGTTCGGCGGCTACACGCTGGTCGCGAGCAAGCTCGGCACGCTGCAGAGCGGCGGCCTGGAGCGGGAGACCACGCAGAAGCAGTCGCGCGGCGAGCTGGCGGTGGCGACCTACAACGTCGAGAACCTCGACCCGTCGGACGCCACCTTCGACCAGCACGCCGCCGCGATCGTGAACAACCTGCAGTCGCCGGACATCGTGTCCCTGGAGGAGATCCAGGACAACAACGGCGCCAAGGACGACGGCACGGTCGACGCAAGCGAGACCGTCAAGAAGCTGATCGACGCGATCGTCGCGGCGGGCGGCCCGCAGTACGACTGGCGCTCGATCAACCCGGTCAACGACCAGGACGGCGGCGAGCCCGGCGGCAACATCCGCCAGGTGTTCCTGTTCAACCCGGAGCGGGTGTCCTTCGTGGACCGCGCGGGCGGTGACTCCACCACCGCCGTCGGCGTCACCAAGGTGCACGGCAAGGCGCAGCTGACGGCGTCCCCGGGCCGCATCGACCCGACGAACGCCGCCTGGAAGAGCAGCCGCAAGCCACTGGCCGGCGAGTTCGTCTTCCGCGGCAAGACCGTGTTCGTGATCGCCAACCACCTCAACTCCAAGGGTGGCGACCAGGGTCTGACCGCCCAGTACCAGCCGCCGGTGCGCAGCTCGGAGATCCAGCGCCATGCACAGGCGACCGAGGTGAACGCGTTCGTCAAGAACATCCTGGACGTCCAGAAGAACGCGAACGTCATCGCGCTCGGCGACATGAACGACTTCGAGTTCTCCGAGACGGCGAAGATTCTCGAGGGTGACGGGGAGCTGTGGTCGGCGATCAAGTCGCTGCCCAGGAGCGAGCGTTACACCTACGACTACCAGGGCAACGAGCAGGTCCTGGACCAGATCCTGATCAGTTCCGCGATCCGGCGCGGCTGCGACTTCGCGTACGACAGCGTGCACATCAACTCGGAGTTCAACGACCAGATCAGCGACCACGACCCGCAGATACTTCGGTTCCGCCCGTAGCCCGGCTGCTCAGGACTGGCTGAACACGCCGTTCAGCCAGTCCTGCCAGGCGGTCTCGTTCGCCCGGGCGTCGGCGTCCGGCGCGAAGTCGTGGACGCTGATGCCGAGCGGCGCGCCCCAGTGGCCGCGTCCGAAGAAGCGGATGAGGGCGCTGTCGGTGCGCAGCCCGATGAAGTACGGATTGCGGTAGTCGAGTACGGCGTCCAGGGTCCGCCCGCCGGGCCCGCGGGCGCTGACCTTCGTGCCCGCGGCCGTGTCGTCCGCGAGGCCGAGCGCACGGCCGACGGCGGCGAGCGCCCGCGGCGTCCGCGCGGCCTCGGGCCCGTTCAGCTGGGCGAAGGTGACCGGGCGGGGCGCGAAGTGCGTGAGGTACTCGCGCAGGGTGTGCAGGTAGAAGTTGGTGTGCTTGCTCGCGCCGTCGTACTGGTTGTTCCAGTCGTCGGTGAAGATGCCGCTGTGGACGTAGCGCACCCAGGCGCGGCGGCCCTCGTCGCGGGGCTCGATGGTGTAGTCCAGCTGGTTGCGGGACTGGGTCGGGAAGCCGACGTCCTCGCTGAGGCTGGTGTAGCGGTGCGGTGGGTCCCAGGCGGTGACGGTGGACCCGAAGGGCCCCTGGCCGCCCTCGCGGGGCTCGGGCGGGTCCATCGGCCACAGGTAGCCACCGGTGCCGGTGGTGACGGCCTCCCAGACCTTCTCCGGCGGGACGTCGACCTCGAACTCGCGGACGATCTCGAATTCCTCGGACATGACGGGCTCCTGCTCAGCTTTCGATGGGGGGCTGGTCCTTGACGGTGGGATGCAGTGCGACGACGATCCGGTGGTCGCGGCCGCCCTCGGCGTCGGGGGCGTCGTACTTGCGGATCAGCGCGCTCACGCCCGCCGTCAGCTCCTGGACGAAGGCCGCGCGGTCGGCGGCGGAGGCGAAGCGGACCTCGCCGTCCAGGGCGTAGGTCGCCAGCCGCTTGCGGGCCTTGGTGGCACCGGTGATCAGTGCGCCGACGTCGCGCACCAGGCGGGCGCCGAGCGCGAGCAGCCAGCGCGCGGAGAGCTGGTCCCGGAAGCGGTCCGGGTCCGGCTGCACCGCGGGCAGGGCGGCCGGCGAGATGACGTACGACGCGGCGGTCGCGCGCATCAGGCGCTCGGTGACATTGCCCTTGCGGCGCTCCCCGGCCAGCTCGACCAGGCCGTGCCGCTCCAGCGCCTTGAGGTGGTAGTTCACCTTCTGCCGGGGCAGCCCGACCCGGCCGGCCAGCATCGCGGCCGACGCGGGCTCGGCGGCCAGCTCGGCGAGCAGCCTGGCCCGTATCGGGTCGAGCGATACGGCCGCCGCCTCGGGGTCCTCGATCACGGTCACGTCCAGCATGCGTCCACCCTCCCACCGAAAACTTTTCTTGTCCAGACGGACAGAATCTTCGGTGGGAGGGTGGGTTGGAGTCCGCGAGGTGCGAGGCCTGTGGAGACGCCTGCCGTCAGTGACGGCGCTGCCTGCGCCAGGCGATGCCCGCCGCCACGGCGGCGGCGCCCAGCACGCCCACGGCCAGGATCGGACCCGGGTGGCGCATGCCTTTGCGCACCGCTCCGCGCAGGGGCTGCGGGACGCCGCCCTCGACGGAGTGGCCCGCGCGCGCGGCCCGGTCCTGTACAACATGCCCGGCATGGGTCGCCCGGTCCTGGACCGCATGCCCGGCGTGGGCGGCCCGGTCCTGCACCACGTGCCCGGTCCTGGCCGCCCGGTCCTGCACCGCGTGCCCGGCCTGCCGGGCGCTCACGCGCAGCTGGACGGTCATCGCGCCGGCCTTGTCCTTCAGGTCGGCGGCCCGGGCGCGGGCCCGGCCCTTGACATCGGCCTTGTCCACCAGCTGGGCGACGGTGTCGCCGAGCTGGCTCCTGGTGTGCTCGATCTGGCGTCGCAGCTCGTCGGGGCCCTTGGCGCCCGAGCCGTGCGGGATCCTGTCCGTCATCGGTGTGCCCTTTCCCTGATCGCGTCGACGTCCGCCCTGACGCTGCCGAGTGTCTCCTCGGGTGCGGGCGGGGCGGCGCGGCGCAGCTGGGCGCGCCCCGCCGCGGCCAGCAGGCCGGCCACCGCGAGGAACACCGCGGCGACGATCAGCGCCGCCGCCCACACGGGCAGGGTCAGGGAGAGTGCGGCGGTGGCCGCGCCGGCCAGGGTGATCAGGCCGACGTAGGCGACGGCGCCCGCGGCGCCCAGCAGCCCGCCGCCGCGTCCGGCCCGGCGCCCCTTCTCGGTCAGCTCTTCCTTCGCGAGGGCGACCTCCTGCCGCAGGAGCCGGGAGAGCTGTTCGGTGGCCCGGCCGACGAGTTCGCCCGTGGAGGGGCGTCCGTCGATCGCGGGTCGTGCGTGCTGGGTCACGGTCACGGTGCTCCGCCTCCTCTCTGTCCGAAACATCCGGGTACCCCCGCCCGGGACCGTTAGCCCTGCTCCGCTCCCCCGGCCCCGCGTTCGCCGAGCCGCGCGAGTTGGGTCTGGAACCAGTCCAGCCGTGCTTGCAACAGGGCGGCCTCCGCCATGAGTTCGGGAACGCCCAGCTCCTCCGCGGCCGTCAACTCGGCGGACGGGGTCGGCGCGGCGGCACCGCCCGCGACCACCCGCAGGCCCTCCCCGGCCAGGCGGGCGAATCCGGCGAGCGAGACGGACGGACGCCCGCGCACACAGCCCGCGCACGCGGGGGCGAGGGCCCGCCAGCCGGGTCTGCCCCAGCCGGCGTCGGCGAGCGCGACGGCGGTGGCACCGCAGGCGCACGGACCGACCGTCGCCGTGCGCACCCGCTGCCGGGCACAGCGGAAACCCCGCTCGAAGCGGATGTAGGCGCCGAGCACGGAAACGTCGAGCAGGACCGCGCTCCGGTGCTCCGCCGTGCACAGCAGGGCCTCGGCGGCCGTTCGTTCGTGCACGCAGTGGAAGCCGCAGTCGCACAGGCGCGCGGGCGGGCGGTGCCGGCGCCCGTAGACGCAGGAGGCGTCGGCGAGGACGCCGTACGGCAGCGCGCCGCCCAGGGACACACCCGTGAACCCGGCCCGGGTGCCGTCCTGGGACAGGACCGGGTGGGCGATCTTGTATCCGGTCGGCGGCTCCGTCGGACGTTCCACCGGGAGCCGCAGCCTCATCGGGCCGCCGGTACCTCTTCGCGGGCCGGTTCGGCCGGTGCGGTGCGGATGATCTCCTCGGGGAGCTGCGGCTCCTCCTCGTGGACGAGTGGCCGCTCCTTGGCGACCCCGGTGGCCAGTGCCTTGCCGAGCTTCATGGTGCCTCCCATGACCGACGTCGATGACCCTCCGGCCCATAGTGACCCAGAACGGCCGAGTTGGACACAGGGCCTTCGGCCGTCCACCTGATGGATCAGCAATACTTAGCAATACATCGTAGGAGAATTAAGTGGAGCTTCACCGTGGTCCTGCCGAGACTACGCGTATGACGAACCGACGGGGGCCCTTCGGCCGTACGCTCTGCGCGATGATCACCCCGTTCACCGAGGCGGGCGCACTCGACCTGGAGGGGGCCCGGCGGCTGGCCGGCCGGCTGGCGGCCGAGGGCTGCGACGGCCTGGTGCTGAACGGCACCACGGGCGAGTCGCCGACCACCACGGACGCGGAGAAGGCGGACCTGATCAGGGCCGTACGGGAGGCGGTGGGCGACCGGGTATCGCTGGTGGCGGGCGTCGGGACCGCCGACACCCGGCACACCGTCGAACTGGCCCTGACGGCCGGGAAGGCGGGCGCGGACGGGGTGCTGGTGGTGACGCCCTACTACAGCCGGCCGCCGCAGGAGTCGCTGGAAACGCACTTCCGCCAGGTCGCCGACGCGAGCGGCCTGCCGGTGATGCTCTACGACATCCCGGGCCGTACCGGCACCCGGATCGAGCCGGAGACGATGATCCGCCTCGCCGAGCACCCGCGGATCGTGGCGGTCAAGGACTGCTCCTACGACTTCCTCGGCACCCAGAAGGTGCTGGCGCACACGGAGTTGGCCTACTACGCGGGCTGCGACGAGCACGTCCTCGCGCTGTACGCGGTGGGCGCGGCCGGCTGTGTGAGCACGGTCGCCAACGCCGTGCCGGGCCGCATCGCCGCCGTCCTCGACGCCTTCGACGCGGGTGACACCGCCCGCGCGACCGAACTCCAGCTGCGCGCCACACCGTTGATCGAGGCGATGATGGACTCGGGTCTGCCGGGCACGGTCACCGCCAAGGCGCTCCTCGGCCGACTCGGTCTGCCCGCGGGCCCGGTGCGCGCACCGCTGCTGCCCGCCGGCCGGGAGACGGCCGACGGACTGCTGGCGCGCTACCAGGAGCTCATGGCGGTGTGATCAGCGCTCGGCGAAGACCGGCTGCCAGGTCTGCGGCGAGTCGAACTTGTTCACCTCGCTGAAGCCGCTGAGCGGTACGACGTGCTCGCTCCCGAGGGTGACCAGCACCAGCCGGGGCCGGTACTCCTTGACACCCGGCATCCGCTCCCAGGCGATGAGCCGCTTGTTGTCCGCCCAGGCGGCCAGCTCCGCACCCCGCACCGCGGTGATGTGCCGTCCGGTGCGCGGGTCGACGATCGCGGAGTACGACCGGTCACGCCTCTCCTTGACGAGACCCCACGCGGCGAGTGTGCCGTCCGGGGACAGCCGCGCCCCGACGTCCCACCGCAGGTGCTTCTCGTCGGCGGGTGCGGCGGCCTCGCGGCCCGCGAGGTCGTAGAACTGCTCCGTGCCGTCCCGCTCCCCGACGACCCTCGCGAAGACCCGGGCACCGTCACGGCTGAAGGCGAAGTCCTCGCGGCCGATGACGGCGCGGTTCGCGGAGACCGCGGACCAGGATCCCTTGCCCGAGGCCACGTCCAGGACCGCGAAGCCGGTGCGGATCCTGGCCCCGAACCGCGGCATGCAGATGGTGTCGCCGGACGTCTGCTCGGTGGACCTGTCGCACTGGTCGGGGTTCTCCTTGTACGTCGTGGCCACCAGCTTGCGGCCGTCGCGCGAGAACGCGAGCCCTCCCACCCCGTGCCGCACCGGGATCCACCGCTCGACCTTCCCGGTGCCGAGGTCGAGCAGGCCGATACGCGAGGCGGGCAGGGCGCGCTCGAGCACGGCAGCGGTCCGCAGCCCGGGGGCTACGGCGGCGTACGACCACCGGGAATCCTTCTCGTACCTGCCGGTGCCCGGGTTCAGCAGCCGGTAGGTGCGGACGAGGGCCCCACGGTCGGCCGTCAGCGGGACCGTCTTCGTGGTGTAGTACGCGGCCAGAGCCGTACGCCCGGCCGCGATCAGGTCCCGCGGCGGCGACTGGTCCGGGTGGGCGGACACCCCGCCGGAGTCGAGCACGCCCGCGGGCCGTACGTCGTCCTTGCCGGAGTCCAGCAGCGGCACCCCGACGGCCACGGCGACCACCGCTGCGGCGGCCACGGCGACGGACGCCAGCCGGCGGGCACGGCGGCGGCGCCGGGCAGCCAGCACCCGGTCGGCGAACCCGGCCCTGGCCGGCGGCTGCGCGGCGGCCTGCTCCCGCAGCGTTTCGCGCACGAGTTCCTCGACGTTCACGGTCGCACCTCCACGGGCGAGAAGTCACGGGACGGCACCTGTGCGCCGGCTCCCGGACCGAGGGCGGCCAGTTCGGGCGCGAGCGTGCGCAGCCGGGCCAGGGAGCGGTGGGTGGTGGACCGTACGGTGCCGACGGAGCAGCCCAGCAGCCGGGCCACGTCAGCCTCGGGCAGGTCCTCGAAGTAGCGCAGCACCAGCACGGTGCGCTGGCGCGCGGTGAGCCGGGACAGGGCGGTCCGCAGCACGAGCCGCAGCTCGGCGGCGCCGGACGCGTCCGGGACCGCCGAGGCCACCGGTGGCTCGGCGACCATGATCTCCCGCCGCCGCCACTTCAGCCGCCAGCGGCTGATCTGCTGCCGGTACAGGATCCGCCGGACGTAGGCCTCCGGTTCGTCGATCCGGTGCCACCGGCCTGCCGCCTTGACCAGGGCGTTCTGCAGCAGGTCCTCGGCCGCGTGCCGGTCCCCGCCGGTCAGCAGGACGGCCGCCTTCAGCAGTGCCGAGGACCGGCCGGCCACGAACTCCCGGAAACTCTCATCCGCTTGGGCATCCATCGTCACCTTCTCTTCCCCGGGCCGACCTGGTGTCCGGGCCCTGTACCCCTTGTGACGCGCGAGCCGGAACACCGCTATGCCTGCCCGGCGCAGGAAAATTCCGCGAGTCGCACGGACCGCTGCCGTACGGTGACCCCGTGAGCCGCCCCCTGCTGTTCCTGGACGTCGACGGCCCCCTCAACCCGTACGCGGCCCAGCCGGAACGCCGCCCCGAGGGCTATACGACGATCAGGGCGTCCGTACTTCCGGGCCGGCCCCTGCGAGTCTGGCTGAACCCGTCCCACGGCCCGGCGCTGCTGGCGCTCGGCTACGACCTGTGCTGGGCGACGACCTGGATGGCGGAGGCCAACCACTGGATCGCGCCGGTCATCGGTCTGCCCGAGCTGCCGTACGTCGACTTCGGGCGCGGTCTGTTCGCCGAGCGTCCGGACGGGGTGCACTGGAAGACGGAGGCGATCGTGGCGTACGCGGCGGGCCGCCCCTTCGCCTGGGTGGACGACGAGCAGAGCCCGGCGGACACCGCCTATGTGGTGGCCCACCACCCCGGACCGGCGCTGCTGCACCACGTCGACCCGAGGGTCGGCCTGCGTGAGGAGGACTTCGCCGTCCTGGCAAACGCCGCGACCGGGCTCGTGACACGCCTGTGACAGTCGGCGGACAGCGTCATGACGTCATCGACTCAAACTCGAAGAAAGAGGGCGAAAAGCCGATATTCGGACATTCGCCCACTGCTTCCGAGGACGCGAGCAGCGACGACCGAGTCGACCCGCCGAAGGAAATCCCATGAGCCTCACCCTCACCCCGCAGATCGCCGACGCCCCCGCCCTCGAGCTGGCTCCGCGTGAGCGGGAGACCCTCGGGCACATCGCCGCCGGCCGCACCTATCTGCAGACGGCCCGCCACATGGGACTCTCCAAGCACACGGTCGACGCCTATCTGCGCCGCATCCGGGCCAAGCTCGACATCACCAGCACGGCCGAGCTGACCCGGCTGGCCGTCTCCCTGGGGCTGTGAGGGAGGGATTGACCGATCGAGGGCAGCCGCGAGCGCGGCCGCCCTCGATCGTCCGCATCAGTTGTGGCTGTGCAGGATGTCGTTCAGGCCGCCCCACACCGCGTTGTTCGGGCGGGCCTCGACGACGCCGGTGACCGAGTTGCGGCGGAAGAGGATGTTGGAGGCGCCGTTGAGCTCGCGGGCCTTGACGATCTGCCCGTCGGGCATGGTCACCCGGGTGCCCGCGGTGACGTAGAGGCCCGCCTCGATCACGCACTCGTCGCCGAGCGCGATGCCGACGCCCGCCTCGGCGCCGATCAGGCAGCGCTCGCCGATCGAGATGATCACGTTGCCGCCACCGGACAGCGTGCCCATGGTGGAGGCGCCGCCGCCGATGTCCGAGCCGTCGCCGACCACGACACCCGCCGAGATGCGGCCCTCGACCATGGAGGTGCCGAGCGTGCCGGCGTTGAAGTTGACGAAGCCCTCGTGCATGACCGTGGTGCCCTCGGCGAGGTGGGCGCCGAGGCGGACCCGGTCGGCGTCGGCGATCCGTACGCCCTTGGGGGCGACGTAGTCCGTCATGCGCGGGAACTTGTCGATCGAGGTGACCTGGAGGTGCAGTCCCTCGGCGCGGGCGTTCAGCCGCACCTTCTCGATGTCGTCCACGGCGACCGGGCCGAGCGAGGTCCAGGCGACGTTGGCCAGATGCCCGAAGATGCCGTCGAGGCTCTGGCCGTGCGGCTTGACCAGGCGGTGCGAGAGCAGGTGCAGGCGCAGGTAGACGTCGTGCGCGTCGAGCGGCTTGTCGTCGAGCGAGGCGATGACCGTACGGACCGCGACCACCTCGACGGCCCGGCGGGCATCCGGGCCGATCGCCGCGGTCGCGCCGCCGCCGAGCAGCTCGGCGGCCTGCTCGGCGGAGAGCCGCTCGGTGCCGGAGGGTCCGGGCTGCGCGACCAGCTGGGGGGCCGGGAACCAGGTGTCGAGAACGGTGCCGTCGGAGGCGATGGTGGCGAGGCCGGCGGCGACGGCGCCGGTGGTACGAGAAGCAGTGTCGGTCATGTAGGAAACCTAACGTGAGGGGGCCTGCGCGGGCGAACCCTCGCGGGGGGCGTCTCATGTGCCGGGCGCCGGGTTCAGGGGATCACCCGAGCCAGCACGGCGCGGGCGTACTCCTCGTCGTACGAACCGCCCGTCAGCAGCACCTGGAGACAGATGCCGTCCATCAGCGCGAGCAGGACGCCGTCTTCTGCCCGCGCACCTCCTCCTTCTCCGGCGCGGTCATGCTGGAGTCGGTCAACTACCCCGGCCGCTTCCTGCGCCACCAGGACTTCCGGCTGGGACTGGACCCGTACCAGAACACCGACCTGTACCGGGCGGACTCGGCGTTCCTGCTGGTGGACGGCGTGGCCTGAGCACACGAAAGCGGCGGCACGCGGACAGGTGCCGCCGCTTCACGTGATGCGGTATCAGACGTTGAACCCGAGCGCCCGAAGCTGCTCCCGGCCGTCGTCCGTGATCTTGTCGGGGCCCCACGGGGGCATCCAGACCCAGTTGATGCGCAGCTCGTTGACGAGGCCGTCCGTGGCGGACTTGGCCTGGTCCTCGATGACGTCCGTCAGCGGGCAGGCCGCGGAGGTCAGGGTCATGTCGACGGTCGCGATGTTGGCGTCGTCGACGTGGATGCCGTAGATCAGGCCGAGGTTGACGACGTCGATGCCCAGTTCGGGGTCGACCACGTCCATCAAGGCCTCGCGGAGTTCCTCCTCGGAGGCCGGCTTCATCTCAACGGTGTCGCTCATGCAGTGGTCTTCCTTTCGGCTTCGGCGCCACCCAGCGCCTGGGCCGTCGCGTCCTTCCACGCCATCCAGCTCAGGAGGGCGCACTTGACCCGGGCGGGGTACTTGGAGACACCGGCGAACGCGACCGCGTCCTCCAGGATGTCCTCCATGGCGTCGTCGGGCTCGATCCGGCCCTTCGACTGCATCAGTTCCAGGAAGGTCTCCTGGATCTTCCGCGCCTCGGACAGGTCCTTGCCGACCAGCAGCTCGTTCAGCACGGAGGCGGAGGCCTGGCTGATGGAGCAGCCCTGGCCCTCGTACGAGACGTCCTCGATCGTCGTGCCGTCGTACTTCACTCGGAGGGTGATCTCGTCGCCGCAGGTCGGGTTCACGTGGTGCACCTCGGCGTCGCCATCCCTCAGACCACGCCCGTGCGGGTTCTTGTAGTGGTCCAGGATGACTTCCTGGTACATCGAATCCAGCTTCACGACGACAAACCTCGCATCCCAGCGTCCGTCACGTCACACAGCACGGTCTCAGCTCACGCCCTTCAGCCGAAGAAGTTCCGAACGTGCTCCAGCCCCTCGACCAGTGCGTCGATCTCGGCCGGCATGGAGTACAGATAGAACGACGCTCGCGTGGTCGCAGGAATTCCGTAGCGCAGGCAGACGGGGCGCGCGCAGTGGTGGCCGACCCGCACCGCGATGCCCTGCTCGTCGAGGACCTGGCCCACGTCGTGCGGGTGGATGTCGCCCAGCGTGAAGGAGATGGCGGCCCCTCGGTCCTCGGCCGTGGTGGGGCCGATGATCCTCAGGTCCGGTACCGCGTTCAGCTTCTGCACCGCGTACTCGGTGAGCGCGTGCTCGTGGGCGAGGATCCTGTCCATCCCGATCGAGTTCAGGTAGTCGATCGCGGCGCCCAGGCCGACCGCCTGCGCGACCGGGGGCGTGCCCGCCTCGAACTTGTGCGGCGCCGGAGCGTACGTCGAGGAGTGCATCGACACCGTCTCGATCATCTCGCCGCCGCCGAGGAACGGGGGCAGGTCCTCCAGCAGCTCCTGGCGCCCCCACAGGACGCCGATGCCGGTCGGGCCGCACATCTTGTGACCGGTGAAGGCCACGAAGTCGGCCTGGAGGGCCTGCACGTCCAGCGGCATGTGGGGAGCGGCCTGGGAGGCGTCGATGCAGACCAGCGCACCGACCTCCTGGGCGCGGCGGACTATCGCCTCGACCGGGTTCACGGTGCCCAGGATGTTCGACACCAGCACGAAGGAGACGATCTTCGTCTTCTCGGTGATGACCTCGTCGATGTTGGAGAGGTCGAGCCGGCCGTCGTCGGTCAGGCCGAACCACTTCAGCTTCGCGCCCGTGCGCTGCGCCAGCAGCTGCCACGGCACGATGTTGGAGTGGTGCTCCATCTCCGTGATGACGATCTCGGTCTCGTGGTCCACCCGGTAGGGCTCGTCGGCCCAGCCCAGCATGTTCGCCACGAGGTTCAGCGACTCGGAGGCGTTCTTGGTGAAGATCACCTCGTCGCGGCTCGGCGCGTTGATGAACTCCGCGACCTTGTCACGCGCGCCCTCGTAGAGCGCCGTGGCCTCCTCCGCGAGGACGTGCACGCCGCGGTGGACGTTGGCGTTGTAGCGCTCGTAGTACTCGCTCAGGGCGTCCAGCACCTGGCGCGGCTTCTGCGAGGTCGCCGCGTTGTCCAGGTACACGAGCTTCCGGCCGTCGTGGACCTGACGGTCCAGGATGGGGAAGTCCTTGCGGATCGCCTCGGTGTCGAGGAGGCCCGGCAGCTGTGTCACGCGGATGCGCCACCCTTCGTGTATGCCTCGTAGCCCTCGTCCTCCAGCTTGTCGGCGAGCTCGGCGCCGCCGGACTCCACGATCCGGCCGGCGGAGAAGACGTGGACGAAGTCGGGCTTGATGTAGCGCAGGATGCGCGTGTAGTGCGTGATCAGCAGGGTGCCGACCTCCCCGGTCTCGCGGACGCGGTTGACGCCCTCGGAGACGATGCGAAGGGCGTCGACGTCGAGACCGGAGTCGGTCTCGTCGAGGATCGCGACCTTCGGCTTGAGCAGCTCGAGCTGGAGGATCTCGTGGCGCTTCTTCTCACCGCCGGAGAAGCCCTCGTTGACGTTGCGCTCGGCGAAGGACGGGTCCATGTTGAGGCGCTCCATGGCCCCCTTGACCTCCTTCACCCAGGTGCGCAGCTTGGGGGCCTCGCCGCGGATGGCGGTGGCGGAGGTGCGCAGGAAGTTGGAGACCGAGACGCCGGGGACCTCGACCGGGTACTGCATCGCCAGGAACAGGCCCGCGCGGGCACGCTCGTCGACGGACATCTCCAGGACGTCCTCGCCGTCGAGCAGCACGGTGCCGCTGGTGATCGTGTACTTCGGGTGACCCGCGAGCGAGTAGGCGAGGGTCGACTTGCCCGAGCCGTTGGGGCCCATGATGGCGTGCGTCTCGCCCTGCTTCACGGTGAGGTCGACGCCCTTGAGGATCTCCTTCGTGGCGTTGTCGGCCTCGACGGTGACGTGCAGGTCTCGGATTTCAAGCGTTGCCATGGGTGCCTCAGGACTCCTGGGTGAGGGAGACGAGAACGTCGTCCCCTTCGATCTTTACGGGGTATACGGGGACGGGGCGCGTCGCGGGGAGGCCGGACGGCTTGCCGGTGCGCAGGTCGAAGGCGGAGCCGTGCAGCCAGCACTCGATCTGGCAGTCCTCCACCTCGCCCTCGGAGAGCGAGACGTTCGCGTGCGAGCAGATGTCGTGGATGGCGAACACCTCCCCCTCGGTCTTCACGACCGAGACCGGCGTGCCGTCGAGTTCCACCCGCTTCGGGGTGTCCTCCTCCAGCTCGCTCAGCCCACAGACGCGTACGAAGGCGGCGCTCATGCGACCGACGCCTCCAGCTCATCCTCGATCTTGGCGATGAGCCGCTCCTCGATGTCCGCGACACCGATCTGCTGGACCAGCTCGGCGAAGAAGCCGCGGACGACGAGGCGGCGGGCCTCGTGCTCCGGGATGCCACGGGCCATCAGGTAGAAGAGCTGCTCGTCGTCGAAGCGGCCGGTGGCGGAGGCGTGGCCGGCGCCGACGATCTCGCCGGTCTCGATCTCCAGGTTCGGCACCGAGTCGACCCGCGCGCCGTCCGTGAGGACCAGGTTGCGGTTCATCTCGTAGGTGTCCGTGCCCTCGGCCTTGGCCTCGATGAGCACGTCGCCGATCCACACGGCGTGCGCGCTCTCGCCCTGCAGCGCGCCCTTGTAGGCGACGTTGGACTTGCAGTGCGGTGTGTTGTGGTCGACCAGGAGGCGGTGCTCCTGGTGCTGGCCGGAGTCGGTGAAGTACAGGCCGAACAGCTCTGCCTCACCACCGGTGCCCGCATAGGCGACGCGCGGGTGCAGACGTACCAGGTCGCCGCCGAAGGTGACCACGAAGGACTTGAAGGTGGCGTCCCGGCCGATCAGCGCGTTGTGCTGGCCCACGTGGACGGCCTTGTCGTCCCAGTCCTGGACGGAGACGACGGTCAGCTTGGCGCCGTCGCCCAGGATGTAGTCGACGTTGGCGGCGAGTACGGCGTCACCGGTGTGGTCGATGACGACGACGGCCTCGGCGAAGGCTCCCAGCTCCACGACCTGGTGGCCGTAGGCGACCCCGCCCTCGCCGTGCACGGCGATGCGGATCGGCTCGGTGAGCACCGTCTCCTTGGGGACGGTGACCACGCCGGCCTTCTCGAACGCCGAGTAGGCCTGCGCGGCGACGCGGTCCACGGGGACGCCCGCCCTGCCGAGGCGCGCGTCGTCGCGGCCCACGGTCTCGACGGTCACGCCCTCGGGGGCCTGGACGTCCACCTTCACGCCGTCACCGGTGGCGACCGCGGTGCCGTCGTGCAGCCCGCGCAGCCGCTCCAGCGGCGTGAACCGCCACTCCTCCTCGCGGCCGTGGGGGACCGGGAAGTCCGCCACGTCGAAGGACGGGGGCGCGCTCATGCGCGTGGCGACGGTCGACTCGGCGGCCACCGCGATCTGGCCCGCGGTGGTGGAGCCCACGGGGATGTTCTGAGCCTCAGCCATGGCTGTCGGTCTGCTCTCTTCCTACGTCAGAAATTGCTGGCTGCTGTCGGGGGCGGGCCTCAGCCGACCGCGCCTTCCATCTGCAGCTCGATCAGCCGGTTGAGCTCGAGGGCGTACTCCATGGGCAGCTCCTTGGCGATCGGCTCGACGAAGCCGCGCACGATCATGGCCATCGCCTCGAACTCGCTCAGACCGCGGCTCATCAGGTAGAAGAGCTGGTCCTCGGAGACCTTGGAGACGGTCGCCTCGTGGCCCATGGACACGTCGTCCTCGCGGACGTCCACGTAGGGGTACGTGTCGGAGCGGGAGATCGTGTCGACGAGCAGCGCGTCGCACAGCACGTTCGACTTGGACCCGGCCGCGCCCTCGCCGATCTCGACCAGACCGCGGTAGGAGGTACGGCCGCCGCCGCGCGCCACCGACTTGGAGACGATGTTGGAGGACGTGTTCGGAGCCATGTGGACCATCTTGGAGCCGGCGTCCTGGTGCTGGCCCTCGCCCGCGAAGGCGATGGAGAGGGTCTCGCCCTTGGCGTGCTCGCCCATCAGGTAGACGGCCGGGTACTTCATCGTCACCTTGGAGCCAATGTTGCCGTCGATCCACTCCATGGTGGCGCCCTCGTAGGCGACGGCGCGCTTGGTGACCAGGTTGTAGACGTTGTTCGACCAGTTCTGGATGGTCGTGTAGCGGCAGCGGGCGTTCTTCTTGACGATGATCTCGACGACCGCGGAGTGCAGCGAGTCCGACTTGTAGATCGGGGCCGTGCAGCCCTCGACGTAGTGCACGTAGGCGCCCTCGTCGACGATGATCAGGGTCCGCTCGAACTGGCCCATGTTCTCCGTGTTGATGCGGAAGTAGGCCTGGAGCGGGATCTCGACGTGCACGCCCTTCGGCACGTAGATGAAGGAGCCGCCGGACCACACGGCGGTGTTCAGCGCGGCGAACTTGTTGTCACCGGCCGGGATGACCGTGCCGAAGTACTCCTTGAAGAGCTCCGGGTGCTCCTTCAGCGCGGTGTCGGTGTCGAGGAAGATGACGCCCTGCTCCTGCAGGTCCTCGCGGATCTGGTGGTAGACGACCTCCGACTCGTACTGGGCGGCGACACCGGCGACGAGGCGCTGCTTCTCGGCCTCCGGGATGCCCAGCTTGTCGTAGGTGTTCCTGATGTCCTCGGGCAGGTCCTCCCAGGACTCCGCCTGCTTCTCCGTGGAGCGCACGAAGTACTTGATGTTGTCGAAGTCGATGCCCGACAGGTCCGAGCCCCAGTTCGGCATGGGCTTCTTCTCGAAGAGCTTCAGGCCCTTGAGGCGCAGCTTCGTCATCCACTCCGGCTCGGACTTCTTGCCCGAGATGTCTCGGACGACGTCCTCGTTCAGGCCGCGCCTGGCAGAGGCACCGGCCACGTCGGAGTCGGCCCAGCCGTATTCGTACGTGCCCAGGCCCTCGAGTTCGGGGTGGGCAGTCTCCGTGGGGAGAGTCATGCGGGGTTCCTCCCGGCCGTGCTTGCAGATGCGTTGTCGCTGGACTTGGAAATCTTGGGGATGAACGTCGTGCAGACGCCGTCGCCATGGGCGATGGTCGCCAGTCGCTGGACGTGGGTACCCAGCAGCTCGGCGAAGATCTCCGTCTCCGCCTCGCACAGCTGCGGGAACTGTTCCGCCACGTGGGCGACCGGGCAGTGGTGCTGGCACAGCTGTTCGCCGACCGGTGCGCTGCGCGCCGTAGCAGCGTACCCGTCCGCGCTCAGGGCCTTGGCCAGCGCTTCGGCGCGTTTTTCGGGGCCGACGCTCTCGACGGCCTCGCGGTACGCGCCCGCCTGGGCGGCGATCCGGGCGCGGGCGAAGGCGGCGACCGCCTCGGCGCCGCCCTGCTGCTCGGCGATCCAGCGCAGGGCGTCCGCGGCGAGCGTGTCGTACGACTGGTCGAAGGCGTCCCGGCCGCAGTCCGTCAGCGCGAACACCTTGGCGGGACGGCCACGCGTGCGCGTGCCGTACACCCGCTGCTCCCGCGCCTCGACGACGTCGTCGGCGACCAGGGCGTCAAGGTGGCGCCGCACGGCGGCCTGGGTGAGTCCCAGCCGGCCGGCCAGCTCGGCGACGGTGGAGGGGCCGTGGTCCAGGATGGACCGCGCGACCCGGTTGCGCGTCGAGCGCTCACCGGTCGCGAGCTCCTCGTGCGGGGCCCCCGTGGGGGTCTCCCGAGCCTCGCCGACGTTTTTCACAACGCCATTGTTGCGTAATTCCTCGGAGCCTGACAAGCGGCGTCCGGATCACCGGTTGGTGCCCTGTGTCACTTAGGCATACCTAATCCGACCTGCGGAAACGATCTTCTGATCGATCATTGCGGTCCCCGCCGAGCAGCCGAACCGGTGGCGCCGCACGCCCCCGTCGGGAAGACTCCCCAAGCATGCCCACACCCCCTCCGACCGGCCCTCTTGTCACCCGCGACACCGTCTCCACGCAGCTGCGACTGCTCGGCGTCGAGACCGGCGAGATCCTGCTCGTGCATTCCTCGCTGAGTTCCCTCGGCTGGGTCAACGGAGGCGCCGTCGCCGTGGTCCGGGGACTCCTCGACGCCCTCGGCGCGTCCGGCACGCTCGTCGTGCCCACCCAGTCGGGCGACCTGTCCGACCCGGCGGTGTGGGGGAACCCTCCGGTGCCCGAGGAGTGGTGGGACCGGATCCGCGCCACCATGCCCGACTACGACCCCCTGATCACTCCCTCGCGCGGCGTCGGCGTCATCCCGGAGACCGTCCGCACCTGGCCCGGTGCCCTGCGCAGCGCGCACCCGCAGACCTCGTTCGCGGCGCTCGGAACCCGCGCGGCGGAGATCGTCGAGGACCACGCCCTCGACTGCCGGCTCGGCGAGCGCAGCCCGCTGGCCCGGCTGGAGAAGCTCGGCGCCCGGGTCCTGCTGCTCGGCGCGGGCTACGACGCCTGCACCAGTTTCCATCTGGCCGAGTACCGCATACCGTCCCCGCTCGTGCGGGTCGGCCGGCCGGCAACGGGCGGCGGCTGGGAGACGGTGACCGAGGTGGCGATCACCTCGGACCGCTTCGACGAGCTGGGCCACGACTTCGAACGGGACCGCCCCGTCATACGCGGCAGGGTCGGTGCCGCCGACGCACGGCTGTTCCCGGTGGCCGATGCGGTGGCCTATGCCGAGCGGTGGCTGCCGCTGCACCGGCCCCGTGAGGAGGACTTCCCGCACCCGGCCGCCTGAGCGGCACGGCCCCTCCTTAGACTCAGGATCCATGCGAAGTGAGCCCGTGGTCCAGGTCCAGGCCCTGGCGAAGCGGTACGGCACGAAGACCGCGGTGAACGGCCTCGACCTGGTGGCCGACGTGGGAGTGACCGCTGTGCTGGGCCCCAACGGGGCGGGGAAGACGACCACGGTCGAGACCTGCGAGGGGTACCGGAGGCCGGACTCCGGCACGGTGCGCGTCCTGGGCCTCGACCCGGTACGGCAGTCCGCCGAGCTGCGTCCCCGTATCGGCGTGATGCTCCAGTCCGGAGGCGTCTACTCCGGCGCCAGAGCCGACGAGATGCTGCGCCACGTGGCCAAGCTGCACGCGCACCCGCTGGACGTGGACGCGCTGATCGAACGCCTCGGGCTCGGTTCCTGCGGCCGGACCTCCTACCGCCGCCTGTCCGGCGGCCAGCAGCAGCGGCTCGCGCTCGCCATGGCCGTCGTCGGCCGCCCCGAGCTCGTGTTCCTGGACGAGCCGACCGCCGGCCTCGACCCGCAGGCCCGCCGGGCCACCTGGGACCTGGTGCGGGACCTGCGCTCCGACGGTGTCTCGGTGATCCTCACCACCCACCACATGGACGAGGCCGAGCAGCTCGCCGACGACGTCGCCATCATCGACGGCGGCCGGGTCATCGCCCAGGGCTCCCCGGAGGAGCTGTGCAAGGGCGGCGCCGAGAACACCCTGCGCTTCACCGGCCGCCCCGGCCTCGACGTGGGCTCCCTGCTCAAGGCGCTCCCGGCCGACTGCACGGCGGCCGAGCTGACCCCGGGCAGCTACCGGGTCGTCGGCAAGGTCGACCCGCAGCTGCTGGCCACGGTCACCTCGTGGTGCGCCCAGCACGGGGTGATGCCGGACCGCATCTCGGTGGAGCGGCACACGCTCGAAGACGTCTTTCTTGAGCTGACCGGCAAGGAGCTGCGCTCGTGAGCACCGCGGGTACCTACACCCCCAAGCCCGGAGCCGCCCCGCTCCCCCGCATGATCGCGGCCCAGGCGGCGCTGGAGACGAAGATGCTGCTGCGCAACGGCGAGCAGCTGCTGCTGACGGTCGTGATCCCGACCCTGCTGCTGGTGCTCTTCAGCTCCGTGGACATCGTCGACACCGGCGCCGGCAAGGCGGTCGACTTCCTCACCCCGGGCATCCTGGCCCTCGCCGTGATGTCCACGGCGTTCACCGGCCAGGCCATCGCGACCGGTTTCGAGCGCCGCTACGGCGTGCTGAAGCGGCTCGCCTCCTCCCCGCTGCCGCGCTGGGGCCTGATGACCGCGAAGACGGCCTCCGTCCTGGTCACGGAGATCCTGCAGGTGATCCTGCTGACGGTGATCGCCTTCGCGCTGGGCTGGTCCCCGCACGGCAACCCGGCCGCCGTCCTGCTCCTGCTGATCCTCGGCACGGCCGCCTTCTCCGGCCTCGGCCTGCTGATGGCCGGCACCCTGAAGGCGGAGGCGACGCTGGCCGCCGCCAACCTGATCTTCCTGCTGCTGCTCGTCGGCGGCGGGGTGATCGTTCCGCTGGAGAAGTTCGGCTCGGCCGGTCAGCACGTGCTCGGCCTGCTGCCCATCTCCGCGCTCTCCGACGGCCTGCGGGACGTGCTCCGGCACGGCGCGGGCGTGCCGTGGGGCGACCTGGGCGTCCTCGCCGTCTGGGCGGTCGTGGGACTGGCCGCGGCCGGGAGGTTCTTCCGCTGGGAGTAGGCCCGGGGGACCCTCGTGAAAGCGTGCACAAGCGGCGGCCTACGATGGTGCCCGTGCCAAAGCTGACCCGCGCCGACGCCGTAGCGGCCCTGCGCAACCCGCTCGCCCTCATCGCCCGCCGCTGGACCCCGGACCCCCGGACGGTCCGGCGGGCGGCGCTCGCCGCCCTCGTCATGTCGGTGGTCATCGTGGTCACCGGCGGTGCCGTCCGGCTGACCGGCTCGGGCCTGGGCTGCCCGACCTGGCCGACCTGCACCGACGACTCGCTGACCACCACCCGGGCCATGGGCTTCCACGGAGCGATCGAGTTCGGCAACCGCATGCTGACGTACGTGCTCTGCGCGGCCGTCGGCTGGGCAATCATCGCCGCCCGCGCCGAGAAGCCGTGGCGGCGCAGCCTGACCCGGCTGGGCTGGGCCCAGTTCTGGATCGTGATGAGCAACGCGATCCTCGGCGGCATCGTGGTCCTCGTGGGTCTCAACCCGTACACCGTCGCGGCCCACTTCCTGTCGAGCACGGCTCTGATGACCGTCGCCACCGTGATGTGGCAGCGCACCCGCGAGGGCGACGGGACGACGCGCCCGCTGGTCGGCAAGGCGGTGCAACAGCTGGTGTGGTTCCTGGTGGCCGCATCCGCGCTGCTCATCACGGTCGGCACGGTGGTGACCGGGGCCGGCCCGCACGCGGGCGACTCCACCGAGGTCGAGCGGATCCACATCGACTGGGAGACGGTCAGCAAGCTGCACGCCGTGCTCGCCTGGATCGTGGTGACCCTCACCTTCGCCCTGTGGTTCGTCCTCAAGGCCGTCGACGCCCCCAAGGGGCCCCTCGACCGCACCCGCGAGCTGTTCTTGATCCTGCTCGGGCAGGGCGTCATCGGCTACGTCCAGTACTTCACGCACCTGCCCGAGGTCCTCGTCGGCCTGCACATGTTCGGCTCGTGCCTGGTGTGGATCGGCGTGCTGCGCGTGCTGCTGTCGTTGCGGGAACGCCCGGGGGCCGTCCTGGACCTGCCCGGTCCCTCGGCCGGGGTGCGGGTCGACACGCGCGCGTGACTCACCCGTACGTGGCGACCAGCGCGTCGATCGCCGGCCCCAGGTAGGCACGGGTCAGCCCGGCACGGTCGGCGAGCCGGCCGGCGTCCGCCGGGACCGGGCCCTCGTACCGCCGCCGCTCGATGTCCCCGACCACCTCCTCCGGGGCACCGAGCCCCCGCAGCACACCCAGCGCCACCCGCTTCGAGATGAGCCGTCCCTCGCGCGGGGTCACGGTGGCTCGGGCGAAGGTCAGCAGTCCGAGGTCGACCCGGACGTCCTGCCGCCACAGCCCGGCCCTGTCCACCGCGGGCCGCCCGAAGTCCCGCTGGTCCTGGACGAGGAAGCCGTTGAGCTGCGCGTCCGGCACCGCCGGGAGCAGTGTGGCGGGCGCCTCGCCGTGCGGCACCCGGCCGAAGGCGTGCAGCTCGCGCCGGGTGACGGAGGTGACCGGGCGGCGCGTCACACGTCCGTGCGCCCAGGTCAGGTGCGCCCGGCCCGGGTCGTCCAGCGTGGCCGGGGTGAGGTAGCTGCAGTGGAGCTGTGCGGCGAGCGGTGCGGCGCGCAGCCGCCGGTGCCGTGCCACCACCCGCCGTACGGTCCCAAGGCCCAGCGGGCCCGGCAGAACCGCGATCAGATCCAGGTCGCTGCGGCCCTCCTGGCAGTCGCCGCCGGCCAGTGAGCCGTGGGCCCGGACGGCGAGGGGGCTCAGGTCCGACAGTGCCTGCAGGAAGCGCGCGAGAAGGGCCTCGGTCGGCATCGCATCGGTATCCCCGGCGCGGGCGGCGCCGTACAGACCTCAGTCCAGCCCGTACACCCGCCGCGCGTTGCCCGCCGCGATCAGCCGGGCCACCCGCTGGGCGTCCGCCAGGGACCACGCGCCCTCGGCCACCCAGGTGCCCAGCACCCGGGCCAGGGCCTCGCGGAACAGCCGGGCGCCGACGACGTGCAGCTCGGGCAGCCCGTGGGCGCCGCTGGAGAAGAGGATCTTGCCGAAGGGGGCGAGCTCCAGGATCTCGGCGAGGACGGTGGCCGCACGGGCGCCGGTGCGGACGAGGGCCGCCCCGGAGTCGGCGTAGACGTGCGGGAAGACGCCGGCCAGGTGGGCGGCGTGGCGGTGGTACGGATAGCCGTGCAGCAGGATCAGGTCCGTGCCCAGCCCTGCCGTGGCCCGGACGAAGTCGGTGAGCAGCACCGGGTCCGTACGGTCGATGCGGGAGCCCGGCTCGCCGAGACCGGCGTGCAGTTGCAGGGGCAGTCCCGAGGCGACCGCGATCCACAGCAGGTGCCGCAGCAGCACCGGGTCGGTCAGCTCGCCGCCGACCCGCCGGCCGGCCAGCCAGCGGCCCGCCGCACCCCGCACCTCGCCCGGGCCCGGCGGTTCGGGGGCCAGGGCCAGGCCGTGCCTGAGGCCCGCGACGGAGGTGAAGGCGACCGCCTCCGCGGCCGCGCCGTGCACCGATTCGGCGAGGTTGGCGAGGAAGGACTCCACGGTGCCCGAGGTGTCGGCGACCTGCTCGGCGAGCAGCTCCAGCCGGACGATCTCGCGGGCCTCCGCGTCGCCCGCGGCGGCCATCTCGCCGGGGCCGATGAGGTCGCCGGGCAGGCCCGTGTCGACCAGATAGGTGGTGATGCCGCTGCCCCGCAGCAGCCTGCGGCCCGCCTCCAGGACGCCGAGTTCACGGCGCCGGGCGAGATACCGGGCGGGCGCGCAGTGCGGCTCCAGGCCGAGGAGGGGTGGACACCAGCGGCGTACGGCGAAGCCGGTCTGCGTGTCGAAGAGGGTGGTGCCCTGAGCGGGCGGTCCCTCGGTCCGGGCGAGCTGGGCCTCGAAGGTGCCGAGGCCCAGTTCCGTCCGCAGTACGCCGTGGCAGTACTGGTCCACGAGGGACGGCGTTTCGATCATCCGGACTCCCCGTGGGACGCGGTCTTACACGTCCTAACGGGTGAACGGGGTTCGAGGTCGCGGTTCGGCTCGGGGTACGGCCCGTTCGGCGACCGTCGGCGGTCGTGGCCCGATGGTGCCCGCGCGGCGGAGCCGCGTGCCGCCTGCGGCCCCGCGCCCCCGGATCTGCCGCTCAGCCGCCGATCTGGATGCCCGCCATGCGCTTCCACTCGTAGGGACCCGTCCGCACCTTGGCCGCGAACTCGCCGTCGAAGGACTCGTGGACGGTGATGCCGGCCTTCTGCACGGCCTGCTCGGCGATCGTGGTGTTCGGGGCCACCAGGTCGCCCCAGCCGCCGTCCTCGCCGACGAGCACGATCCGGGCGCCGCGCTCGCCGATGTAGGCCACCTGGCCCTCGGCACCGCCGTGCGCCTTGGAGAAGGCACTGATCTGCCGCGCGAGCTTCGCCGCCTTGCGCTCGGCCTTCGGGTCAATCTGCTGCGTGTCTGCCATGACCAGGATGCTACTCACGAGTAGATCACCTGGCGAGGGCAGGGACCTGTGACGTACGTCAGCGCAGGAACGGGTCCACCGCGACCGCGACGAACAGGATCGACACATACGTGATCGACCAGTGGAAGAGCCGCATCTCCTTGAGCTTGGCGCCGGTCACCTCGGCCTTCGCCCGGTTCTGCAGCCCGTGCGCCTCCCACAGCCAGAAACCGCCGGCAGCGAGGGCCACCAGGGTGTAGAACCAGCCGGTGTAGCCGAGCGGCGTCAACAGCAGGGAGACGGCGACCATCACCCAGCTGTAGAGGACGATCTGCCGGGCGACCACCTTGTTGGAGGCGACGACCGGGAGCATCGGCACGCCCACGCGCGCGTAGTCCTCCCTGACCTTCATGGACAGCGGCCAGTAGTGCGGCGGCGTCCAGAAGAACATGACGAGGAAGAGGACGACCGGCGCCCACGACATGGAGTTGGTGACGGAGGACCAGCCGATCAGCACCGGCAGGCAGCCGGCGATGCCGCCCCACACGATGTTCTGCGAGGTACGCCGCTTGAGGATCATCGTGTAGACGACGACGTAGAAGAGGAGCGCTCCGAGTGACAGCCAGGCGCTCAGCCAGTTGACGGTCAGCCCGAACAGCAGCGTCGAGACGACCGCCAGGGTGATACCGAAGGCCAGGCACTCGCCCGGGCTGACCATTCCGGTGACCAGCGGGCGCTGCGAGGTGCGGTCCATCAGGGCGTCGATGTCCCGGTCGATGTACATGTTCAGCGCGTTGGCGCCACCCGCGGAGAGGTAGCCGCCGACGCACGTGAGCAGGACCAGCTTCAGGTCGGGCACACCCTGCTGTGCCAGGAACATCACCGGAACGGTGGTGATGAGCAGCAGCTCGATGATCCGCGGCTTGGTCAGAGCCACGAACGCCTTGACGCGGGCTCCGAACGACCGGCGAACCGGGCCCTGGCTCGCACCACCGCGCACACCCTCCCCCAGCGCCTTAAGGGCCTGGGAGGTGCCCCCAGGACGGGATTCGACGGCCGTCACGCACACCCCTGACAGAGACATCCCAGCAAGCCCCCCGTGTGAAGTCCCGGTAAAGGCTCGCGCGTACCACGCCACTTTAGACGTTGCCCATACCTCGGCCTTCGCGGGGGTGGGGTCGTGTTGGCGGGCGGCCCATTCGAGGTGTCGTACGGCTCGATTGAGCAGTCGGATGAGCGGCTTCGTATTCATGTGCCGAATGCGTCGTCGGCCAGTCGGGAGGCGGATCCCCAAGAGTCCCGGCAGTCTGGAATGACTCGAAAAAACGCACGTCCTTACGGGGGTAGGCTCGACAACGGCCGGTGGGCAGGCAGTGCACCGGCGGCCGGGTCGGGGCATGCCCCGAAGACCGGCGACCGACATGTGGAGAGGAGCCCTGACCCAGGGTGAGCACCAAGCCGACCACCACAGACCTCGAGTGGACCGAGCTGGACCAGCGCGCCGTGGACACCGCCCGTGTCCTGGCCGCCGACGCCGTACAGAAAGTCGGCAACGGCCATCCCGGTACGGCGATGAGCCTGGCCCCGGCCGCCTACACCCTCTTCCAGAAGGTGATGCGGCACGACCCGGCCGACCCGGAGTGGGTCGCGCGTGACCGCTTCGTACTGTCCGCCGGCCACTCGTCCCTGACCCTCTACACGCAGCTCTACCTGGCCGGTTTCGGCCTGGAGCTGGACGACCTGAAGGCCTTCCGCACCTGGGGCTCGAAGACGCCGGGCCACCCGGAGTACGGGCACACCAAGGGCGTCGAGACCACCACCGGCCCGCTGGGCCAGGGTGTGGCCAACGCGGTGGGCATGGCGATGGCCGCCCGCTACGAGCGCGGTCTCTTCGACCCGGAGGCCCCGCAGGGCGAGTCGCCCTTCGACCACTTCATCTACTGCATCGCCGGCGACGGCTGCCTGCAGGAGGGCATCTCCGCGGAGGCGTCCTCGCTGGCCGGCCACCAGAAGCTCGGCAACCTGATCCTGCTGTGGGACGACAACCACATCTCGATCGAGGGCGACACCGAGACGGCCGTCTCCGAGGACACCGTCAAGCGGTACGAGGCGTACGGCTGGCACGTGCAGCGCGTCCCCCCGAAGCCGAACGGCGACCTCGACCCGCACGCCATCTACGACGCGATCCACGAGGCGCGGAAGGTGACGGACAGGCCGTCCTTCATCGCGATGCGCTCGATCATCGCCTGGCCGGCCCCGCACGCGCAGAACACCGAGGCCGCGCACGGCTCCGCCCTCGGCGACGACGAGGTGGCGGCCACCAAGCGCGTCCTCGGCTTCGACCCGGAGGAGACCTTCGAGGTCTCCGACGAGGTGCTGAACCACACCCGCCAGGCCCTGGACCGGGGCCGCCAGTTCAAGGCGGAGTGGGAGAAGACCTTCCAGGAGTGGCGCGACAACAACGCCGAGCGTGCCGCCGACTTCGACCGCATCAGCAAGGGCGAGCTGCCCACCGGCTGGGAGGAGAAGCTCCCGGTCTTCGAGCCGGACAAGACCCTCGCGACGCGTGCCGCCTCCGGCAAGGTGCTGCAGTCGCTCGGTGCGGTCATCCCCGAGCTGTGGGGCGGCTCCGCCGACCTGGCCGGCTCCAACAACACGACCATCGACAAGGACAGCTCGTTCCTGCCCGCGGACAACCCGCTGGCGAGCGCGAACCCGTACGGCCGCACGATCCACTTCGGCATCCGCGAGCACGCCATGGCCGCGGAGCTGAACGGCATCACCCTGCACGGCAACACCCGTGTATACGGCGGTACGTTCCTGGTCTTCTCGGACTACATGCGCAACGCCGTGCGTCTGTCGGCCCTGATGCACCTGCCGGTGACGTACGTGTGGACGCACGACTCCATCGGTCTCGGTGAGGACGGCCCGACGCACCAGCCGGTCGAGCACCTCGCCTCGCTGCGCGCCATCCCGGGCCTGAACGTCGTCCGCCCGGCGGACGCCAACGAGACCGCGATCGCCTGGCGCGAGATCCTCAAGCGCTACACCAAGGAGTTCGGCAAGGGCGCCCCGCACGGCCTCGCGCTGACCCGCCAGGGCGTGTCGATCTACGAGCCGAACGAGGACACCGCGCGCGGTGGTTACGTCCTGTTCGAGGCCGAGGGCGGCGACGCCCAGGTCATCCTGATCGCCACCGGCTCCGAGGTGCACGTCGCCGTCGAGGCGCGCGAGCAGCTGCAGGCCGACGGGGTGCCGACGCGGGTCGTGTCCATGCCGTGCGTGGAGTGGTTCGAGGCGCAGGACCAGGGGTACCGGGACTCCGTGCTGCCGCCGTCCGTGAAGGCCCGCGTCTCTGTCGAGGCGGGTATCGGCCTGACCTGGCACAAGTACGTCGGGGACGCCGGCCGCATCGTTTCCCTGGAGCACTTCGGTGCTTCCGCCGACGGCAAGGTGCTCTTCCGCGAGTTCGGCTTCACTGCCGAGAACGTGGCCGCCAAGGCCCGGGAATCCATCGCCGCCGCCCAGCGCTGACGCTCATATACGACACGTAGGAGATGTAATTCCATGACAGACGCACTCAAGCGCCTCTCCGAGGAAGGCGTCGCGATCTGGCTGGACGACCTGTCGCGCAAGCGGATCACGTCCGGCAACCTCGCCGAGATGATCGACCAGCAGCACGTCGTGGGCGTCACCACCAACCCGACGATCTTCCAGAAGGCGATCTCGCAGGGCGACGGCTACGACGAGCAGCTGTCCGACCTCGCCGCCCGCAAGGTCACCGTCGAAGAGGCCATCCGCATGATCACCACGGCGGACGTCCGCGACGCCGCCGACATCCTGCACCCCGTCTTCGACGCCACCGGCGGCAAGGACGGCCGGGTCTCCATCGAGGTCGACCCGCGCCTCGCGCACAACGAGAAGGCGACCGTCGCCGAGGCCAAGCAGCTGGCCTGGCTCGTCGACCGCCCGAACACCCTGATCAAGATCCCGGCCACCATGGCGGGTCTGCCGGCGATCACCTCGACGATCGGTCTCGGCATCAGCGTCAACGTCACCCTGATCTTCTCCCTGGAGCGGTACCGGGTCGTCATGGACGCCTATCTCTCCGGCCTGGAGAAGGCCAAGGAGCGCGGCCTGGACCTGTCGAAGATCCATTCGGTGGCGTCCTTCTTCGTGTCCCGCGTGGACGCCGAGATCGACAAGCGCCTGGACGCCCTCGGCACCGACGAGGCCAAGGCGCTGCGCGGCAAGGCCGCCATCGCCAACGCCCGGCTCGCCTACCAGGCGTACGAGGAGGTCTTCTCCTCCGACCGCTGGAGCGCGCTGGAGAAGGCGGGCGCCAACAAGCAGCGTCCGCTGTGGGCGTCGACCGGCGTGAAGGACCCGGCGTACCCGGACACCATGTACGTCACCGAGCTGGTCGCGCCGAACACGGTCAACACCATGCCGGAGGCCACGCTGGAGGCCGTCGAGGACCACGGCGAGATCACCGGCAACACGATCGCCGGTACGTACGAACAGGCCCGCGCCGACCTCGACGCGCTGGAGAGGCTCGGGATCTCGTACGACGACGTGGTCCGGGTGCTGGAGGAGGAGGGCGTCGAGAAGTTCGAGGCGTCCTGGAACGACCTGCTGAAGTCGACCCAGGCGGAGCTCGAGCGCCTTGCCCCCTCGGAGGGCTGATTTGTCACCCGTTTCCGGCCCCGGAGCGAACCCGCTTCGTGACCCGGCCGACCGACGGCTCCCGCGCATCGCGGGGCCGTCGGGTCTGGTCATCTTCGGCGTCACGGGCGACCTGTCCCGCAAGAAGCTGATGCCCGCGGTGTACGACCTCGCCAACCGGGGTCTGCTGCCGCCGGGCTTCTCACTGGTGGGCTTCGCCCGCCGCGAGTGGGCGCACGAGGACTTCGCGCAGGAGGTCCACGACGCCGTCAAGGCGCACGCCCGTACGCCGTTCCGTGAGGAGGTCTGGCAGCAGCTCATCCAGGGGATGCGCTTCGTCCAGGGCACCTTCGACGACGACGACGCGTTCGAGCGGCTGCGCTCCACCATCGAGGAACTGGACAAGGCACAGGGCACGGGCGGCAACTTCGCCTTCTACCTCTCGGTGCCGCCGCGCTCGTTCCCCGTCGTCATCCAGCAGCTGAAGAAGCACGGCCTGGCCGACCAGACCGGCGGCTCCTGGCGGCGCGCGGTCATCGAGAAGCCCTTCGGCCACGACCTGAAGTCGGCCGAGGAGCTGAACAAGGTCGTGCACGAGGTGTTCGAGCCGGAGCAGGTGTTCCGGATCGACCACTACCTCGGCAAGGAGACCGTCCAGAACATACTGGCGCTGCGCTTCGCCAACACGATGTTCGAGCCGATCTGGAACCGGTCCTTCGTGGACCACGTGCAGATCACCATGGCCGAGGACATCGGCATCGGCGGCCGCGCGGGCTACTACGACGGCATCGGCGCCGCCCGTGACGTCATCCAGAACCACCTGCTGCAGCTGCTCGCGCTGACCGCGATGGAGGAGCCCGCCTCCTTCGACGCGGACGCGCTGGCCGCGGAGAAGACCAAGGTGCTCGGCGCCGTCCGGCTGCCGAAGGACCTGGGCCGCAGCACGGTCCGCGGGCAGTACGCGGCGGGCTGGCAGGGCGGCGAGAAGGTCATCGGCTACCTCGAAGAGGACGGCATCGACGCGAAGTCGAAGACCGACACGTACGCGGCCGTCAAGCTGGAGATCGACAACCGCCGCTGGGCGGGCGTCCCCTTCTACCTGCGCACCGGCAAGCGGCTGGGCCGCCGCGTCACCGAGATCGCGGTCGTCTTCCAGCGGGCCCCGCACTCCCCCTTCGACCACACGGCGACGGAGGAGCTGGGCTCGAACGCGGTCGTCATCCGCGTCCAGCCGGACGAGGGCATCACGGTCCGCTTCGGCTCCAAGGTGCCGGGCACCTCGATGGAGATCCGGGACGTGTCCATGGACTTCGCCTACGGCGAGTCCTTCACGGAGTCCAGCCCGGAGGCCTACGAGCGCCTGATCCTGGACGTGCTGCTGGGCGACGCCAACCTCTTCCCGCGCACGGAGGAGGTCGAGCTGTCCTGGGAGATCCTCGACCCGATCGAGCAGTACTGGGACAAGCACGGCAGGCCCGCGCAGTATCCGTCGGGCACCTGGGGGCCGGCCGAGGCGGACGAGATGCTCGCACGAGACGGACGGAGCTGGCGCCGGCCATGAAAATAGACCTGACCGGCACCACCGCCGGCGAGATCAACAAGGCGCTCGTGCGGGGCCGCCGCGCCATCGGCACCCCCGCCGTCGGCATGGTCCTGACCCTCGTCATCGTCACCGACGAGGAGAACGCCTACGACGCCCTGAAGGCCTCCAACGACGCCTCGCGCGAGCACCCCTCGCGCACGCTCGTGGTCATCAAGCGCGTCTCCCGCTCCCCGCGCGACCGCACGTCCTCGCGGCTGGACGCCGAGGTGCGGGTGGGCGCGGACGCGGGCACCGGCGAGACGGTGGTGCTCCGGCTGTACGGCGAGGTGTCCGACCATGCCGACTCGGTCGTGCTGCCGCTGCTGCTGCCGGACGCCCCGGTCGTGGTCTGGTGGCCGGTGAACGCCCCGCTGGACCCGGCCAAGGACCCGCTGGGCGCGCTCGCCCAGCGCCGGGTCACCGACACCTACGCCGCCGAGCAGCCGGTACGGGAGCTGTCCGCCCGCGCCGAGACCTACACGCCCGGCGACACCGACCTGTCCTGGACCCGGATCACGCCGTGGCGCTCGATGCTGGCGGCGGCCCTGGACCAGGTGGTCTGCGAGGTGCGCGCCGTCGAGGTGGAGGGCGAGGAGTTCAACCCGAGCTGCGAGCTGCTGGCGATGTGGCTCGCGGACCGGCTGGACGTCCCCGTCAAGCGCTCGCTGTCCTCGGGCCCCGGTCTGACGGCCGTGCGCATGGACACCAGCAGCGGTCCGATCGTCCTGGACCGCGCCGACGGTTCGCTGGCCACCCTGGCCATCGACGGCCAGCCGGCCCGCGCGGTGGCGCTGAAGCGGCGGGACACCGCCGAGCTGATCGCGGAGGAGCTGCGCCGGCTGGACCCGGACGACACGTACGCGTCGGCGCTGCGCTACGGCGTGGAGCGGCTGAACACCGTCCCGCAGCCCGCGTCCGGGGAGCCGGTCGCGGTGCCGGAGCCGGTGGAGGAGGCCGCCAAGGCACCTGCCAAGAAGGCGGCCGCCAAGAAGGCCCCGGCGAAGAAGGCGGCGGCGAAGTGAGCACTCCACAGCTGGTCGTGCACCGCGACAAGGACGTGATGGCGCAGGCCGCCGCGGCCCGCCTGATCACGAAGATCGTGGACGCGCAGGCCTCCCGGGGCCAGGCGTCCGTGGTCCTCACGGGCGGCCGCAACGGCAACGGGGTGCTGGCCGCGCTGGCGGCGGCACCCGCCCGGGACGCCATCGACTGGAGCCGCCTGGACCTGTGGTGGGGCGACGAGCGCTACCTCCCCGAGGGCGACCCGGAGCGCAACGTCACGCAGGCCCGCGAGGTCCTGCTGGACGCCGTGCCGCTGGACCCGGCGCGCGTGCACGCCATGCCCGCCTCGGACGGTCCGTACGGTGCGGACGTGGACGCGGCGGCGGAAGCCTACGCGCAGGAACTGGCGAAGGCGGCCGGCCCGGAGAACCACGCCGCGGTTCCCTCCTTCGACGTCCTGATGCTGGGCGTGGGCCCGGACACCCATGTGGCCTCGCTCTTCCCGGAGTCGCCGGCCGTACGGGAGACCGAGCGCATGGTGGTCGGCGTTCACGGCGCCCCCAAGCCGCCGCCGACCCGGATCACCCTCACCCTCCCGGCGATCCGCGCGGCCCGCGAGGTCTGGCTCCTCGCGGCCGGCGAGGACAAGGCGCAGGCCGCGGCGATCGCCCTGTCGGGCGCGGGCGAGATCCAGGCCCCGGCGGCGGGCGCATACGGCCGGCAGCGCACCCTGTGGCTGCTGGACTCGGCCGCGGCTTCCCAACTGCCGCGCTCGCTGTATCCGCCGGCTTCACCCTGAGCGCGTGAGGCTCCGAGGGCGGCAGAGGACGACTCCTCTGCCGCCCTCGTCGTCTTCCTGACCCTCCCTCAGCCGAGCTCTTCACATTTTCTGCATCAGATGCTCATGTACCCACCATCTTTTGTGTAGGCTCCTGGAGCTCCATTCGCACCATTGAGGGGGGACCTCATGCGTATACGCTTCGCGCTGGCCGCTACCGCCGCGGCCGGAACGCTCGCCGTCGTCGTCGCGGCTCCGGCCCAGGCCACCGAGTACTCCTCCGCCCTGAAGATCAAGGGCGTCCAGTACGACGCTCCGGGGCGGGACTCGAACAACTGCCGTACCGGCAACAGCAAGAGCGAGTACCTGACGATCAAGAACTACTCGCGCAGCACGACGGTGAACCTCAGGGGCTACGTCGTCAAGGACGCCACTGGCAACGAGTTCGTCTTCTCCGCCAACCACTACCTCCAGCCCGGTGACTACGTGAAGCTGCGCGGAGGCCACGGCACCGACTCGGACGCGAACAACGTGGTGTACCGCCAGAACTGCAACTTCATCTGGAACAACGACAAGGACACCATCCACCTGTACAAGCCGTCCGGTGCCCACGCGGACAGCCACGCCTACACCAAGTCCCGCGACGACCGGGACGGCAACGGATACATCACCTTCCACGGCTGACGCCGCGCCGTCCCGGGAGGATGACCGTGATGTCGTACAAGAGTCCGCGGCGACCGGGCGGCACCCGGCCGTCACACCGGCGCGGGCGGGTGTGGGCCGCCTGTGTCGCCCTGGTGGCCGCCGGCGCGGTCGGCTGCGGCCAGTCCGGGCACGACGACGCGGCCGGAGCGCCGACACCGTCGCCCCGGCCCACCGCGACCATGACCGTCACCGCGACGGCCACCGTGACCGTCCGGCCGAAACCGGCGCCGACGGTGACCAGGACCAGGACCGTCCGCACACCCGGGCCGACCGTCACCGTCACCAGGGCCGCCGCGGGCACCCTGCGCAGTGACGACAGCGGTACCGGCAGCGGCACCTGCTCCATCGTCTCCAACGCGGGCAACTGCTACCAGGCAGGCCAGTTCTGCCGGAACAGCGACCACGGCGCGCTGACCACCACCGCGAGCGGTGCGCGGATCAGGTGCGCCTACAGCGCGAACGCCTGGCGCTGGACCTACGCGTGACCGGAGGCGGCCGTCACCTCGGCCGCCTCCGTACGGTTCGCCGCGGGCGGGTCCCGGTCACTTGACCGAGCCCGCCATCACGCCCTGCACGAAGTGCCGCTGGAAGGCGAAGAACACCACCACCGGCACGATCAGGGACAGGAACGCGCCCGGCGCCAGGACGTCGATGTTGCTGCCGAACTGGCGGACCTGGGACTGGAGTTCCACGGTCAGCGGCTGGGAGGAGCTGTCGGCGAAGAGCAGGGCGACCAGCATGTCGTTCCAGACCCACAGGAACTGGAAGATGGCCAGGCTGGCGATGGCCGGGCGGCCCACCGGCAGGACCAGGCGGGTGAAGATGCGCCACTCGCTGCCGCCGTCCATCCGCGCCGCCTCCAGCATCTCCTTCGGTATCTCCGCGAAGTAGTTCCGCAGCAGGAACACGGCGAAGGGGAGGCCGTACGCGACGTGGAAGAGGACGACTCCCGGGATCGTGCCGAACAGGCCCAGCTGGCCGAAGAGTTTGGCCACCGGCAGCAGGCCGATCTGCACCGGCACCACCAGCAGGGCCACCACCAGCAGGAAGAGCGGTTCACGGGCGGGGAAGTCCAGCCAGGCGAAGGCGTATCCGGCGAGGGCCGCGATGACCACGACGAGCGTCGTGGCCGGCACCGAGATCAGGACCGTGTTCCAGAAGGCCTGCGTCATCCCGGCGTTCTTCAGCAGGGCCGAGTAGTTGTCGAAGGACAGCTGGCCGGGACTGGCCAGGGCCGTCCACCAGCCGCCCTTGGCGGTGTCCTGGGCCGACCGCAGCGAGGACACGAAGAGGCCTGCAAGCGGGGTGAGCCAGACCAGGCCGATCACCACGAGGAACGCCTGGACCAGGCCGCTGCCCAGGCCGCGCCTGACCGCGTTCATCGCTGACTCCTTCGGAAACGGCGGACGTTGAAGACCATCGCGGGGACCACCAGCAGCAGGAGCAGCACGCCGAGGGCGCTGCCGAGGCCCTGGTTGTTGCCGCCGCCGAAGGACACCAGCCACATCTGGGTCGCGAGGACGGTGGCGTCCTCCTGCACCGGTCCCGGCGCGATGATGTAGACGAGGTCGAAGACCTTCATCACGTTGATCACGAGGGTCACGAACACCACGGTCAGCACGGGGGCGAGCAGCGGGACCGTGATCCTGCGGAAGATCTGCCACTCGTTCGCGCCGTCCATCCGCGCGGCTTCCAGCGTGTCCCGTGGCAGGGTCGAGAGCCCCGCGCCGATCAGCACCATCGCGAAGCCCGTCCAGATCCACAGGTACGCTCCGATGATCGCCGGAGTGACGAGCGTCGGGCCGAGCCAGGAGACTCCCTGGTAGGGCGGAGCGAAGTTCGAGGCGGGCAGCTTCACCGTGTACGCGCCGTCGTGCAGTCCGGGGAAGCGGAAGGAGCCGTCGGAGGCGGAGGTGGTGCTCGCGACCGTCTTCCCGTCGCGCAGCGCCTCGATCCTCATGCCGGGCAGGCCGCTCTCCTTCGGGTCGACCCTGCCCTGCTTGCCTCCCCCGCCGGGCGTGAAGTCGAGGTAGACGACGCCGCGCAGTTCACCGGCGGCGGCCTTCCGTTCAGCGGCCGGGTAGGCGGGCGAGGCGCCCTTCGGCAGGTCCTTGGGCAGTACGCCCACCAGACCGAGCGCCGTCGTGTGCCCCGGCGACACGTTCGCGGTCGTGAGGTACGAGCCGTCGCGGGCCGCTTCCAGCCCGTGCCCGATCCGCGCCCGTGCCATCGGGTAGGAAGAGGTCCCCTCGAAGGCGTCGTGGACGGAGACCACGGCCGCGTTGAGGACGCCCTTGGCGGGGTCCTCGTCGTAGGCGAGCCGGAAGATGATCCCCGCGGCGAGGAAGGACACCGCCATCGGCATGAACAGCAGCAGCTTGAAGGCGGTGGCCCAGCGGACCTTCTCCACCAGGACGGCCAGGATCAGACCGAGCCCGGTCAGCAGGGCCGGGGCCACGACCACCCAGATCGTCGTGTTGCGGATGGCCTTCATGGTCGCCGGGTCGCGGAACATCTCGGTGTAGTTGTCGCCGCCCACGAACCGGGTGCCGGAGGCGTCGAAGAAGCTGCGGCCGACGGAGAACAGCACCGGGTAGACGACGAGCGCGCCGAGCAGGAGCAGGGCGGGGAAGACGAAGAGCAGGGCGACGGTCCGGGCGCGCCGCCGGCCGCGGCGCCCCCGCGCCGCGCCGGCGGCCCGGGGGCCCGCCTCCTTGTGTACCAGCGTGGTGGCGGTCATGTGTCCGGCTCAGTCCTGGTAGGCCTTGGCCGCCGCGGCCTCGAGCTTCGCCGCGGTGCCCTTGGGGTCGGAGGGGTTGCGCAGGAAGTCCTGGAGCAGCTTCCACTCGCCCGTGCCCTTGGTGCCGCCGAAGGCCGCCGGCGCCTGGTCGGACATGTCGAAGCGGACCGAATCCCCAGCGGAAATGAGGGACTTGGCGGTGGCCCGGGTGACGTCGTCACTGTAGGACGCGAGGCCGAGCTTCTTGTTCGGGGACAGGAAGCCGCCCGCCTTGGCCCAGACGGCCGCCGCCTCCGGAGTGGCCAGGTACTCCAGGAGCTTCATGCCGGCCTTGGCGTTCTTGCCGTCCTTGAGGACCACGGCCGCGTCGCCTCCGCTGACCACCGGAGCCGTGCCGCCGCCGACCGCGGGGAACGGGAAGAAGTTCGCGTCCTTGCCGATGGCCTTGCCGAACTGGTCGTGGGCGACCCCGGCGACGAAGTCGCCCTCGTAGACCATGCCGGCCTCGGGCTTGGGTCCGAACACCTTCTCCACCGAGCCCGGGAAGTCGGTGTTCAGGGCCTCCTTCTGGCCGCCCGCGATCAGCTGCTTGTCCTTGAACAGCTTGCCGAGCGTGGTGAGCGCCTGGGTCACGCTCGCATCCGTCCACTTCAGCTTGTGGGCGGCGAGGGCGTCGTACTTCGCGGGTCCTGCCTGGGAGAGGTAGATGTTCTCGAACCAGTCGGTGAGGGTCCAGCCGTCCTGCCCGGCGACCGCGAAGGCGGCGAGCCCGGAGTCGGAGACGGTGTGCCCGGCCTTGAGCATCTCGTCGTAGGTCTTCGGCGGCTTGACGCCGGCCTGGGCGAGGGCGTCGGGGCTGTACCAGACGGTCGACTTGTGGGCGGCCTTGAAGTAGAGGCCGTAGAGGGTGCCGTCGACGCTGCCGTACTTCTTCCAGACGGGCGCGTATCCGGCGTCCACGGACTTCTCGGTGGTGGCGGACAGCGGCTTGAGCCAGCCCTTCTTCGCGAACTGCTGGAGCACGCCGACCTGCGGGACCATCACCACGTCGGGCGCGTTGCCGCCCTCGATCTTGCTGCCGACGACGGTGGAGACGTTGTCGCCGGTGGAGACGAACTGCGTCTTGGCGCCGGTCTTCGCGCTGAACGCGTCGAGCACCTTCTGGAAGTTCTTCTGCTCGCTGCCGGACCAGACACCGGCCACGGTGACGGTCTGGCCGCCCAGCGCCTTGTCGCCGCCGCCGGCGGCGACCGGGCCGCCACCGCCGCAGGCGGTCGCGCCGAGGGCCAGGGCCAGGGCGGTGCAGCTCGTGAGCAGGGTCGTACGTCGTCGCATCATCGTTGATGTCCCTTCAGGGGGATGGGAGGTGACGGGTTTGACGGAGGGGAGGATCAGAGGTCGCTCAGCCACCAGGCGGCCGTCGAGCCCGGCAGCATCCCGGCCGGGCAGGGACCGCTGGACAGCAGGGGGATGCCGGAGGCCGGCGCGGGCGTGGGGGACGTACCGAAGTTGACGGCGCAGACGAGACCGTCGCCGCGAGCGAAGGCGAGGACGCCCGGCGGGGCGTCCAGCCAGCGCAGCGTGCCCTCCCCCAGCTGGGGCAGGGAGCGCCGCAGTTGCAGGCCGTCGCGGTACAGGTGCCAGAAGGAGCGGGTGTCGGCGAGGGCACGGTCGGTGGCGTACTCGGCGAAGTAGTCGGGCTGCGGGAGCCAGGGTTTGGCGCTCTCGACGCCGGAGGTGAAGCCGAACGGAGATGCCTGCCCGGACCACGGCAGCGGCACCCGGCAGCCGTCCCGGATGCGGGCGCGGCTTCCGGTGCGGCGGAAGATCGGGTCGGTGAGCACGTCGTCGGGCAGGTCCACGACCTCGGGCAGGCCCAGTTCCTCGCCCTGGTAGATGTACGCGGCGCCGGGCAGCGCCAGCATCAGCAGCGCGGCGGCGCGGGCGCGGGCGGCGCCGAGGCCGCTGCCCTCGGTGGCGGGTTCGCCGTAGCGGGTGACGGTGCGCACCTGATCGTGGTTGTTGAGGACCCAGGTGACCGTCGAGCCCGTGCCGGCTATGTCCTGCATGGCCTCGGAGATGACCTTGCGGAAGGAGTCGGCGTCCCAGGGGGCGCTGAGCAGGTCGAAGAAGAAGGCCTGGTGGAGTTCGTCCGGGCGGACGTACTGGGCGTGTTCGCGGGCCGTGGGGACGGACACCTCGCCGACCAGCAGGCGCTCGCGACCGTCCCAGGCGCCGTACTCCTCGCACAGGGAGCGCCAGTGGCGCCACACCTCGTGCACCTCGGGCTGGTTCCAGGCGAGCGGGTTGACCGAGTCGCGGGTGCGGGCGTCGGCCTCCGGGTCGTCCGAGTCGGGCAGTTCGGGGTGCTTGTACAGGCCGGCGGCCACGTCGATGCGGAAGCCGTCCACGCCGCGGTCCAGCCAGAAGCGCAGGACGCGGTCGAACTCGGCGGACACCTCGGGCTCGCGCCAGTTCCAGTCGGGCTGTTCGGGCGTGAACATGTGCAGGTACCACTGGCCGGGGCGGCCGTCCGCCTCGGTGATCCGGGTCCAGGCCGGGCCGCCGAACATGGCGTGCCAGTTGTTGGGCGGCTCGCTGCCGTCGGGGCCGCGGCCGTCGGCGAAGTGGAAGCGGGCGCGGGCCGGGCTGCCGGGTTCGGCGGCGAGGGCCTCGCGGAACCACGGGTGCTCGCTGGAGCAGTGGTTGGGGACGATGTCCAGCAGCACCCTGATCCCGAGCCGGCGGGCGGCCGCCATCAGCAGGTCGAACTCGGCGAGGTCGCCGAAGACCGGGTCGACGCCGCAGTAGTCGGCGACGTCGTAGCCGTGGTCGTGCTGGGGCGAGGGGTAGAAGGGGCTCAGCCAGATCCCGTCGACGCCGAGCTTCTTCAGGTACGGAAGTCCGGCGCGGACCCCGGCCAGATCGCCGATGCCGTCACCGGTGCTGTCCAGGAAGCTGCGGACGTACACCTGGTAGATCACCGCATCGCGCCACCAGTGGTGCCTGTTCAACCCATTGACCTGTCTCTGTGAAGGGCAGCAGTTATGCATGCATGTTAGGTAGGCGTGTCGCGAGGGTGTCAATGAAAAGAACAGAAGCTACTGCCGGGTTGGGTTGGCAATTACGGACTTATCTACTCATCACGAGCCGAGATGAGATGTCCGCGTTACCTAACAAGTAACTAGAGAATCGGCTATCGCCGGGCGACGGCGTCGAGTTCCCGCGCCAGTCGCCGTACCGCTGCCGCGGGCGTCTCGTGCCCGGTCAGCGCGTCGTGCACGACCGCCTGCACCACCAGACTCACCTGGTCGTAGTGCGGGCTCTTGGGGCGCGGCGCGGCCGTGCGGACGGCGGCGCGCAGGGTCGGCAGGTAGGGGAACCGCCGCACCAGCGTGGGATCGTCGTAGAGCGCGGCGCGTACGGGCGGCAGCGCGCCCCGCGTGAGCACCTGGCGCTGCACGCTCTCGCTGGTGAGGTAGGCGATCAGGCGGGCGGCCGAATCGGGATGCCGGGCATGGGTGTTGACGGCCAGGTTGGAGCCGCCCAGGACGCTCTTGCCCGGCCCGTCGGGCCCCGGCAGCTGCACGGCGCCGATCTTCCCGGCGACCTGGGAGCCCGGGGCCGAGGCCACGGCGTAGGCATAGGGCCAGTTGCGCAGGAAGAGCAGCCGGCCGTCCTGGAAGGCCTGCTTGGACTCCTCCTCCTTGTACGTCAGCGCCGCCTTCGGGATCCAGCCCTCGCGCAGGCCCCGGGCGAGGAAGCCGATGCCCTCGCGGGCGGCGTCCGAGTCGACGGTGACGCGGGTGCCCTCGTCACCGAGGATCGTGCCGCCCGCCGAGTACACGGCCTCGGCCGCGTTGACGGTGAGGCCCTCGTAGGGCAGCAGCTGGCCCGCGTATCCGTCCAGGCCGTACCGGGGCGCGATGGTCTTCGCGTCGTGCTCCAGCTCGGCCCAGGTGCGCGGCGGCGGCACGCCCTCCTTGGCGAGGACGTCCTTGCGGTACAGCAGCAATCCGGCGTTGGTGACGTACGGCACGGCGTACAGCCGTCCGTCGTACCTGGCCGTGTCCACGACCGCGGGCAGGAAGCTCTTCAGCGGAAAGCGCTCCGGGGGCAGCGGACGGATCCAGCCGGCCGCCGCGAACTCCGAGGTCCAGGTGACGTCGATGTTGAGGACGTCGAACCGGCCCCGGTCGCCACCGCGCAGGTCGGTGATCATCTGCGCGTGAGTCTCGTCGGCCGAGTCCGGCAGCTCGACGAGGGTGACCTTCTCGGCGGGATGCGTGCGGTTCCAGCCCTGCAGGAGCGGGCCGAGGTAGCCGGTGAGGTCGCCGGCGGTGGCGAGAGTGAGCGGCCCGCGGCCGCCCGTGCCCGCCTCCTCCGCGTGGACGCCGGAGGCCATGTACCCGGTCAGGACCACCACAAGGACGAGGAGCCCCCTACCGGCGGCGCGCATCCACCGCATAGGTTCCTCCCTGGAACACGTACACCCGGCCACGGGCACCCTTGCCCGGGGTCAGAGGCCATGTATACCTGTTAGGCATGGGCGATAATAGGGCCTGGAGCACATTGAGCAGACAGGAGGACAGCACGAGTGCGTCTGCCCCTCCTGGCACTCCTCGCGCGCGGTCCGGCCCACGGCTACGAGCTGAAGCAGGACCTTGAGCAACTGCTGGGCTCCGCGTACCCTCAGCCGAACGTCGGCCAGATCTACGTCACCCTCGGCCGCCTCGAGAAGTCGGGACTGATCGAGGGCGAGGACGTCGAGCAGTCCAGCCGGCCCAACAAGAAGGTCTACCACCTCACCGACGCCGGGCGCGAGGCGCTGCACGCCTGGTTCGAGGAGACCGAGGACGAGCCGCGGGTCCGGGACGAGTTCTTCATGAAGCTCGTACTCGCCCCGCAGGCCGGTCTCGCCGAACAGATCGCCCTCATCAACAAGCAACGGCGCCAGTACCTCAACACCATGCGCAATCTGTCGAAGCTGGCCGCGGCCGAAAACCGGGACAACCGAATCGCCCATCTGCTGATCGAGGGCGCGATGCTGCACCTGCAGGCCGACCTGGACTGGCTGGAGCGGTGCCAGGAGGAACTGGAGGAGCTGGAGTGAGTGACGGCCACCCTCCTGTGCACGGCCATCCCGCTGTGCTGCGGGCCGCGGGCCTGGTGAAGACCCACCACGGCGAGGGCGCGCCCGCGCATGCCGTGCGCGGGGTCGACCTGAGCGTGGCGAGGGGCGAGTTCGTGGCGATCACCGGGCCCTCCGGAGCCGGCAAGTCCACACTGCTGCACCTGCTCGGCGGCCTGCAGCGGCCGGACGAGGGCAGCCTCTGGCTCGACGGCCGGTGCACGGACTCCTTCAGCGAGGCGCGCTGGGCGGTGGAGCGCAGGAAGGCCATCGGGATCGTCTTCCAGTTCTTCAACCTGGTGTCGAACCTGTCGGTCGCCGACAACGTCGAGCTGCCCGCGCTGCTCGCGGGCGTCGCGCCGAAGAAGGCCCGGGCCGAGCGCGAGGAGCTGCTCGCCGAGCTGGGCCTTGAGGGCAAGGAGCGCAGCATGCCGGGCGAGCTGTCCGGGGGCGAGCAGCAGCGGGTCGCGCTGGCCCGCGCCCTGGTCAACCATCCGCCGCTGCTACTGGCGGACGAGCCCGCCGGCAGCCTGGACAGCAAGGGCACCCGCGAGGTGATGCGGCTGCTGTCCCGCTTCCACGGGCGCGGCCAGACCATCGTGCTGGTCACCCACGACGCCCGGCTGGCCAGCGCCGCCGACCGGGTCATCAGCTTCTTCGACGGCCGCATAGCCGACGACGCCGCCCTGGACGGCACGCCGTCCCGCAGGAGCGGCGCCTCCGGCGTGCTGGAGCTGAGGGACTGATCCGGGTGTACGACCGTCCGACGACCGGGGGCTGAGCCCGTGCGAGCCACCCTCCGCTGGGCCCACTCCGATCTGCGCACGCACCGGGGCGAGGCGCTGTTCATCACGCTCGCCACCGCCGGCATCGTCGCCTCGCTGCTGCTGGCCGCCGCCCTCTTCGGCTACGCCACCAACCCCTGGCAGCGGACCTTCGCCCAGGGACACGGCGCACACGTGTGGATCCGCACGGCCGGGTCCGCCGACGCCCGAAAACTCGCCCGGCTGGACGGCGTCGAGTCCGTCGCCGGCCCGTACCGGACGGAGTCCACCACCGTGGCCTCCCGCGGCACCCGCGCCGCCGTGGAGCTGCGCGGCACCCCGCACCTGCCCTCCGTCGGCCGCCCGCTGCTCACCGCGGGCCACTGGCTGGACCCGGCCGAGCCGGACGGCGTGGTCCTGGAGAGCCGCCTGGCCCGGTCCCTGCTGGCCGAGCCCGGTGACGCCCTCAGCCTGCCCGGCACCGCCCGCACCCTGACCGTCGAGGGCATCGCCGACAGCGCGGAACCCGGCTACAGCCCGGGCGCACAGCCAGGGCTCGTGTGGGCGCTGCCGTCCGCCGTGCGCGCCCCCGCCGGCCAGGTGACCGGGCTGCGCCTGAAGGACCCGGGCGACACGGACTACGCGGTGCAGCGCGCCGTGACCGTGCTGGGCGCGGGCGCGGTCGGCGAGGTCTCCACCTGGCAGCAGGCGCGGGCCGAGGCACAGGGCGAGAACCGGCTCCTCGGGCAGGTGCTCGCCCTGTTCGGGCTCGGCGCCCTGGCCGCCGCGGGCTTCGCCGTGCACGGGGCGATCGGCACCCGCATCCGGGGCCATCTGCGGGACATCTCGGTACTGAAGGCCATCGGCTTCACGCCCGGCCAGGTCGTGCGGATCTTCCTGCTCCAGCACCTGGCGTACGCGGTGCTGGGCGCGGTGACCGCGGCCGCGCTCACCGAGGGTCTGGGCAACCGGATCCCGGGGCGGCTCGGTGACGCGATGGGTGTGTGGCAGGGGCTGCCGGGGCACACCGTGGCGCTGTCCGCCGTGCCTGTCGGTGCGGTGCTGTTCATCGGCCTGACGACGGGACTCGCGGCCTGGCGGGCGGGCCGGGTGCCTCCGGTGCCGGTGCCGCGCCCGTCGGCTCCGGGGGGCGGCCGTCTCACCGGCCTCGCCCGCGGCGCCCTGGGGCTGCGGCTGCCGGCCGCGCTGGTCCTGGGCTGCCACAAGGCGTTCGCGGGCCGCGGCCGCTCGCTGGCCGGCGTGGCCCGGCTGACGCTGCCGCTGCTGCTGATGGTGGTGGCGCTCAGCGCGTGGACCACCCTCGACCAGTTTCACAGCGACCCCGAGCGCGTGGGGCTGCCGGCGGCGCTCTCGGTCCGCTCGGACGGCGGCATGAGCGACGCGGACGTACGGGCCCTGCTGGCGAAGGACCCCCGGGTCGGCGCCGCCTATCCGGGCGTCGAGGTGGTCGCGCTGGTCCCCGGCCAGACCGGGACGATCGCGCTGCGCGGCCTCGGCACGCGCACCCAGCCCTACCCGTACGCCCTCGCCGAGGGCCGGGCCGCGCACGAGCCGGACGAGGCGGTGGCCGGTCAGGGCCTGCTCGACCTGCTGCACGTACGGGTCGGCGACTGGGTGCGGATGACCGTGGGCGAGCAGCCGCAGATCCTGCACATCGTGGGCCGCAGCATCGAGCCGCAGAACGCCGGCCGGGTCGTCACGACCTCCCTGGACACCCTGCGCGAGAACGACCCGCACCTGTCACCGGCCTTCTACCAGCTCCGCCTGCGCCCGGGCGCCGACCCGCGGCGGGTCGCGTCCGCCCTGGTCAGGACCGGCCGCGGACATCTGGACGTGCACGCCGTGACCAACCCGGCCGACGGGCTGTCCCCGCTGCGCGGGGTCGTCACCGGGCTGATCGCCGTGCTCGCCCTCATCGGGCTCGTCGAGCTGCTCACCGCGATCGGCGGCAGCGTCCGGGAGGGCGAGCGGGACGTGCTGGCGCTCAGGGCGATCGGCATGTCCCCGCGGCAGATCACCGCGATCACCGTCACGGCGACGACCTGTACCGCCCTGGCCGCGGCGGTTGCCGGTACGGCGCTGGGGCTGCCGCTGGCGCACCGGCTGATCGACGCCCAGGGCAGTTCCAGCGGCATCGGCGCGGGCATCGCCCAGTCGCCCTCGCCCGGCCTGCTGCTCCTGCTGGGCGCGGGCGCCGTGCTGGGGGCCGCCGGCCTCGCCGCCCTGCCGGCGGCCCGGGCGGCGCGCCGACGGCTGGCGGACACGCTGAGCGCGGTGGCCTGAGCCACGGCTCACAAGGACGTGTCCTGCCGTTCCTCGGGCCGCGTCCTGCTCTTGGCCACATCATGCGCGCTTCCTCCCCTGAAGTCGGCGGAACCCCAGGGGATGCGCACAGGAACAGTCGCCGCGGCGGCCCGGGAGCCGGGTCAGTTACGGCCGCGCAGCTCCCGGTACTTCGCCACCAGCGCCTTCGTGGACGCGTCCAGGCCGGGGACCTCCGCGCCCTCGGTCAGGGCCGGTTCGACGCGCTTGGCGAGGACCTTGCCCAGTTCCACGCCCCACTGGTCGAAGGAGTCGATGTTCCACACCGCACCCTGCACGAACACCTTGTGCTCGTAGAGGGCGACCAGCTGGCCGAGCACGGACGGGGTCAGCTCGCGCGCGAGGATCGTGGTCGTCGGCCGGTTGCCCGGGAAGGTCTTGTGCGGGACCAGCTCGTCGGGCACGCCCTCCGCACGGACCTCCTCGGCGGTCTTGCCGAAGGCGAGGGCCTGGGTCTGGGCGAAGAAGTTGGCCATCAACAGGTCGTGCTGGCCGCGGAGTTCACCGCTCAGCTCGGCGACCGGGTCGGCGAAGCCGATGAAGTCCGCGGGGATGAGCTTGGTGCCCTGGTGGATGAGCTGGTAGTAGGCGTGCTGCCCGTTGGTGCCGGGCGTGCCCCACACGACCGGACCGGTCTGCCACTCGACCGGCTTGCCGTCCCGCGCCACGTACTTACCGTTGGACTCCATGTCCAGCTGCTGGAGATAGGCGGTGAACTTCGAGAGGTAGTGGCTGTACGGCAGCACCGCGTGCGACTGGGCGTCGTGGAAGTTGTTGTACCAGATGCCCAACAGCCCGAGCAGCAGGGGCACGTTGGACTCGGCGGGCGCGGTACGGAAGTGGTCGTCGACCAGGCGGAAGCCGCCCAGCATCTCCCGGAAGCGGTCGGGCCCGATGGCGATCATCAGGGACAGGCCGATCGCGGAGTCGAAGGAGTACCGGCCGCCGACCCAGTCCCAGAACTCGAACATGTTGGCCGGGTCGATGCCGAACTCGGCGACCTTCTCGGCGTTGGTCGACAGCGCCACGAAGTGCTTGGCCACCGCGGAGTCGTCACCGAGCGCGTCCAGCAGCCAGGTCCGGGCCGAGGTCGCGTTGGTGATGGTCTCGATGGTGGTGAAGGTCTTGGAGGCGATGATGAACAGCGTCTCGGCCGGGTCGAGGTCGCGGGTGGCCTCGTGCAGGTCGGCGCCGTCCACGTTGGAGACGAAGCGGACGGTGAGGTCGCGGTCGGTGAAGCTGCGCAGCGCCTCGTAGGCCATCGCGGGTCCGAGGTCGGAGCCGCCGATGCCGACGTTGATCACGTTCTTGATGCGCCTGCCGGTGTGACCCGTCCACTCACCCGAACGGACGCGCTCCGCGAAGTCGCTCATCCTGTCCAGCACGGCGTGCACGGCCGGTACGACGTTCTCCCCGTCGACCTCGATCACCGCGTCCCGCTCGGCGCGCAGCGCGATGTGCAGCACCGCCCGGTTCTCGGTGATGTTGATCTTCTCGCCCCGGAACATGGCGTCCCTGAGGCCGAAGACGTCCGTCGCGGCGGCGAGCTCGCGCAGCAGCCGCAGCGTCTCGTCGGTGACCAGGTGCTTCGAGTAGTCGATGTACAGGTCACCGACCTGCAGGGTGTATCCCGCGCCGCGCTCCGGATCGGCGGCGAACAGGTCCCGCAGATGGGTGTCGGCCAGCTCCTCGCGGTGTTTGGCGAGAGCGGTCCACTCGGGCGTCCGGTTGAGCCTGGTACGGCCGTCTGCGTTCATATCCGACTTCAGCCTTCTTTCCTGCGCCTGTCCTGCTGCGTACCTTGCCCCGCTGCCGGTTCCAACCTAATTGATCAGCGCCTGTGACGAGCGGTCGTGGCGTCGTCCATGCGGGCAACAGGAGGTACGTCCGGCTGACGCACCGGTATCAGCGCGGTGACGGGCAGGCCGGAGAAGGCGGCGGCCCGTCCGGAGGCCGACGTCGGCCGGACGCGGGCGCGGCAGACGGCGCCGGCCAGGCACCCGTGGGCACCCGGCCGGTGAAGTCCTAGATCTCGCCGCGCAGTTTGGCGAGCGCCTCGGCGAGGATCGCCTCGCCGTCCGCGTCGCTGCGCCGCTCCCGTACGTACGCGAGGTGCGTCTTGTACGGCTCGGTGCGCGGCGGGTCCGGCGGGTTGTCCCGGTCCTGGCCGGCCGGGAAGCCGCAGCGCGGGCAGTCCCAGGTGTCGGGTACCTGCGCGTCGCTGGCGAAGCTCGGCTGCGTCTCGTGCCCGTTGGAGCACCAGAAGGAGATGCGCAGACGCGGCGCGGACTCGCCACGCTCGGCCTCGCCCATCGGCCCCGCCCCGACCCGGCTTCCCCGGATCGCGTTGCCACTTGCCACGGTCGTAACTCCCTGCGTGATGGTGCCGCGAAGCGAGTCGGCGTTTCCGCTGCGCCGCGAGCGCCTCAGTCTACGTAAGGCCCAACGCGCGTCCAGTGATTGGAGTTACAACCCCCACACCTAGACGCAAGCCCCATGATAGGCCGCGCTCAGGAGCGCGTACCGAACATGGGGCCTTACGTGCGGATTGAGCGTATGTGTGAATCGCCGATCAGCTGTTCGTCTTCATGACGATGCCGAGGACGACGATGCAGGCGAACCACAGCAGACCGATCACGATGGTGATGCGGTCGAGGTTGCGCTCGGCGACCGAGGAGCCGCCGACGGAGGACTGCATACCGCCACCGAACATGTCGGAGAGGCCGCCGCCCTTCCCCTTGTGCATCAGCACCAGCAGCATCATCAGCAGGCTGAAGACGATCAGGGCGATCGAGAACCCCAAAACCACGGCTGGACCAACTTCCTCGGATTCGGATGGACGACGGGGGCACAGCACCACGGCTGTGCCCCCGCAAGAGTACGACGTATCGCCGCTACCGCCTACTCACGGCCCTCATCACTGATCACGGAAGCGCACGATCTTGACGAACTCGTCGGCGTCCAGCGAGGCGCCGCCGACCAGGGCACCGTCGATGTCGGCCTTGGCCATGATCTCGGCGACGTTTCCGGACTTCACGGAGCCGCCGTACTGGATGCGGACCTTGTCGGCCACCTCCTGCGAGTACAGCTCGGCGATCTTGCCACGGATGGCGGCGCAGACCTCCTGGGCGTCGTCGGCGCCGCAGACCTTGCCGGTGCCGATGGCCCAGACGGGCTCGTAGGCGATCACGATCGTCTCGACCTGGTCGGCCGGGAGGTCCTTGAGGCCGCCCTCGACCTGGGTGAGGGTGTGGGTGACGTGGTTGCCCGCCTCGCGGACGTCCAGTTCCTCACCGACGCACAGGATGGGGGTCAGGCCGTGCCGGTAGGCGGCCTTGGCCTTGGCGTTCACGAGCTCGTCGGTCTCGTGGTGGTACTGGCGGCGCTCGGAGTGGCCGACGACCACGTACGTGCACTTCAGCTTGGCCAGCATGGAGCCGGAGATCTCACCCGTGTAGGCGCCGGAGTCGTGCGCCGAGAGGTCCTGGGCGCCGTAGTTGATCTTCAGCTTGTCGCCGTCGACCAGGGTCTGTACGGAGCGCAGGTCGGTGAAGGGCGGCAGGACCGCGACATCACAGGCCTCGTAGTCCTTGTCCGCGAGGGCGAAGGCGAGCTTCTGGACATGGGCGATGGCCTCGAGGTGGTTGAGGTTCATCTTCCAGTTGCCCGCCATCAGCGGCTTACGAGTGGTCATGCGGGGTCAGTCCTCCAGTGCGGCGAGGCCGGGGAGCGTCTTGCCCTCGAGGTATTCGAGGGAGGCGCCGCCGCCGGTCGAGATGTGGCCGAATGCCTTCTCGTCGAAGCCGAGCGTACGCACGGCCGCGGCGGAGTCTCCGCCGCCGACGACGGTGAAACCCTTCGATTCGACGAGGGCCTGGGCGACCGCCTTGGTGCCCTCGGCGTAGTCGGGGTGCTCGAAGACGCCCATGGGACCGTTCCAGAAGACGGTCGCGGCGTCGGCGAGCTTCGCGGCGTACAGCTCGCGGGTCTTGGGGCCGATGTCCAGGCCCTCCTGGTCGGCGGGGATCTTGTCCGCGTCGACCACGCTGTGCTCGGTCGGGGCCTTCGCCTTCAGGTCCGGGAACTCCCGGGACACCACGACGTCGACGGGGAGCACCAGCTCGACGCCCTGCTTCTCGGCGCGCTCCATGTACTCGATGACGACCGGGACCTGGTCCTCCTGGAGCAGGGAGATGCCGACCTCGTAGCCCTTGGCCTTGAGGAAGGTGTAGGCCATGCCGCCGCCGATGAGCAGCCGGTCGGCCTTGCCGAGCAGCTGGTCGATGACGGCGAGCTTGTCGGAGACCTTGGCGCCGCCGAGCGCGACGACGTAGGGGCGCTTGACGTCCTCGGTGAGCTTCTTCAGGACGCCGACCTCGGTGGCGATGAGGTAGCCGGCGTAGTGCGGCAGGCGGGCCGGGAGGTCGTAGACGGAGGCGTGCTTGCGGTGCACCGCGCCGAAGCCGTCACCGACGTACACGTCGGCGAGGGCGGCCAGCCGGTCGGCGAACTCGCCGCGCTCGGTGTCGTCCTTGGACGTCTCGCCGGGGTTGAAGCGCAGGTTCTCGATGACCGCGACCTGGCCCGGCTGGAGGCCGTCCACGGCGTCGTGGGCGGCGGGACCGACGGTGTCCTGGGCGAACGCGACCGGCGCGCCGAGGAGTTCACCGAGCCGCTCGGCGGCGGGCAACAGGGAGAAGGCGGGGTCCGGGGCGCCCTTGGGGCGGCCCAGGTGCGAGGCGACGATCACCTTGGCGCCCGCGTCGGCGAGGGCCTTGACGGTGGGCAGGACGGCGCGGATGCGGCCGTCGTCGGTGATGACGCCGTCGGCGAGCGGGACGTTGAGGTCGGCACGGACGAAGACCCGCTTGCCGTCCACGCCCGCGGTGAGAAGTTCGTCGATGGTCTTCATGAGAGGGGACTCCTGAGGAGGGCTCTTGTTCCTACGAGGCTCGATCTTCGCAGGCCGGCCGGGGCGATCTGCACGCACGTCAGGGCCCGGGCAGCGCGACGGTGCGCTGCCCGAGCCCTGCGTTGACGCATCGGCTGCCCGCTGCGGCCGATCAGAGCTGGTTGCCGACGAAGACCGTGAGGTCCACGAGGCGGTTGGAGTAGCCCCACTCGTTGTCGTACCAGCCGATGACCTTCACGCTCTTGCCTTCCTGGACCATCGTCAGGGAGGAGTCGAAGGTGCAGGACGCCGGGGCGTTGACGATGTCGGAGGAGACGATCGGGTCCTCGGTGTAGTCGAGGAGGCCCTTCAGCTCGCCCTCGGCGGCCTTCTGGAAGGCGGCGTTGACCTCTTCCTTGGTGACCTCGCGGCCGAGTTCGACGACCAGGTCGGTGACCGAGCCGGTCGGAACCGGGACGCGCATCGCGATGCCGTCCAGCTTGCCCTTGAGCTGCGGCAGGACCAGGGCGGTGGCCTTGGCGGCACCGGTGGTGGTCGGAATGATGTTCTCGGCGGCGGCACGGGCGCGGCGCAGGTCCTTGTGCGGGAAGTCCAGGATGCGCTGGTCGTTCGTGTACGCGTGCACCGTCGTCATCAGACCCTTGACGATGCCGAAGTTCTCGTCCAGGACCTTCGCCATCGGGGCCACACAGTTGGTGGTGCAGGAGGCGTTGGAGATGACGTGGTGGTTCGCCGGGTCGTACTTGTCCTGGTTGACGCCCATCACGATGGTGATGTCCTCGTCCTTGGCCGGGGCCGAGATGAGGACCTTCTTCGCGCCGCCCGCGATGTGCTTCGCGGCGTCTTCCTTCTTCGTGAAGATGCCGGTCGACTCGATGACGATGTCGACGCCCAGCTCGCCCCAGGCGATGTCGGCCGGGTTGCGCTCGGAGAGCACCTTGATGGTGTGACCGTCGACGGTGATCGTGTCGGCGGTGTGGGAGACCTCCTGCTTCAGGCGGCCCAGGATCGTGTCGTACTTCAGCAGGTGAGCGGTGGTCGCGGTGTCACCCAGGTCGTTGACAGCCACGACCTCGATGTCTGCACCCTGTTCCAGCAGCGCGCGGAAGTAGTTACGCCCGATGCGGCCGAAGCCGTTGATGCCTACGCGGATCGTCACGAACCGATCTCCTCGTTGGTACGCCGGCCATGAGGTGCCGGCGAGCTGTATTTGGGATGTCCCCGACCACCCCCGACCCTACCTCTCCGAGACCCCCGGGGTGACATCGAGATGCCGCATACACGGGCAGGCGGTCCGTACCGGCCAGTAGGGTACGGACCGCCTCGGATCGGCGGTTGTTTCGCGGCTCTTTGCTCCGTAATGCCGCTGCCCGCTGACGCTCTTTTCACTCGTTCGTGAGCGGGTCGGCTCACCTGATGAGGGGCGCTTCCGTGCACCGTTGAGAGAGGGCCCCGCTCACATGTCGAGTAAATCTGTCTCAACTGGCGAGCGCGGCGAACGCCTTCTTCAGCAGGGCCGCACGGTCGGCCGCCGACGGCACCTGTTCGAGGCCGAAGCCGAGCAGCACGGTGTCCTGGGTAGTGACCGCTCCGTATGTCTCGAAGAGCCGTCCGGTGCGCGTCCAGTCCTTCAGGACCGCCGGGCTGCCCGGGGGCGGTCCGGCCACGCGCCAGGCGCCCAGGGACGTCTCGAAGCCCTCGGTCTCCTTGGCCGTGCCACCGACGACGAGCGAGGCGTCGTCGGCGAGCACGCCGTGACCGCCACTGCCCGGGTCGGTGACGTAGCTGAGGGAGACCTCGACGGACTTCCCGGCGTACGCGCTCAGGTCGAAGTTCACCTGCTGCCAGCCGGCGGAGCTGCCGGTGAGGCTGTTCCACGTCCCGGAGGTGCCGGTCGCGGTGCAGGAGTTGCCGGCGTGCGTCAGATAGTGCTTGAGCCAGGGGTGCTCACCGATCAGGAATCCGGCCCCGCACTCGGACGGTACGGCCGTCTTCGTGGCGCCGCCGGCCTCCGGCAGGGTGGTCCAGTCGTCGGCGCCCACGGTGTGGACCTCGACGACCGCGTGGTCGTAGCCGGGCTCGGTGTCCCACAGCAGCCGGGTGCTCAGCGCCGGCTTGTCGGCGGCGCCGACACCGGTGAGGTCGATGGTGCGGGTGAGACGCTTGTAGGCGTCGTCGGTGTGGACCGCGGCGGCCATGGAGGAGCCGCTGTACGGGCCGTAGGGGTTGACGGTGCCGGCGAACTGTCCGGCCCCCGCGCTCGCGAACTGCGGGTACGTCGCGACCGGCAGTTCGTCGGACGTGACACCGTAGGTGCCTGCCCTGTCGAGCGGGTTGCCGGGTGCGTCGCCGAGGGCGCCGGTGTAGCCGGCGAGGCTGCCGGAGCCGGTGAAGCCCGTGGCTCCCTTGGTCGACGTGCGGCTGTAGGCGCCCAGGTAGTACTGGCTGAAGTCGTCCGAGAGGGTGCCGTCGCCGAGGTCGACGCTGCCGCCGGCCAGCTCGCCGGCCTCGATCAGCCTGCCGCCCTCGTTGAGGTAGGCGCGCAGCCGGAGCTGGGTGGCGTTGCCCGGTCCGCTCGCGCCCGAGTAGTGCACGACCGTCCTGAAGTGCTTGAGCACGCCGAGCGCGTCCGGTGCGCCCTGCGTGGCGACGTCCCAGACGATCGCCTTGTGGCCGTTCGCCTTCAGCGCGTCGACGTAGGTGCGCGCCTGTGCGGCGGCCGCGCCCTCCTCCGCGACGACGAGGGTGTCGGCCCTGGGCCGCTCGGCGACGGTGTAGGTGAAGCGGGAGCTGGAGACCTTCTTGCCGCTCCTCGTCCTACCGGTGAACCACACCTCGACCTTGTCGCCCGGCTCGCCGTCCCGCACCCTGGCCCGGTACTCGTCGAAGTAGAGGTTGTCGTCACCGCCGTACGTCTCGCCGCCCTTCCAGGGCCTGAGCGCCCGGTCGTGCGTACGGCCGCCGTTGACGCGGTACTCGAGTTGCTTGTCCCGGATCGCCTTGCGGACGACGACGGAGACCTCCTGGTCGGCACCCCGGGAGTACGACGTGGAGAACGCGGCCGGGGTGAAGCCGGCGGCGCTCAGGCCGACCGAGGAGACCGGCCGGTCCGGGTGGGCGGCCGTCCGGGCGACGGAGAGCGCGAACGGGATGTTCTTCTCGAACTCCTGCTGGATCAGCTTCTCGTCGTCGGGGAAGTTGAAGACCGACTGGCAGTCGTCGGGGTTCCAGGGGTCGTTCGGATCGATGTTCGACGCGGTCTCGCAGGTCGACATCTCGGGGGTGAACATCGCCATGCCGTTGACGTTCGAGGCATGGCCGTCCGCCTCGCCGTTGGTGGTGTACAGCTCCGAGGAGACCTGCGAACGGTAGCCCGGGATGGCCGGGTTGTCGGGAGTGCCGGCGAGCGCCTTGTAGAGGACGTCGTCCGGGGTGGGAGTGGCGACCTGCCATCCGACGCCGTAGAGGAGGAGTTCCGCGGCGGAGTGGTAGTTGATGGCGTAGATGAAGCCGACGCGTTTCTCGAAGCCGTCGAGGGCCTTGGTCTCCGGCTCGGACTCGGGGCTCGCGCCCCGGTAGGTCTCACTGGTGGGGTTGGGCGACGAACCCTCGTCGTCATAGCCCCACTTGTACGGGAAGTTGCGGTTCAGGTCGACGCCGTCGCCCGTGCTGATGACTCCGTCGCCGTTGACGTCCCGCAGGTTCTTGCGCCACAGGCGGGTGGTGGAGTCCTTGAACGTGTAGTCGTAGCCGTCGGGGTTGGCCGACAGGACGAACCACAGTTCGGTGGAATCGACGATCTTCTTGATGCGACGGTCCGTCTTGTAGTGGTCCAGGTAGTAGTGCATCAGACGCCGGGTCATCTCCGGCGTGATCCACTCACGCGCGTGCTGGTTGGACATGTACAGCACCGACGGCTTGGAGCCGTCCTTCGACTTCTTCGCGTTCCTGGTCAGTTTGAGCGCGAGGATGTCCTGGCCGTTGACGGTCCTGCCGATGGACTCGACCTTGGTGAGGCCGGGGTTGGCCTGTGCGGTCCGGAGGATCTCCTCCTTGAGGCCGCCCCTTGCGCCGTAGGGCCGGAAGACGCCCTGGGAGGCGCCCTCGACGCGGGTCTCGGCCCTGGCCGAGAGGGCGCGCTCGGTGAGGTGGACGCCCTGCTGCTCGAGCTTCCTCGCCTGCTGAGCGGTGAGGTAGACCTCGACGGTGCTCTTCCCGTTCCCGGCCACCTGCTCGCCGAGTTCGTGGCCGTCCTGCCCCGCCTTGAGAAGCAGGGGTACCTGCTTCTGGGTGACGTCGGCCCGGAAGACCTTGACCTCGGCGCCGGTGTCAACGGCCGGCCTCGGGGAACTTCCGCTCTGGGCCTGGGCGATGGGTGCGAGGCTCGCTCCCCCGATCAGGAGCGCGCCGACAGCGAGGATCGATCTCGCTCTGTGTCTCATGAACCCCCCTAGCGGTGGTTCGCCACAGCGACGAACAGGTTGCCAGGCTCATGTCACCTCATGATCGAGTCAAGAGCGCCTCATGGACACGAAAACGCCGGTGCCGACCACCCGAATGGACGTCGGCACCGGCGAGTTGGACGGGTTCGGGTCACCCTGCCAGGTTGTCCGCCAGCTCCTCGGAGAGGTTGGCCTCCGTGCCGGGGATGCCCAGGTCGGAGGCGCGCTTGTCGGCCATCGCCAGCAGACGGCGGATCCGGCCCGCGACCGCGTCCTTCGTCAGCGGCGGGTCGGCGAGCGCACCCAGCTCCTCCAGGGAGGCCTGCTTGTGCTCCATGCGCAGCCGGCCCGCGGCCGCGAGGTGCTCGGGCACCTCGTCGCCGAGGATCTCCAGGGCCCGCTGCACCCGGGCACCGGCGGCCACGGCGGCGCGGGCCGAGCGGCGCAGGTTGGCGTCGTCGAAGTTGGCGAGACGGTTGGCGGTGGCCCGCACCTCGCGCCGCATCCGGCGCTCCTCCCAGGCCAGCACGGACTCGTGCGCGCCGAGCCGGGTGAGCAGCGCGCCGATCGCGTCACCGTCGCGAACGACCACCCGGTCCACCCCGCGCACCTCGCGGGCCTTGGCGGCGATCGACAGGCGACGGGCGGCGCCGACCAGCGCGAGCGCGGCCTCGGGACCCGGGCAGGTCACCTCCAGGGAGGAGGAACGGCCGGGCTCGGTCAGCGAGCCGTGCGCCAGGAAGGCCCCGCGCCAGGCCGCCTCGGCGTCGCAGGTGGCCCCCGAGACCACCTGCGGGGGCAGGCCGCGGATCGGGCGGCCCCGGCCGTCCACGAGTCCGGTCTGACGGGCCAGCTGGTCGCCGCCGGCGACCACGCGCACGACGTACCGGGAGCCGCGGCGCAGCCCGCCTGGTGCCATCACGATCAGCTCGGAAGTGTGACCGAAGATCTCCAGGATGTCCCGCTTGAGCCGGCGGGCCGCCATCGCGGTGTCCAGCTCCGCCTCGATCACGATGCGCCCGCTCACCAGGTGGAGGCCGCCGGCGAACCGCAGAATGGCGGAGACCTCCGCCTTCCTGCAGCAGGTCCGGGTGACGGGGAGCCGGGAGATCTCGTCCTTCACCGCTGCCGTCATCGCCATGGGCCGATCCTTCCATGCATCCGAAAAATACGGTCGTACGCGGCGGCCAACAGCTCCGGGTCGTGCCGGGGGCTTCCGTCGGTCCGGGCCACCGGCGCCAGCTCGACCGCGGCTCCGAGCCGCTTGGCGGCCTCGGTGAGCGAGTCGCGGTCGGGCACGGCGGCCTCGTCGGCCAGCACCACGTCCAGGGCGAGTTTAGGGGCGTGTCGCCCCAAAACCTCCACATGACGCTGCGGGGAGAAGCCCTCGGTTTCTCCCGGCTGCGGGGCGAGGTTCAGGGAGAGGACCTTGCGCGCCTTGGTCTCGGTCAGGGCGTCCAGCAGACCGGGGACGAGCAGGTGGGGAATGACCGAGGAGAACCAGGAGCCGGGGCCCAGCACCACCCAGTCCGCGTCCCGGACCGCCGCGACGGCCTCCGGGACGGCGGGCGGGTAGTGCGGCACGAGGTGCACGGACTGCACGTCGCCGGGGGTGAGGGCGACGGTCGCCTGCCCGCGCACCGTGTCGACGTCGTCGGGGCGCTCCGGGTCGTGCCCTTTGACCAGGGCCTGCAGCTCAAGCGGCACCGCGGACATGGGCAGCACGCGGCCGTGCGCGCCGAGCAGCTTGCCCACCAGATCCAGGGCCTGGACATGATCGCCGAGCTGCTCCCAGAGGGCGACGATCAGCAGGTTGCCGACCGCGTGGTCGTGCAGGTCGCCCTTGGACTGGAAGCGGTGCTGGATGACCCGGGCCCAGGTCTGGCCCCAGTCGTCGTCGCCGCACAACGCGGCCAGCGCCTTGCGCAGGTCGCCGGGCGGCAGCACGCCCAGTTCGTCGCGCAGGCGCCCGCTGGAGCCGCCGTCGTCGGCCACCGTGACGACGGCGGTGAGGTCGCCGGTGATCCGGCGCAGCGCGGCGAGCGAGGCGGACAGGCCCATGCCGCCGCCGAGCGCGACGACCTTGGGCTGGGCGCCGCGCCGGCGGGCCCGGCCGCCGGCGCGGCGCTCGGCCGGGCGGGCCGCCCGCGCGTCGGCCGCGGCGCGGCTGGAGCGGCCCTCCGGGACGACCCGGCGCAGCCTGCCCAGCCGCGGTGTGCGTTCCGTCATTCCCGTCCCATGTCCCGGTGTACGACCACCGTCTCCACGCCCTCGGCCGCGAGGCGCGCGGCGAGCTTCTCCGACACGGCGACCGAGCGGTGCTTGCCGCCGGTACAGCCGATGGCGATGGTCACATACCGCTTGCCCTCGCGCCGGTAGCCGGCCGCGATGAGCCGCAGCAGTTCGGCGTACCGGTCGAGGAACTCCTTGGCGCCGGGCTGGTTGAAGACGTAGGCGGCGACCTCCTCGTTGAGGCCGGTGTACGGGCGCAGCTCCGGGACCCAGTGCGGGTTGGGCAGGAACCGCATGTCCGCGACCAGGTCGGCGTCGACCGGCAGGCCGTACTTGAAGCCGAAGGACATCACGGTGGCCCGCAGCTCGGGCTCCTCCTCGCCGGCGAACTGTGCGTCCATCTTGGCGCGCAGCTCGTGAACGTTGAGGCTGGAGGTGTCGATCACCAGGTCGGCGTCGCCGCGCAGCTCGCGCAGCAGCTCGCGCTCGGCGGCGATGCCGTCCACGATGCGGCCGTCGCCCTGGAGGGGGTGAGGGCGGCGCACCGACTCGAAGCGGCGCACCAGCGCCTCGTCGGAGGACTCCAGGAAGACGATCCGCCGGGTGACGTGTTTCGCCTCCAGGTCGGCCAGGGACTCGCGCAGGTTGTCGAAGAAGCGCCGGCCGCGTACGTCCACGACGACCGCGATCCGCGCCACGTTGCCCTGGGAACGCGCGCCCAGCTCCACCATGGTGGGGATCAGGGCGGGCGGGAGGTTGTCCACGACGAACCAGCCGAGGTCCTCCAGACACTTCGCGGCCGTCGACCGGCCCGCGCCGGACATGCCGGAGATGATCACCAGCTCGGGGATGGCCGCTTCGGGGGCCCCGGCCGCCGTGACGTCCGTACTCACCTGTGCTCCGTTTTCCTGAACCGCCTGCTGCGGCTCCCCCGCGGCCACCTGTTCTCGGTCCGCTGTGGGCTGTGCGTCGTGCTCGGTCATGTCTCCTGCCCCCGTCGTTCGTCCGGGAGACCCGCGGTCACGGGCTCCCCCGAGGAACCCCCCGTCGTATCGGGTTCCTCGTCATCAATGATCTCTCCTGTGGCCGTGTTCACGGCGGGTGCGGCCGGGGCCGCCCGGGCGAGGACCACGGCGATGGTCTCGGCCGTCTTCCGGCCTATGCCGGGCACCTCCTGGATCTGCTCGATCGTGGCGGACCGCAGCTTCTTCACCGAGCCGAAATGCTTGATGAGCGCCTGTTTGCGGGTCTCGCCGAGGCCGGGCACGTCGTCCAGGGGGCCGGCGCGGAAGCGCTTGGCGCGCTTGGTGCGCTGGTAGGTGATCGCGAAGCGGTGCGCCTCGTCGCGGACGCGCTGGAGCAGATAGAGGCCCTCGCTGGTGCGGGGCAGGACCACCGGGTCGTCCTCACCGGGCACCCAGACCTCCTCCAGGCGTTTGGCGAGGCCGCAGACGGCGATGTCGTCGATGCCCAGCTCGTCCAGCGCCCGCCGGGCGGCCGCGACCTGCGGCTGGCCTCCGTCGACCACGACCAGCTGAGGCGGGTAGGCGAACTTCCTGGGGCGGCCGTCGTCGTCCTTGAGGGCTACGGTGACCGGATCGCCGTCGATGAGCGGGTCCTCCGGACCGGCTCCGTCGGCCCACTCCCCCGTCCTCTCCTTCTCGGCGAGGTAACGCCGGAACCGGCGGCTGATCACCTCGTGCATGGAACGGACGTCGTCCTGCCCGGCGAAGCCCTTGATCTGGAAGCGGCGGTACTCGCTCTTGCGCTGCAGGCCGTCCTCGAAGACGACCATGGAGGCGACCACGTCGTCACCCTGCAGGTGCGAGATGTCGTAGCACTCGATCCGCAGCGGGGCGCTGTCCAGGTCGAGGGCCTCGGCGATCTCCTCCAGCGCCCGCGAGCGCGTGGTCAGGTCGGAGGCGCGCTTGGTCTTGTGCAGGACGAGGGACTGCAGGGCGTTGCGCTGCACGGTCTCCATGAGTGCCTTCTTGTCGCCGCGCTGCGGGATGCGCAGCGAGACATGGGACCCACGGCGGCCGGTCAGCCACTCCTGGACCGGCTCGACCGGCTCGGGCAGGGCCGGGACCAGGACCTCCTTGGGGACGGCGTCCCCTTTTTCCTCGCCGTACAACTGCTGCAGGGCGTGCTCGACGAGGGCACCCGTGGTGACCTCCTCGACCTTGTCGGTCACCCAGCCTCGCTGGCCGCGCACCCGGCCACCGCGCACATGGAAGATCTGCACAGCCGCCTCCAGCTCGTCCTCCGCGACGGCGATGAGGTCGGCGTCGGTCGCGTCGGCGAGCACGACCGCGTTCTTCTCCATGGCCTTCTTCAGGGCCTCGATGTCGTCGCGCAGGCGGGCGGCCCGCTCGTACTCCATCTCCTCGGCCGCCTCCATCATCTGCTTCTCCAGACGGCGGAGGTACGTCCCGGTGCGGCCGGCCATGAAGTCGCAGAACTCCTCGGCCAGGTCCCGGTGCTCCTCGGGGGTGATCCGGCCGACGCAGGGGGCGGAGCACTTGCCGATGTAGCCGAGCAGGCAGGGGCGGCCGGTGCGGGTGGCGTTCTTGAAGACGCCGGCGGAGCAGGTGCGCACCGGGAAGACGCGCAGCAGCAGGTCGACGGTGTCCCGGATCGCCCACGCGTGCCCGTACGGACCGAAATACCTGACGCCCTTCTTCTTGTGACCACGCATCACCTGGACCCGCGGGAACTCCTCGCTCATCGTCACCGCGAGGTACGGGTAGCTCTTGTCGTCGCGGTACTTGACGTTGAACCGGGGGTCGAACTCCTTGATCCAGGAGTACTCCAGCTGCAGCGCCTCGACCTCCGTGGACACCACGGTCCACTCCACGGACGCGGCGGTCGTCACCATCGTCCGGGTGCGCGGGTGCAGGTTCGCCAGGTCCTGGAAGTAGTTCGCCAGGCGCTGGCGCAGGCTTTTCGCCTTTCCGACGTAGATCACCCGGCGGTGCTCGTCACGGAACCTGTACACCCCGGGAGAGTCCGGGATCTCACCCGGCCTGGGGCGGTAGCTGGAGGGGTCGGCCATGTCTCACACCCTACTGGCGAGGACCGACACCGCGTCGGGCCTGTGGACAACGCCCACCGGCACCGCTCCCCGTCCGCCGCCTGCCGGGCACGGTCCCGCCACCAGGCACCCGGCGGGGGGCTCTCCGGCCATGTGCCCCCGCCGCCGCACCCGGGCGGGCGTTGCCACGGACTGCAGCGGCCCGGGGGCCGCGTGCCCGGGGGTCGCGGCTCGGCCAGGAGCAGGCCGCGACCGGACCCGAGGTGTTGTCGGGGTCTGGTCAACGCGCTTCAATGCGGGGGAACTCGGGGCCGTGCACGCCGGCGTACGAACGCGGCGTGCGCAGACAAGGGCGTCCCACGCCCACGGGGGCGGCCCCGCACACCCGCACGGGCGGTCCGACCAGCCGCCGTGAACCTCACAGAAAGGCCCCTGTGCATGCGGCACGCCACAGAGCACGCGGACGTCCCCGCCGCGGAACTCGACCTGGCCCTGCGGGGCGGCCCCTTCCACGTGGCGCTGCGCGCCGCGATCGCCGCCCGCGGACTGCCGCTCCAGCGCGTGCAGCACCATCTGTCGCGCCACGGGGTCAAGGTCGGGGTGACCAGCCTGAGTTACTGGCAGCAGGGCGCCCGCCGCCCGCAGCGCCCCGAGTCCTTGCGCGCCGTCCGGGCTCTGGAGGAGATCCTCCAGCTGCCGGACGAGTCCCTGATCCGGTTGCTCGCCGAGGCCGACGAGCCCGCCTCCACCGGTCGCCCCGCGGCCCGCTCCTACCGCTCCCTGGTCGATGCCTCCGACATCCTGAACCGGCTCCAGGCCGAGCTGGGCTGGTCCCTCGACGGCGGGCTGCACACCCTCGGCCACCAGGAGCGCGTCCGGATCGGCGCCCGCCGCGAGCTGGCGGGTCTCGAGTCCCACCACATCGTGCGCGCGCACCGCGACGGCGTCGACCGCTTCGTCGCCGTCCACCACGGCGACCCCGGCTGCAGCCCGCGCGACATGACGGTGCACGCCCTGGAGAACTGCCGCACGGGACGCATCCGCCGGGACCAGGACACCGGTGTACTGGTGGCCGAACTCCTCTTCGGCACCCGGCTGCGCTCCGGCGACACCTTCCTCTTCCGGTACGGCATCGAGGACGGCACGGCGGGAGTCTCCCGGGAGTACGGCCACCGGTTCGGTTTCCCGGGCGGTCAGTACGCGCTCCAGGTGCGCTTCGACGGGGCCGCGCTGCCGGCCCGCTGTCACCGCTTCACCCAGCACTCACCGGCGGCCCCGCGCAGCGGTCGGCACGATCTGGCGGTCAGCGGGCCGCACCACAGCGTCCACGTGGTCGAGCCCCGGATACGGCCGGGGCTGGTCGGCATCGCCTGGGACTGGGACTGAGCGCCTGACCCGCAGGGTTCGCAGCCCGCTCAGGCACCCGGGCCGACGATGATCCTGCCTTTCGCGGCCCTGGCCGGCAGCTCGTTCAACGGCTCGGTGGCCGGCGTCTGGACCACCTCGCCGGTCGCGGCGTCGAACCGGCTGCCGTGGCAGGGACAGATCAGCGTGGTCCCCTGGAGCTTGTTGATGGGGCACCCCCCGTGCGTGCAGATGGTGCTGAACGCCTTGAGGGCGCCGCTCGCGTCCCGGCTGACCACCACGTTCCGGTCCCGGTAGAGCTTGGCACCGCCCTTCGCGACCCCGCTCTCGCCGCCGAGATCGACCGGCGCGGTCGGGGTGGCGTCGGCCGCGGCGCCACCCGGAGCCGCGCAGGCGGCCGGCCCGAGCCCGGCGACCGGGGCCACGGCGGCTCCTCGAAGGACGGTACGACGGCTCGCGGACGGTCGGGCGGGCATCAGGGTCTCCACTGGTCAGGGGGCGTGCGAGCCGCACGATACCGGGGCAAGTCGGCAGGGTTCGCAGCGGGAGGGGAGGGGCGCGGACGGCAAAGGTGCGCGTAAACGCTTGCGCGAGCGTTTACGCGGGGTCGTGGATGAGGTAACTTTCCCGGCCGACAGGCCCACGGCGACTGAGGGAGGAACGCCGATGCCGACCATGGCCGACGTCGCCCGGAGCGCCGGTGTCTCCGTGGCGACCGTCTCGCACGTGCTCAACGGCACGCGCCCGGTGCTGCCCCACACCCGCCAGGCCGTGCTGGACGCCGTCGACGCCCTCGGCTACACGCCCAACACCCTCGCCCGCTCCCTGGTGACCTCCCGCACCCGCTCCATCGGCCTCGCGGTGTCGGCGATCAGCAATCCTTACTTCACGGAGATCCTCCAGGGCGTCGAGGCCGCCGCCCTGAACGCCGGCTACAGCCTGCTCATCGCCGACCCGCACGACGACCCCGCGCACGAACGCAAGGTCGTCCAGCTCCTCCACGAGCGCCGGGTGGACGGCATGATCGTCGCCCCCTCCGCCGACCCGCACGACCTCCTGGGCTATCTCGGCCGCCACGCCGTGCCGACGGTGTTCCTGGACCGGGTGCTCGCGACCGGTGACCGTGCCGCGGGCGCCCCGCACCTCGATCAGGTCACGTCCGATCAGTCCACGTCCGATCAGTCCAGGTCCGGTCCGGCCACGTCCGGTCAGGCCTCGACCGACCAGGCCCACTTGGATCAGGGTTTCGATCAGGCCGGTTTCGATCAGGCCGGTTTCGATCAGGCCAGTTTCGATCAGGCCGGTTTCGATCAGGTCTGCGCCGAGAACACCGGTCCGATGGCCCGTCTCGTCACCCACCTCGCCGGGCTCGGTCACCGCCGGATCGGCATGGTCGCGGGCCTGCCCGGGCTCAGCACCACCAGTGAGCGGCTCGCCGGCTACCGGCAGGCCCTCACCGCGGCAGGCCTTGCCCACGACGAGGACCTCGTGGTGTCCGGCAACTCCGAGTCGGCCGGCGCCGAGCGGGCCACGGCTGCCCTGCTCTCCCTCGCCGCCCCGCCCACGGCGCTCGTCACCGCCAACAACGCCATGACGATCGGCGCCCTGCGCGCCCTGCGCCGGCAGGGACTGGCCGTGCCGGACGACATCGCCCTGTGCTGCTTCGACGACTTCGCCTGGGCCGACCTGTTCTCACCCCGGCTCACCGCCATCGCCCAGCCCAGCAGGGAGATCGGTGCCCGGGCCGTCCAGGTGCTCCTGGACCGGCTGGCCACACCCGGCCGGCCCGCCCGGACCGTACGGCTGCCCTCCGCCTTCGTCCACCGCACCTCCTGCGGCTGCCCGGAGGACCTGGACCGGGCCGGAGGCGCCCGGCCGGCCGTGCCCGGCGGCAGGACCGAACCATCCGCGCTCTCCGAGAAGGGAACCACCTCGTGATCGTCGTCGCCGGTGAGGCACTGATCGACCTGGTACCGCACGGCCCGGGTGCCCTCGCGGACCTGAAGCCGGCGCTCGGCGGCGGCCCGTACAACACGGCTGTGGCCCTCGGTCGCCTCGGCTCCCCGACCGCCTTCTGCTCCCGCACGTCGTACGACGCCTTCGGCGAGGCCCTGCTCGACGGGCTGCGGCGGGCCGGGGTGGACGTCTCGGGTGTGCAGCGCGGCCCCGAGCCGACCACCCTCGCGGTCGCCACCATCGACACCGGCGGCTCGGCCGCCTACTCCTTCTACGTCGACGGCACCGCCGACCGCCTCTTCACCGCCCCCGTCGCTCTTCCCGCCGGCACGCGCGCGGTGTCCTTCGGCACCTGCTCGCTCGTCCTGGAACCGGGGGCGAGTGCCTACGAGGAGCTGATGCGGACCGCAGCCGGGCAGGGCCTGTTCACGGCCCTCGATCCCAACATCCGGGCGGGTCTCATCCCGGACCCGGACGCCTACCGGGCGCGTTTCAAGAGCTGGCTGCCCTCGGTGACACTGCTGAAGCTGTCCGCGGAGGACGCCGAGTGGCTGGGCGGCACCCCGCGCGAGTGGCTGGCCGCGGGACCGTCGGCCGTCGTGATCACCCATGGCGGCGACGGCCTCACCGTCCACATCCGGGGTGGCGCGGAGTACTCCGTACCGGGCGAGAAGGTCGAGGTCGTGGACACCATCGGCGCCGGCGACACGGTGAACGCGGCCCTGCTGCACGGGCTGTCCACCCAGAACGCGCTGTCCGCGCAGGCGCTCGCCGACCTGGGACCGGAGGGCTGGCGGCGGCTGCTGCGGTTCGCGGCACGCGCGGCGGCCATCACCTGCTCCCGTGCGGGGGCGGAGCCGCCGTACGCGGACGAGCTGGGCGAGCTCTGAGCCGAGCGACGGATGGGGAGCCGAGATCCGCGGCAGCGACTTCGGGGCTGGATCTCGGGGCAGGTTTCCTCGGTGCTGTTGTCAAGGTGCTGCTGGACCCGCGGTTCGTGAAACCGATGGAGCCGGTCGGACCGCAGGGCCAGGGTGACTGATGGGGGAACGAGCGGCGCCCCGCCGGGAGTTCCCGCGGGGCGCCGCTTTTCGATGGCGTGTCAGGGCGTGGCCCTTGACCCGGCCTCAGGCCTTGCGGGCCCGGGTCGTCTTCTTCGCCGGTGCCGCCTTCTTGGTGACCGCCGCCTTCTTGGTGACCGCGGCGGCCTTCTTGGTCGCCGTGTTGTTGGCCTTGGCCGTCACCGTCTTCTTCGCCGTCGACCTGGCGGCGGCCGTCTTCCTGGCCGCCGTGCCGCGCGGCGCCTTCACCGGCTCCGCGTCGCTGATGCGGTCGGCGCCGAGGATCTCGCGCAGGAACTTGCCGGTGTGGCTGGCCGGAACGCCGGCGACCTCCTCGGGCGTGCCCTCGGCGACCACGAGACCACCGCCCGCGCCGCCTTCCGGACCCATGTCGACGACCCAGTCGGCGGTCTTGATCACGTCGAGGTTGTGCTCGATGACGATGACCGTGTTGCCCTTGTCGACCAGGCCGGAGAGGACCTTCAGCAACTTGCTGATGTCCTCGAAGTGCAGACCGGTGGTCGGCTCGTCCAGGACGTAGACCGTGCGTCCGGTGGAGCGCTTCTGCAGCTCGCTGGCCAGCTTGACGCGCTGCGCCTCACCGCCGGACAGGGTGGTCGCGGACTGGCCGAGCCGGACGTAGCCGAGGCCGACGTCCTTCAGGGTCCGCAGGTGCCGGGAGATGGCCGGGACGGCCTCGAAGAAGTCGGTGGCCTCCTCGATCGGCATGTTCAGCACCTCGGCGATGGACTTGCCCTTGTAGTGGACGTCCAGCGTCTCCCGGTTGTACCGGGCGCCGTGGCAGACCTCACACGGGACGTAGACGTCCGGGAGGAAGTTCATCTCGATCTTGATGGTGCCGTCGCCCGCGCAGTTCTCGCAGCGGCCGCCCTTGACGTTGAAGGAGAAGCGCCCGGGCTGGTAGCCGCGGACCTTCGCCTCGGTGGTCTCGGCGAACAGCTTGCGGATGTGGTCGAAGACGCCGGTGTAGGTCGCCGGGTTGGAGCGCGGGGTGCGGCCGATCGGCGACTGGTCGACGTGCACGACCTTGTCCACCAGGTCGTCGCCGTCCACGCGCGTGTGCCGTCCGGGGACGTTGCGCGCGCCGTTCAGCTCACGGGCCAGGTGCGTGTAGAGGATGTCGTTGACCAGCGTCGACTTGCCGGAGCCGGACACCCCCGTGACGGCCGTGAACACGCCCAGCGGGAAGGACACGTCGATGTCCTGCAGGTTGTTCTCACGTGCGCCGTGCACGGTCAGCCGGCGGGACGGGTCCTGGGGGCGCCGTACGTCCGGGATCGGGATGGCCTTGCGGCCCGAGAGGTACTGGCCGGTCTGCGACTCGGCATTGGCCAGCAGTTCCTTCAGGGAGCCGCTGTGCACGACCTTGCCGCCGTGCTCACCGGCGCCGGGACCGATGTCCACGATCCAGTCGGCGACCTTGATCGTGTCCTCGTCGTGCTCCACGACGATGAGCGTGTTGCCCATGTCGCGCAGCCGGACCAGGGTCTCGATCAGCCGGTGGTTGTCGCGCTGGTGCAGGCCGATGGACGGCTCGTCCAGGACGTACAGGACGCCGACGAGGCCCGAGCCGATCTGCGTGGCCAGGCGGATGCGCTGGGCCTCGCCGCCGGACAGGGTGCCGGCCGCGCGGTTGAGGGAGAGGTAGTCGAGGCCGACGTCGACCAGGAACCGCAGCCGCTCGTTGACCTCCTTCAGGACGCGCTCGGCGATCTTCTTGTCGCGGGCGTTCAGCTTCAGCTCACCCAGGAAGTCCGCGCAGTCGCTGATCGACATCGCGGCGACCTCGGCGATCGACTTCCCCATGATCGTGACGGCCAGGACGATCGGCTTCAGGCGCGTGCCCTCACAGGAGGGGCAGGGCACCTCGCGCATGTAGCCCTCGAAGCGCTCACGGCTGGCGTCGCTCTCGGCCTCGCTGTGCCGGCGCTTCACGAAGGGCACCGCGCCCTCGAAGGGCGTGGTGTACACGCGCTCACGCCCGTACCGGTTGCGGTAACGGACCTCGATCTGGGTCCTGTGGCCGTAGAGCAGGGCCTTCTTCGCCCGCTGCGGCAGGCCCGCGAAGGGGATGTCGGTGCGGAAGCCGAGGGCGTCGGCGAGAGCGCCGATCAGGCGGCCGAAGTAGTCCTTGGTGTGTCCGTGGGACCAGGGATGGATGGCGCCCTCGTCCAGGGACTTGTCCGGGTCCGGGACGATCAGCTCGGGGTCGACCTCCATGCGCGTGCCGATGCCGGTGCACTCGGGGCAGGCGCCGAAGGGCGAGTTGAAGGAGAAGGAGCGGGGCTCCAGCTCCTCGAAGGACAGGTCGTCGTACGGGCAGTACAGGTGCTCCGAGTACATGCGCTCGCGCTCGGGGTCGTCCTCGGGGAGGTCCACGAAGTCGAGCACGACCATGCCGCCGGACAGGCCGAGCGCGGTCTCCACGGAGTCGGTGAGGCGGCGCTTGGCGGACTCCTTCACCGTCAGGCGGTCGACGACCACCTCGATGGTGTGCTTCTCCTGCTTCTTCAGGGTCGGCGGTTCGGACAGCTGGATGGTCTGCCCGTCCACACGCGCGCGTGAGTAGCCCTTGGTCTGCAGGTCGGCGAAGAGGTCGACGAACTCGCCCTTGCGCTCGCGCACCAGCGGCGACAGGACCTGGAAGCGGCTCCCCTCCGGCAGCTCCAGGACCTTGTCGACGATGGCCTGCGGCGACTGGCGCGAGATCGGGCGGCCGCACTCGGGACAGTGCGGCTTGCCGATGCGCGCGAAGAGCAGACGCAGGTAGTCGTAGACCTCGGTGATGGTGCCGACCGTCGAGCGCGGGTTGCGCGAGGTCGACTTCTGGTCGATGGAGACCGCCGGGGACAGACCCTCGATGAAGTCGACGTCCGGCTTGTCCATCTGGCCGAGGAACTGCCGGGCGTACGAGGAGAGCGACTCGACGTACCGGCGCTGGCCCTCGGCGAAGATCGTGTCGAAGGCCAGGGAGGACTTGCCCGACCCGGACAGGCCCGTGAAGACGATGAGCGCGTCACGAGGCAGCTCGAGCGAGACATTCTTCAGGTTGTGCTCGCGCGCGCCACGGACAATAAGACGGTCGGCCACGCCGGTCCGCACCTTTCTTGGGAGAAGTGACAGGGGCGGGGCCCCTGTGCTTCTTCGAGACTAGGGGGAGCCACTGACAACGCCGGTCGGATTCCGGGTTGCATAACAATCCCCGGCCCTCCAGCATGCCCGACGCCGCCCTCGACGATATAGCACGCGCATTCGATTCGCGGGCGAGGTCCGTCACCTTCACCCGAACGTGTGGTGGGGCTAGTGTCAGGCCCATGATTGATCACGCTCATGACCTGGCATGTGTACGTGACGCGACCGAGCGGCTCCTCACCGCTGTCGCCAAACTGGACAACGCGGCGCTCGCCCAGCCGTCACGCCTGCCCGGCTGGACGCGCGGGCACGTCCTCGCCCACCTCGCCCGCAACGCGGACGCGCTCGTGAACGTCCTCGAGGGCCGTCCCATGTACACCAGCGCCGAGACCCGGGACGCCGACATCGAGCGGGACGCTCCGCGTCCCCTGGACGTCCAGCTCGCCGACGTGCGCGAGAGCGCGGACCGCTTCCAGCGGACGGGGGCCGCTCCGGCGGACTGGGCGCGCACGGTGGAGCTGCGCAACGGCGTCACCGACTCCGCGGCCCGGGTGCCGTTCCGGCGGTGGGCCGAGGTCGAGCTGCACCATGTGGACCTCGGAGTCGGTTACGAGCTGGAGGATCTTCCGGCGGAGTTCACGGAGCGGGAGATCGATTTCCTGGCCAAGCGGTTCTCCGGGCACCCCGACGTCCCTGCGAGCCGCGTCACGGACGGCACGCGCGCGTGGAGCACGGGACGCGACGCGGCCGAGCCCGAGGTCACGGTCAGCGGTCCTCCGGCGGACCTGCTGGGCTGGCTCGCCGGACGCCGCGAGGGCCCCGCGCTGGAGGCGACGGGCGGCGCACTGCCGAAGCTTCCCCCGCTGTAGCGCGACGACGGTCCGCCGGCCCCTCCCCGCTATAGGCTGATCGTCATGACGTACAGCGGAGAGGTCACGGTCGGCGGACCGGCGGACGTGCACGAGCTGAAAGACCTGATGATCACCAAGATCGCGGTCGGCCCGATGAACAACAACGCCTATCTGCTGCGCTGCCGGGCCACCGACGAGCAACTCCTGATCGACGCCGCCAACGAGGCACGGACCCTGCTCGGCATGATCGGTGACGACGGCATCGCGTCCGTCGTCACCACGCATCAGCACGGTGACCACTGGCAGGCGCTCGCCGAGGTCGTCTCCGCCACCGGTGCCCGTACGTACGCGGGCCGCGACGACGCCCCCGGCATCCCGGTGCCCACCGATGTCCTGGTCGACGACGGAGACGTCATCAGGGTGGGGCGCGTGGAACTCACCGCGCGCCACCTCGTCGGGCACACTCCGGGCTCCATCGCGCTGGTGTACGACGACCCGCACGGCCACCCCCACGTCTTCACCGGCGACTGCCTCTTCCCGGGCGGCGTGGGCAACACGCGCAAGGACCCCAAGGCGTTCGCCAGTCTGATCCACGACGTCGAGACGAAGATCTTCGAGGTGCTGCCGGACGAGACGTGGGTGTATCCCGGGCACGGGAACGACACCACGCTGGGCGCGGAGCGGCCGCATCTGCCGGAGTGGCACGCGCGGGGTTGGTGAGCGGGCCGCGTCGCCAGAGCTCGGGGCCCGGCGCATGCACCACCGCGCGCGCCCCGTGTGAACGCTTCGCACGCGCCGGACGCGCGTGCGCGCTCCCCGCGCCCGCTGTCACGCAGTCAACTGGTAGCAGCCCCGCACAGGATGACGGCTCCTGCGCGGTATGGGCCGCCGGTCTTCCCACCCCGCCCTCGGCCGGCGGCCCAGGCCGGCACCGACCTCTGCGGACAGCGTTCACACGGCCGCAACACCGTTCCCACCATGCGGACAGTTACCGCCGTGACCTGGACAAACAGGGGGTTCGCTGAAAATCTCCCGCCATGCACCCTGCCCCTCGCGCACTGCGCCGCGCGGTAGCCGCCGCCACCATGGTCCTGCTCGCCACCGCTGTCGGCTGTGCTCCGCAGCCCGAGGAGAAGGCGTCGGCCGACCCGTCCGGGTCCGCCACGAAGAGCTGCGCCCAGGGCGAGTTGGCCACCAAAGCGTCCGGAAAGCTGACGATCGCGACGGACGAGCCCGCGTACGAGCCCTGGTTCAAGGACGACAAGCCCGCGAACGGCAAGGGCTTCGAGTCCGCGGTCGCCTACGCCGTGGCGAAGCAACTGGGGTACGACAAGAGCGCGGTGGTCTGGCAGAGCGTGCCCTTCAACAAGGCGTTCGCGCCCGGCGTGAAGACCTTCGACTTCGACATCAACCAGGTGTCGATCAGCAGCGAGCGCAAGAAGGCCGTGGACTTCTCCTCCGGTTACTACGACGTGCGCCAGGCCGTCATCGCCCTCAAGGGCAGCAAGGCCGCCGAGGCGACGACCCTCGCGGACCTGAGGAACCTCAAGCTGGGCGCCCAGGTGGGCACCACCAGCCTCGCTTACATCACCGACGTGGTGAAGCCGAAGCAGGAGGCCGCCGTGTACGCCAAGAACGACCAGGCCAAATCCGCGCTGAAGAACGGTCAGGTCGACGCCGTCGTCACCGACCTGCCGACCGCGTTCTACATCACGGCGGCCGAGGTGACCAACGCGAAGATCGTCGGCCAGTTCGAGAACCAGGGCGCCGCGCCCGAGCAGTTCGGGCTCGTACTCGACAAGGGCAGCGCACTGACCTCGTGCGTGACCGGTGCCGTCGACACCCTTCGCAAGGACGGCACGCTGGCGGAGATTGAGAAGCAGTGGCTCTCCGACGCCGTCGACGCACCGGTGCTCAAGTGACCGTCACCAAGGGCGAGTCCGCCCCGGAGGGAGCGGACGACAAGGGTGACATGACCGGCGGCGCCGGGGACGCGGTGCCCGGCGCCGGTGACGGCTACGTGCCCTCCGAGCGGCGGCTGGAGCGCGAGCGCCACAAGAGGGCACGCGCCCGCCGCGCCACGGCCATCGCGGCGCTCTCGACCCTGGCGACGGCCGTCGTGCTCTACCTGGTCGTCGTCGACGCCCCGGGCTGGCCGCGCACCAAGGAGACGTTCTTCAGTGCGCAGTACGCGCGCGAGGCGTTCCCGAAGGTCCTCGACGGGCTGTGGCTGAACGTCCGCCTCCTGGTCGTCTGCGGTGCCGCCGTGCTGGTCCTCGGGATGCTGATCGCGGTCGCCCGCACCCTGCGCGGCCCGGTGTTCTTCCCGCTGCGCGTGCTGGCGGCGGCGTACACCGACTTCTTCCGGGGGCTCCCGCTGATCATCAACCTGATGATCGTGGTCCTCGGCGTGCCCGCGCTGCGGCTGCAGGGCGTGACGGTCGACCCGGTGCTGCTGGGCGGTACGGCGCTGACACTGACGTACTCGGCGTATGTGGCCGAGGTGTTCCGGGCCGGCATCGAGTCCGTTCACCCCTCGCAGCGCGCCGCGGCCCGCTCGCTGGGTCTGAGCAACCGGCAGGCCCTGCGCTACGTCGTGCTGCCCCAGGCGGTGCGCCGTCAGGTACCGCCGCTGCTCAACGACCTGGTGTCGCTGCAGAAGGACACCGGTCTGGTGTCGATCGGCGGCGCGGTGGACGCCGTACGGGCGGCCGACATCATCGTGGGCCGCAGCCTCAACTACACGCCGTACATCGTGGCGGGCCTGGTGTTCGTGGCGCTGACCATCCCGATGACCCGCTTCACGGACTGGGTGACGGCCAGGATGGACCGGCAGCGGGCCCAGGGAGGATCGATATGAGTACGGCACCACGGGACGGCTCGCCCGTGCTGCGGATGGAGTCCGTCCGCAAGACCTTCGGGGGCTCGGTCGTGTTGCGGGACGTGGACCTGGAGGTCGCCCCGCACACCGTGACCGCGCTGATCGGTGCCTCCGGTTCGGGCAAGTCCACGTTGCTGCGCTGCGCCAACCTCCTGGAGGAGATCGACGACGGCGCGATCTGGCTGGACGGCGAGGAGATCACCGACCCGCGCGTCGACCGGGACGCGGTGCGGCGCCGTATCGGCGTGGTCTTTCAGGCGTACAACCTCTTCCCGCACATGACGGTGCTGGACAACGTCACGCTGGCCCCGCGCCGGGTGCACGGCGCCTCCCGCGCGGAGGCCGAGGAGCGGGCCAGAAAGCTGCTGGAGCGCCTCGGCCTGGCGGAGAAGGCGGACGCCTACCCGGACCGGCTGAGCGGCGGCCAGCAGCAGCGTGTGGCCATCGTGCGGGCCCTCGCCGTACGGCCTCGGCTGCTGCTGCTCGACGAGATCACCGCGGCGCTCGACCCCGAACTCGTGGGCGAGGTGCTGACCGTGGTCCGTGACCTCAAGGAGGAGGGGATGACCATGGTGCTGGCGACGCACGAGATGGGCTTCGCCCGGGACGTCGCCGACCAGGTTTGCTTTCTGGACGGCGGGGTGGTGCTGGAACACGGCACCGCCGAGCAGGTCTTCGGCGACCCGCGGCACGAGCGCACACAGCGCTTCCTGCGGCGGATCGTGGAGGCCGGCCGCCTGTAGCCGCGCGGGGTCACGCGTCGGCCTGCGCCGCCCCCACCAGGGCGGCGACCCGCTCCACGCCGAACACATAGCCCTGCGCCCCGCAGCCCGCGATCACACCGTCGGCGCGCAGCGAGACGTAACTGTGGTGCCGGAACGACTCGCGCCGGTGGATGTTGGAGATGTGCACTTCGAGGACGGGCATGCCGTCGCAGGTGTTCAGTGCGTCCAGAATCGCCACCGAGGTGTGGGAGTAGGCGGCGGGGTTGATGACGATCCCGCAGTGGTTCAGCCGGGCCTCGTGGATCCAGTCGACCAGCTCGCCCTCGTGGTTGGACTGCCGGAAGTCCACCGTGCCGCCGTGCGCGGCCGCCGCCTTGGCGCACATCGCCTCGATGTCGGCGAGCGTGTCCTTGCCGTAGATCTCGGGCTGGCGCTGGCCGAGGAGGTTCAGGTTGGGCCCGTTGAGGATCATGATCGGGGCGCTGGCCAGGGTGCGGTGCACGGTTCCTCCGGTCCGTTCGGGGCGGTGCGGCGACGACCGCGTTCTCGGACCCGGTCTATCACGGCGCGCGACCTGCGAGGCGCGGCGTCCGCCGGTCCCTTCGGCGCGCGCGCCGCGCTCGGTGATCACCTCCGCACGCCCCCCGTAACCCGCGATCACGGTGGGTAGTTGACGCAGCATGCACGATGTACGGGCTGTGAGGGCCCCTTCCATGCCGCGGCTCGTGGCCGCCTCGCTCGTCGGCACCGCGATCGAGTTCTACGACTTCTTCGTCTACGGGACCGCGGCGGCCCTGGTCCTCGGGCCGCTGTTCTTCCCTACGTTCTCGCCGGTGGCGGGGACGCTGGCGGCGTTCGTGACGTTCGGGGTGGGGTTCGTGGCCCGGCCGCTGGGCTCGGTGCTGTTCGGGCACCTCGGGGACCGGCGCGGGCGGCGGCCGGTGCTCGTCGTCTCCCTGCTGCTGACCGGTGCCTCGACGGTCGCGGTGGGCTGCGTACCGACATACGGATCCATCGGCATGGCCGCCCCCGTACTGCTGCTCGTCCTGCGCTTCCTGCAGGGGCTGGGGCTCGGCGGGGAGTGGGGCGGGGCGGTGCTGCTGACCGCGGAGCACGCCCCCGCCGGGCGGCGCGCCCTGTGGTCGAGCTTCCCTCAGGTGGGGCCCGCGCTCGGCTTCGTGCTCGCCAACGGGGTGATGCTCGCGCTGTCGGCGGCGCTGTCCGGGGCGCAGTTCGCGCAGTGGGGGTGGCGGGTGCCGTTCTGGGCCGCGGGTGTACCGGCTCTGGCCGGGCTGTGGCTGCGTTCGTCGCTCGCCGAGAGCCCCCGGTTCCTGGAGATCGACGATCACGCGCGCGTGCCACTCGTCGAGGTCGTACGGCACCACGGGCGGCTGGTGCTGCTGACGGCCGGGGCGCTGGCGGCCGGGTACGCGGTGTTCTACGCGGTGACGACGTGGTCGCTGGCGTATGCGACGGCACGGCTCGGGGTGAGCCGTACCGTCATGCTGATCTGCGTCATGTGCGCGGTGATGGTGATGGGGGCGCTCACGCCGCTCGTGGCCCTGCTCGGCGACCTGTACGGGCGCCGTCCCCTGTGCCTGACCGGGTGTGCGGCCTGCGCCGTGTGGATGCTGCCGATGGTCGCGCTGCTGGCGACCGGCGAGCCCCTGCTGATGTTCCTCGGGATCCTGGGCGCGCTGATCGCCTTCATCACCATGTTCGCGGTGATCGCCGCGTATCTGCCCGAGCTGTACGAGGCGCGGGTGCGCTGCACGGGGGCCGCGGTCGGCTACAACCTCGGTGGGGTCGTCGGAGGCGCGCTCACCCCGATCGTGGCGACGGCACTGGCGGAGCACGGCGGCCGCGTTCCGTGGGGCGTGGGCGCCTATCTGACGGGGATCGCGCTGTTCAGCCTCTGCTGCTTCGCGCTGCTGCCGGAGACGCGGCCCGTGCCCGTGCCGGCGGTGGAGCCGGCCGCGGGCTGAGCGGCCGGGCCGTGCTACGGGTTGATCGCCAGTCCAGGGAGGTCGCGAACAGCACCAGGTGGACGCCGCCTGCAGGGGTGTGGGCCGGCCCGGCACCACCGTCGGGGAACTGACCACCACGGTCGGCGCGAGCAGGAGCATGTCCGTCGAACCGAGCCCGAGCACGAGCGGTCCGGACAGCCAGACGGAGGCGAGCGCGACGGCGGGGATGGTCAGGCCGATGCTGGCCATCGCCGAGCCGGGTGCGAGGTCGGGGCTGGTCTGGACCCGGTCGCGGCGCGCTGAGCGCAGCGCGGCGATCGCCTCGGCGAGCAGGACGATGATCACACCGACCCGCACGGTCAGGCGTCGACGCTGTCCTTGCTGCTCTTCGCCGCGCCGCCGTTCCCGGTGTGTGCCGCCTCGACGGCCGCCTGCTTCCTGGAGGCCATCAGACTGGTGATCGTCGTGACCGCGAGGACCGCGCAGATCACGCCGAGGGAGACGGGGATGCTGATCTCGGGGACGTGGACCCCGGCCTCGTGCAGCGCGTGCAGGATCAGCTTGACTCCGATGAAGCCGAGGATGATCGACAGGCCGTACGACAGGTGGACCAGCTTCTTCAGCAGGCCGCCGATGAGGAAGTACAGCTGGCGCAGCCCCATCAGGGCGAAGGCATTGGCGGTGAAGACGATGTACGGGTCCTGGGTCAGGCCGAAGATCGCGGGGATGGAGTCGAGCGCGAACAGCACGTCCGTGGTGCCGATGGCGAGCATCACGACCAGCATCGGAGTCATGACCCGCTTGCCGTTCTGCTGTATCCAGAGCTTGGTGCCGTGGTACCGGTCGGCCACGCCGAACCTGCGCTCCGCAGCCTTCAGCAGCTTGTTCTCCTCGTACTCCTCGTCCTCCTCGTCGGCGCGGGCCTCCTGGACGAGTTTCCAGGCGGTCCAGATCAGGAAGGCGCCGAAGAGGAAGAACACCCAGGAGAAGCCGGCGATGATCGCGGCTCCGGCCGCGATGAAAGCGGCCCGCAGGACCAGGGCTATGAGGACACCGACGAGCAGGACCCGCTGCTGGTACTGGCTGGGCACGGCGAACTTCGCCATGATCAGGACGAAGACGAAGAGGTTGTCGACGCTCAGGGACTTCTCGGTGATGAAGCCCGCGAAGAACTCTCCGGCCGGCTGACCGCCGCCGAAGACGAGCAGACCGAGACCGAAGAGTCCGGCCAGGGCGATCCAGACGACCGTCCAGATGCCCGCTTCCTTGATCGACACGTCATGGGGCGTGCGCCCGATGAAGAAGTCGACCGCGATCAGGGCGGCGAGGCCCACGATGGTCAGGACCCACAGGGTCATGGAGACTTCCACTGCACCTCCGGCATTACGTCACGGCAAACACATCAGCGTTGTCGCTGCCGGAGGTCTCCTCCGCCCGGGTCGGGCCGACACCCCGGGATCCACATCGATCCGTACTGACGGGTGCGCCGCAGTCAGGGAGTACTCCCCTCCGTACGGAAAACGATACCCCAATCACCAAGGAATAGTAAAGACTGGAGTAAAAGAACCACCAAATCACCTGTTCGGAGGCTCTTTACTCACTCTTGGTGTGCCCCTCCGTCACCTCGGTGAGCACCTGCTGGAGGATCCCACTGCCGGGCGGCACGAGCGAGGGCTCGTACGTCCAGGCGTGGCCGACCCAGGGGTCGGCGAGGTGGTCGTCGGGGACAGGGGTGAGTCGCATGAGCGAACGCCACAGCGGGTCGAGCAACGGGCCGTAGGCATCGGCGTCCTCGCGGTCCGCGACCATCAGCAGGTGGACTCCGAGGGCCGGCCCCTCGTCGGCGAGATAGCGCAGCTGGGTCACGGCCCGGTCGTCGAAGCCGTGCGGGAAGTCGTTGACGATCAGCAGGTGCTGGGCGGTGTCGACGTCGGCCGGCAGTGATGCGGCCACGCCGCCGCGGACCGCCATCTGGGTGAGATCGACCCGCCGGGTGAGCCGGCCCAGGACGTCCGCCACACCCGCCGCGCCGCTCGCGGGCGGAACCGCGACAGCCCCTGTCCGTGTCAGCGGCAGCAGCGCCTGGGTCCCGGCCCCGGCCGGGTCGACGACCTGCACGGCGAACTCCCCCGCCGGGTGCACGGCGAGCAGCCGGGCCGCGAGCGCCACCGCGGCGTCCAGGGCGAGCCGGCGGGCCTCGGTGGAGTCCAGGAAGCTGCCGTCAGCTCCTTCGACCGGCCCGCTGTCGATCCACAGCCCCCGCTCCAGCGGCAGCCTGACCAGCATCGGAATACGCAGCGGGGCACTCTCGGGGAGGCGGAGATCGCCGAGCCGCAGGGCCATCGGTGGCTCGGTCGGCACGCGGTAGCCGTGCCAGACGGGGTTGTCCCAGCGGGCGTAGGCCGGCGGGAGCGCGGGCTCGACGACCTCGGCCTCGGCCGTGAGCTGGGCGAGGTCGCGGTCGAAGGCGGCCCGTGCCTGGTCGACCAGCTGGGTGTACCGGGCCTGGGCCGCCTCGCGTGCGGCGTCGCCCGCCGTGCCGAGCCGGCTGCGCGGGTCGGCGAGGACCTGGTCGAGTTCCTTCTCCAGCCGGGAGTCCGCGAAGTCGACGGCGCTGCGGTACGCGGCCGTGCTGCGGGCCAAGTCCTCGAACATGCCGTAGACCTGGTTGTACAGCCTCTCCTCCATCGACCAGCCGACCGCGTCACCCGCCACCGGCGGTGCGGGCTCCCCGTCCGGGACCGGGGACCCCGTGGGTGGGGGCGGGGCGGTGCGGGTGCGGCGGGCGGGGTGGCTGTAGTCCACCGGGCCGCCCGGTGCCGGCACGTCCTGCGGGTCCTGCGGGTCCTGAAGGTCGTACGACGAGGACCGCTGGGGCGCCGAGGGGCCGGAGGAGTCCTGGTGCTGCGGCACCGGTATCGCGCGGGCAAGGCTTCGGGACACCGCCTCCTGAATGCCCGCCGCGAGTTCCTCGGCCCGGGGCAGGCCCTGGTCGGCGAGGAGTGCGGGAAGGCCGCGGGCGTACCCCTGGCCCACCGCGCGTACCTTCCAGACGTCCTGCCTGCGGTACAGCTCCAGCGCGACGACGGCCGACTCGGCGTCCAGGCCGGTGAGCGTGAAGCGCACGATCTCGGCGCCGTCGGGGCCGGCGACCGCCGTCCGCGGGGCGGCGACCGCGCCGAACCGGAGGGCGCCTCCCGGCTGCGCGGGCAGCGCCAGCAGCACTGTGACGCGGTGGACCGCCTCCGGCAGCGCGGCCAGGTCGACGGCCAGACGGTGGTCGGCTGCGGCCTGCCCGGAGACCTCGACTCCGGGCAGCGCGGGGGCGCCGGGATGGGCCACCCACTGGGCGCCGGGCACGGTGCCGTGTTCGTCCCCGAGCGTGGCTCCCGCAAGGACCGGCACCCCGGCAGAGACACGGATCTCGAGCCGGACCTGGGACAGCGGGTGGTTCTGCCCCCGCACCAGTTCGGCCGTCATCGCCGTCGCCCCCCTGTGTCGTGTTGTCGTGCGCGCTGCGCCGGGCGAGCGGGCGTCCTACAGATGCGGCAGGATCGACGGCATCAGGTCCTGGAAAGTGCGGCCCCTGGCCGGCTCGCCCAGGGCGGTCATCGTCCAGCCCGAGCCCACGCGATGCACCTTGGCCATGATCTGGGCGGTGTACTCGCCGCCGCCCGCCAGCGTGTAACGGGCGAGCTCCTGGCCGTTGGTCTCGTCCACGAGGCGGCAGAACGCGTTCTGCACCTCCTGGAAGGTCTGACCCGTGAAGGAGTTCACGGTGAAGACGATCTGGTCGACGTGGACCGGGACGCGCTGCAGGTCGACCAGGATGGCCTCGTCGTCCCCGCCCTGGCCGGCGCCGCCGACGAGGTTGTCGCCGGTGTGCCGCACGGAGCCGTCGTCGCTGACCAGGTGGCGGAAGAAGACGACGTCGACCGGCTGCTTCTCGGCGAAGAGCACCGCCGAGGCGTCCAGGTCGATCTCGCGCGTGCGCGAGCCGAACAGGCCTCGCCGCTTCGCCGCCTGCCAGCCGAGACCCATGCGGACCGCGGTCAGGGTGGCGCCGTCCTTCTTCTCCAGGCTGATGGCCTGTCCCTTGGAAAGATTGACGGTCACGGCTGATTCCCCTCTCGGTGTTCCCCTGTTGCCGCGCAGCGCGCGGTTGTCAGAACCCTACGCAGGGGCACCGACAGTGCCGAACCCCGGCCCGCGCTTTGTGGCGGTGTTGCAACACAGGGCACATATGCCGAGGTCCGGCAGGGTTGCGAGGGTCAGGCGAGGCCCGCCTCGCGCATCTGGCGCAGCTCCTTCTTCATCTCGGAGACCTCGTCGCGCAGCCGGGCGGCGATCTCGAACTGCAGCTCGGCAGCGGCGGCGCGCATGCGCTCCGTCATCTCCTCGATCTGCTCGGCGAGTTCGGCCGCCGGGCGGTTCGTGGGCACCGCGGCCGCCGCCTTGTCCTTGGCGGACTTGGCGGTCTTGCCCGCTTTCGCTCCCTTGGCCGCCTTGCCGCCGAGCGACGGTACGGGCGCCTTGGCGTCCTTGCCGTCCTTCAGGTTCCGATAGCCGGAGCCGAGCAGCTGTTCGGTGTCGACTTCCTCGCGGGCGATCTGCGCGACGATGTCGTTGATCTTCTTGCGCAGCGGCTGCGGGTCGATGCCGTTGGCCTTGTTGTACGCGACCTGCTTCTCCCGGCGGCGGTTGGTTTCGTCGATGGCCTTCTCCATCGCCGGGGTGATCTTGTCGGCGTACATGTGGACCTGGCCGGAGACGTTGCGCGCCGCGCGGCCGATGGTCTGGATCAGCGAGGTCCCGGAGCGCAGGAAGCCCTCCTTGTCGGCATCGAGGATGGCCACGAGGGACACCTCGGGCAGGTCGAGACCCTCGCGCAGGAGGTTGATGCCGACGAGGACGTCGAACTCGCCGGAGCGCAGCTCGCGCAGCAGCTCGATGCGGCGCAGGGTGTCGACGTCGCTGTGCAGATAGCGCACCTGGATGCCGAGCTCCAGGAAGTAGTCGGTGAGGTCCTCGGCCATCTTCTTGGTGAGCGTGGTGACCAGGACGCGCTCGTCCTTCTCGGTGCGCTTGCGGATCTCGTGCACCAGGTCGTCGATCTGGCCCTCGGTGGGCTTGACCACGACCTCCGGGTCGACCAGGCCCGTCGGGCGGATGATCTGCTCCACGACGCCGTCCCCGCGGGACAGCTCGTAGGTGCCCGGGGTCGCCGACAGGTAGACGGTCTGCCCGATGCGCTTCTGGAATTCCTCCCACTTCAGGGGGCGGTTGTCCAGCGCGGAGGGCAGCCGGAAGCCGTGCTCGACGAGCGTGCGCTTGCGGGAGGCGTCGCCCTCGTACATGGCGCCGATCTGCGGGACCGTGACATGTGACTCGTCGATGACGAGCAGGAAGTCGTCCGGGAAGTAGTCGAGCAGGGTGTTGGGCGGGGAGCCGGGCGAGCGGCCGTCGAAGTGCATCGAGTAGTTCTCCACACCCGAGCAGGTGCCGATCTGCCGGAGCATCTCGAGGTCGTACGTGGTGCGCATCCTCAGGCGCTGGGCCTCCAGCAGCTTGCCCTGCTTCTCCAGCTCGGCCAGCCGCTCCCCCAGCTCCTTCTCGATGTCGTTGACGGCCCGCTCCATGCGTTCGGGCCCCGCGACGTAGTGGGAGGCGGGGAAGACGTACAGCTGCCGGTCGTCGCTGATGATCTCGCCGGTGATCGGGTGCAGCGTGGACAGCGCCTCGATCTCGTCGCCGAACATCTCGATGCGGACGGCCAGCTCCTCGTAGACCGGGAAGATCTCGATGGTGTCACCGCGGACCCGGAAGGTGCCGCGGGAGAAGGCCATGTCGTTGCGCGTGTACTGGATGTCGACGAAGCGGCGCAGCAGCTCGTCGCGGTCGATCTCGTCGCCGACCCTGAGGGGGACCATCCGGTCCACGTACTCCTGGGGAGTACCGAGGCCGTAGATGCAGGAGACCGAGGCGACCACGATGACGTCACGGCGGGTGAGCAGCGAGTTCGTCGCCGAGTGGCGCAGGCGCTCGACCTCCTCGTTGATCGAGGAGTCCTTCTCGATGTAGGTGTCCGACTGCGGGACGTAGGCCTCGGGCTGGTAGTAGTCGTAGTACGAGACGAAGTACTCGACCGCGTTGTTCGGGAGGAGCTCGCGGAACTCGTTGGCCAGCTGGGCGGCCAGCGTCTTGTTCGGCGCCATCACGAGGGTGGGGCGCTGGAGCTTCTCGATCATCCACGCGGTGGTGGCGGACTTGCCGGTGCCGGTCGCGCCCAGCAGGACGACGTCCTTCTCACCGGCCTCGATGCGCTTGGCCAGCTCGGCGATGGCCGTGGGCTGGTCGCCGCTGGGCTGATAGGGACTGACGACCTCGAAGGGCGCCACCGTGCGTTCGATGTGGGAAACGGGCCGCATGCAATCAACCGTACGACCCCGCACTGACAACGGGTCCCGATCAGCGGTTCTGCGGGGTGCGGGAGCCGTGGTGCCCGGGGTGGCCGACCGGTCGGCGGCCGGGGTGGACCGGCGAGTGCCGGTCCGGGTGGGAGGCGAGGGTGGCGGCCGGGACACCCGGTTTGTCCTCGACGGGGGTCCGGGTGGGCCTGCCCGTGATCATCAGCGGGTCGAACATCACGACGGCGCCGGCCAGGAGCAGGAAGGCGAGCGGGCCGATCAGCATCGGCGCGAGCACCGTGGCCGGCGGGCCGCTCGTGGAGGCGCCGGGGGTGTCCTGGAGATGGACGTCGAGGGCGGCCATGCCGGTGTAGTGCATACCGCTGACGGCGAGGCCCATCACCAGGCTCGCCCCGACGCTCCACAGGAAACCCCGGACGCGTCCGGCCGCCCACAGGGCGGCTGTGGCGGCCACGACCGCTATGACGACGGAGGCGGCGACGGTGTACGTGTTGTACGTGAACCGGCCGTCGAAGTGCATGCCCGCCATACCGAGGTAGTGCATCGAGGCGACGCCCAGACCGGTGATCGTGCCGCCAGTGAACAGGGCGGTTCCGGTGGCGCCCCGGTAGCCGACGATGAAGATCCCGACGCCCACCATGACGATGGCGAGGCCGAGACTCGCGTAGGTGATCGGCTGGTCGTAGTGGATCGGCGTCGCCTTGATGCTGAATCCCATCATGGCGACGAAGTGCATGGTCCAGATACCGGAGCCGATCGCGGCCGAGCCGAGGGCCAGCCAGGCGGGCCGCCTGGAGTGTGTGACCAGCAGGGATCGCGTGGTGCAGCGCAGGCCGAGGGCGCCGCCGAGGCAGGCCATCAGATAGGCCACCAACGGGGTGACGGCCCCGTAACTGAATCCGTCGACCGTGCCCTGCATGCGCGGCTCCCCTTCCGCCCTGTTGCGTCCCGGAATACCCGAAATATGCCCCCGTCCCAGGACCGCGGCGGCGGTCAGGGTTGACGCAGAGAGTATGACCCCCACCGGAATGGTCGAACGATTTTCCGGCAAAGAAACACGTCCTCACCCCACATGTGCGGCACGGGTGAGCGGACTCGGACGGCGCCGTCCATCGTGTGGCCCTGCGCACGAGTGCTGTTGACTCTCTGCTGTCAAGCTGATGCTGTCGGTATTCGCTCGACGCGAGGAGCCCGCATGTACGCGCGCGCAGTCGCCGCCACGGCCACCGCGATCATGGGGACGGCAGGCTTGCTGACCCCCACCTCCGAGGCCCGGGCGGGCGAGGTCGGCCCGCCCACGGTGGTCGCCCACCGCGGTGCCTCCGCCTACGCTCCCGAGAACACGCTGGCCTCCATCGACGAGGCCGCGAAGATGGGCTTCTCCTGGGTGGAGAACGACGTGCAGCGCACCAAGGACGGCGAACTGGTCGTCATCCACGACGACAGCCTGCAGCGCACGACCAACGTCGAGGACGTCTTCCCGGGCCGGGCTCCCTGGAAGGTGAAGGACTTCACCGCCGCCGAGATCGCCCGGCTGGACGCCGGCGGCTGGTTCTCCCCCGCGTACGCGGGCACGCGCGTGCCGACCCTGGAGCAGTACATGCGCCGGGTCGAGCACAACCACGAGAAGCTGCTCCTCGAGGTCAAGAACCCGGAGCTGTACCCCGGCATCGAGCAGCAGACCCTGAAGCTGCTCGGGAATGAGGGGTGGCTGGACCGGCAGCACCTCGGGCGGCTGATCGTGCAGAGTTTCAGCGCGGACAGCGTGCGCACCGTGCACGAGCTGAGGCCGGCTCTCACCACCGCCTACCTCGGCAGGCCGTCCGTCGCGCAGTTGCCCCAGTACGCCTGCTTCATCGATCTGATCAACCCCTCGTACGGGTCGATCTCGAGCGGCTATGTCTCCGCGGTGCACGCTTTCACCGGACCGCACGGCAGGCCGCTGGGTGTGTTCGCCTGGACGGTCGACGACGCGGCCACCGCATGGAAGGTCGCGGGCTACGGCGTCGACGGGCTCATCACCAACAAGCCCGACGTGGTCAGGGCGGCGCTGGACGGGGACTGAGCCGGAAGCCGGCTACGAGTATCAGTGTCAGTGGCGGGCCGTACCGTGGGCGCATGGACAGCCATGGGCAGGACGAGCAGCGGGTGGTGTGGGCCGTCGTGGGCACCGGCATCGGCCCGCTGATGCTGGCGGCGACCCGCGAGGGACTGGTCAACGTCGTCTTCCACGCCTCGGACAGGGTGCGCGAGCGGGCCTTGGAGCGGCTTGCGGCCCGGTTGGGCACCGAGCCCGCCGAGGACCCGGAATCGCCACTTCTGGCCGAGGCGATACGGCAGGTGGAGGCCTACCTCGCGGGTGAGCGCCACGATTTCGACCTGCTCCTGGACTGGTCGCTGATCTCGGGCTTCAACCGGCAGGTGCTGCGCGAACTGGCCTCCGGCGTCCCGTACGGCACGGTGGTGGGGTACGGCGATCTGGCCGGGCGGGTCGGCCAGCCGGGTGGCGCGCAGGCGGTGGGCGCGGCGATGGGTGCCAATCCGCTGCCGGTCGTCGTGCCGTGCCATCGGGTGGTGGAGAGCGACGGTGGCATCGGCGGCTTCGGGGGTGGCCTGGAGACCAAGCGGAAGCTGCTCGCTCTGGAGGGCGTGCTGCCCGAGCCGCTGTTCTGACCGTCCCGAGGCGCGGCTACGCGTAGTGCCGGGCCTCGAAGACGTTGCCGTCGGGGTCCCGGAAGTAGAAGTTGCGCGTGGCCTTGCCGCGGGCGCCGAAGGAGTCGTACCCGACCTCGGTCATGGGGACGCCGTGGGCGGCCAGACGGGCGCGCAGGGCGTCGAAGCCGGCCGGCGGCAGCGACAGGCATACGTGGTTGACGGGGTGGCCCGCGCTGTCGGCGGCGCCGGGGAGCATGTTCATGTGCTCCACGAGGCTGCGCGGCGCGAGGTCCAGGATGGTCTCCGCGTTGACGCGTACCGAGGGAAACGACACCTTTCCCTCGGCGAACTCGGCGACCCTGACGGGCTCGAGGCCGACGGAGTCCTGGTAGAAGCGGGCCGCTGCGACCGGGTCGGCCACCCACAGGACGACGTGGTCGAGACAGGGGGTGTGGTCACTCATGCGGTCCAGGCTGGTGGCATCCCCCACAGACGGCAAGCGTTTAGCCGGGTGTGGCGCCCGCCAGAGATGAGGAAGGACCGACGGACAGGAGGCGGGCGCGTGGTGCTGGTGGTGTCGGAAGAAGTCCGGGCGGCGATCGACGCGCGGCGGCCGGTGGTGGCGCTGGAGTCCACGATCATCGCGCACGGGCTGCCGCGTCCGCGCAATCTTCTGGTGGCCCTGGAGCTGGAGGACGTGGTGCGGCAGGAGGGCGCCGTCCCCGCGACGATCGCCGTACTGGACGGGCGCCCGCACGTCGGCCTGGACAAGGGGCAGCTGGAGCGGGTCGCGAACGAGGACGGCATCCGCAAGCTGGGCCACCGTGACCTGCCGCTGGCCCTGGCGGCGGGGGCGAGCGGGGCGACCACGGTGTCGGCGACGGCGCAGCTGGCGGCGCTGGCGAGCGTCCGGGTGTTCGCCACGGGCGGGCTGGGCGGTGTGCACCGGCAGTGGACGGTGACCCAGGACGAGTCGGCCGACCTGGGGCTGCTGGCGCGGACTCGGATCACGGTGGTGTGCGCGGGCGTGAAGTCGATCCTGGACGTGCCGGCGACCCTGCAGCGGCTGGAGACGCTGGGCGTGGCCGTCGCCGGGTACCGCACCGACCGGTTCCCCGGCTTCTACCTCTCCGACTCCGGGTATCCGGTCGACTGGACGCTGCAGAGCCCGGACCAGGTCGCCGGGGTGATGCGGGCGCAGGACGCGCTGGATGCCCCGGAGTCGGCGCTGATCGTCGCCCATCCCGTCCCGCAGGAGCAGCAGCTCGATCCCGGACTGCACGCGCGCGTGCTCGCCGACGCGCTGCGCGCCTGCGAGGAGGAGGGGGTCTCCGGACAGGCGGTCACGCCGTTCCTGCTCGACTACCTGGTCCGGCACACGGACGGGACCTCGCTGAAGGCCAACCTGGCGGCGGTGCGCGGCAACGTACGGCTGGCGGCGCGGATCGCCACGGCGTGGACCAGGGGATGACCACGGGCCGGAACGGGGCGCTGCTGGTCGTCGGGGACGTCATCACCGACGTCGTCGCGCGGCACCGGGGACCGCTTGCCGCCGGCACCGACACCGCCTCCGTGATCCGGACCCTGCCGGGCGGCGCGGGCGCCAACGTGGCCTGCTGGGCGGCCGAGGCGGGCTCTGCGGACGTGCGACTGCTGGGGCGGGTGGGCGCGGATGCGGCCCAGTGGCACGAGCGGGAGCTGGTGGCGGCCGGCGTGCGGCCTCGGCTGGTGGTCGACCGGGAGGCCACGACGGGGACGGTGATCTGCCTGGTCGACACGGGTGCGTCGGCCGAGCGCACGTTCCTCACGGACAGCGGGGCGTCCCTGCGGCTCGAACCCGCCGACTGGTCCGACGCGTTGCTCGACGGCGTCGCCCGGCTGCACCTCTCGGGCTATCTGCTGTTCTCGGAGCCGAGCCGGGCCCTCGCCGAGGTGGCCGTCGCCGCGGCACACACACGTGGGGTGCCGGTCAGCCTGGATCCGGCGTCCGCGGGTTTCCTCGTGGAGTTCGGGGTGGACCGTTTCCTGGCCTTCGCTCAGGGGCTGGACGTGCTGCTGCCCAGCCGGGACGAGGCGTGCCTGCTGACGGGGCTTCCCGAACCGGCGGACGCCGCGGCCAAGTTGAGCCGGCTCATCCCGCTGGTCGTGGCCAAGTCGGGTATGGCCGGGGCGATGGTGGCCCGCGCCGGCGCGGTGGTCGCCCGGGTTCCGGCCGCGTCCGCGACCCCGCTGGACACCACGGGCGCCGGTGACGCCTTCACCGGTGCGTTCCTCGCCGCCCTGCTCGCGGGCGCGGATCCGCAGCAGGCGGCGGCACAGGGGTGCCGGGCGGGAGCGCGGGCGGTGGAACGGGTGGGCGGCCGACCCCCGCACCGGGGCACCGGGGGGCTGGGGCACCGCACCGTCGACGGGCCGTCGTGCACCCACGTTCCCCGTCTCGACGGGCCGGCGCACCGCCCTCGACGCTAGCCCTTGCGTCCCCACGCCGAGATCATCGGTGCGGTGGCCAGGTCCATGCCGCCCGCCTCCACGTTGGCCAGGTGCCGCTCGACGTCCTCGTCGGTGGCGAGGCCCGCGCTGACGAGGCGGTCGCGGATCTGACGGACCGTGGCGGACTCCAGGGCAGCGCAGGCGGGCGAGGTCATGGGGAAGTAGGCGTCGGCCTGTACGTCTTTGAGTCCGGCCTCGCGGAGCAGGCGCGGCAGCCTGCGGCCGTACGCCAGGTCGGCGCCTCGTTCGGCGAGCAGCCGGCGGAAGCCCTGGCGCAGTCGGTTGGCGAGCTGCTGCTCGGGGCCGTACTCGTCGGGGCAGATCAGGGGCTGGAGGGCCGGGTCGGCGTCCTCGATCAACAGCATTCCGCCCGGTCGCAGGGCGCTGATCATGGAATGCAACGCCCTGTCGCGGTCGGGGACATGGACGAGGACCAGCCGGGCGTGCACCAGGTCGAAGCCGTCCCCCGGCGGCTCCTGTGCCCCGACGTCGTGCACGCGCACCTCGACCGGAGGGCGCGCCGCCGAGACGAGCCGCGAGGTGTCGATGTCGGTGGCCACGACGCTGCCGCTGGGCCCGACCTTCTCGGCAAGCCAGGACACCACGGAGGTGCCGCCGGCCCCCACCTCCCAGCAACGCCAACCGGGGGCGAGTCCAAGTCCCTCGAGGTGCCGGAACGTCGTGGGATCGAAGAGGGAGGCGAAGGCGTCGAAGCGCTCTTCCGCCTCGTTCTGCCGGTTGTCCAGGAGGTACCCGTCGGATGGTTCCATGCTCCGATCATCGCAGTCGTCCGACGCGCCCGCCGCGGCCGAAGCGGCCGAGGGGCCGAGCTTCGTCCACAGGCGGGAACGAAACGGAACGGGTGATTCCCACAGGCTTGCTCGCGCTGTTCGCCGGACTGGCACACTGGCCGGGCAAGGCGCTAAGGCGGTGTGCGAGGAGATCCACGCAAGGAGATCCAGATGTCCATGGCAGGTAATCTGCGGAAGGTCACGGGGCTGGGCAGGGTCGGCGGCCTGGGCAAGGTGGCACGGCTGACCCGGCGCCGACCGCGGGTGGACCTGAGTCATCCCGCGCGATCACCGCTGGGCTCCTCGGTGGTGAACTGCGTGACGTACCAGGACGGTGTCCGGATGCCGGAATGCACCGACCTGGCGGATGCCGTGGAGATGGTCCGCAAGAGCGGAGAGGGGTTCGTCTGGCTCGGGCTGCACGAGCCGACGGACAGCGAGTTCGCAGGCATCGCCGAGCTGTTCGACCTGCACCCGCTGGCGGTGGAGGACGCGGTGGAGGCCCATCAGCGCCCGAAACTGGAGCGGTACGGGGAGACGCTCTTCGCGGTGTTCAAGACGGTCTGCTACGTGGAGCACGAGCAGTTGACGGCGACGAGCGAGGTCGTCGACACCGGCGAGATCATGGTGTTCGTCGGTGAGGACTTCGTTGTCACGGTACGGCACGGGCGGCACGGCTCACTGGGCCCGCTGCGCGAGGAGTTGGAGGCTGATCCGCGGCAGCTCGCCAAGGGGCCGGCGGCGGTACTGCACGCGATCGCCGACCACGTGGTGGACGACTACCTGACCGTCACGGACGCGGTGCAGGCCGACATCGACCAGGTCGAGACGGACGTGTTCTCGGAGAACGGCGCACGGGCGGATCCGGGGCGCATCTACCAGTTGAAGCGTGAACTCCTGGAACTGAAGCGCGCGGTGGTGCCACTCGGCCGTCCGGTGGAGGACCTGGCGACCCGGCCGATCCGGGTGGTCGACCCGGAGATACAGGCCTACTTCAGGGACGTGCTGGATCATCTGATGCGGGCCAAGGAGCAGATAGCCGCGTTCGACGAACTGCTCAACTCGATTCTGCAGGCGCACCTCGCGCAGGTGACGGTCGCACAGAACGAGGACATGCGGAAGATCACGGCCTGGGCGGCGGTGATTGCCGTACCGACGATGGTGTGCGGGGTCTACGGCATGAACTTCGACCACATGCCGGAGCTGCACTGGCGTTTGGGGTATCCGCTCGTCATGGGGGTGATGGCGACGGCCTGCTTCACGCTGTACCGGGGCTTCCGGCGCAACGGCTGGCTCTGACCGGTCACGCCGAGAAACTCACGACCTTGCGGGGCACGACCCTGATGATCACGCGAACCTCGTCGCCCTGCTCCGCCGGCGGATCGATGCCCAGGTACTTGTGCGACAGCTCGTACGGGAGCCGTTTGCCCTCGTCCGGGAGGATTTCGGCGACGCCCCGGATCTCGGCGGAGGTGTAGGGGTCGGCGAGGTCGAAGACGGTCAGGCTGATGCGCGGGTCGCGGCGGAGGTTGCGCACCTTCTGACGGCCGTCGGTGGACGAGCAGAGCACGGTGTCACCCTCGCGCTTGATCCAGACCACCGAGTTGTGCGGCGCGCCGTCGGGGCCGAGCGTGGCGACGCCGGCGAAGTTCTTGCCGTCGAGAAGGGCGCGGACGGCGTCGTCGAAGACGACGGGAGCGCGAGAGGAGAGCCACATGACACCACTCTAGTTGCATATGCATGCAAAAGGGGTTGGTGCGAGCTGATCGGATCAACCGTTCCAGGCGGGGTGCCGGGGATCGTCGGCGCGCACGAGGACGTCCGCCGTCCCGGCCGGATCGGCCTCGGCCTCGTAGCGCTCGAAGGCCGGGAGCATCCAGTGATCGGCCTCCGGGGTGCGGCGACGCAGGGCGCCCGGGGAGAGGAGGACGTGGACGGTCAGGTCGAAGGGGAACCAGTGCCGCAGAAGGAGGGGGCCGTGGAGCAACAGCACTGCGCCGGGCGGGAGCTGGACGTAAGGGCTGCGGGTGGCGCGGTCGGTGCCGGGGTCCCACAGGTCGGGCAGGACGCGCCCGCTGCCGCCGGGGTCCAGCGGCGTGAAGACCTCGCGCCACAGCGCGCTGGTGTCGAACCAGCCGCTGTAATACGACTCCACGTCCCGTCGCCCGTGCTCCAGGCGGAGGGAGGCGGGGCGGAGGAAGCCCTCGGCGCCGACGACCAGCGAGGGCCGGCCGCGCACGCGCAGCGCCTGGGCGACACGCTCGGCGAGGTCTGTGGGGCGGGCGGCCGGTGCGCCGTCGAAGCCGACGCGCAGCCAGGCGCCTGCGTCGGCCGGCTCCAGCTCGAGCAGCCGGTCGGCGAGCAGCTCGGCGAGCCGGTCCCAGGTGATCGCTTCGAGTCGCACAGGCCCATGATGCCGGGTGGGCTTCGGGGCGGTGGAAGCAGGATGGGCGGCGCTTGTCGTACGGCACCCGGGACGCACCTGCCGCGTACCGGCCAAGCATGGCGTTTACGCGCCGGCGGAGCACGAGCAGGCAGGTGTGCGAAATCGACCGAGGACCCTCGACCAGGTGGCGCACACGCTCGCCGGCACCTGGAGCGCGGCGGGACGCGGACCGGCCGGTGCCCCGTGGCCCGAGAGCGCATGCCCGCAGGCGAGCCGGGCTGTCGTACGCCGGACCTCGCGGTCGAGGGCGCGGCAGCCGTGGCGGTGGGGCTGGCGGTGGCCGTGACGATCACCCCGGTACGGCTCCGTACACCGGCGTCGGGGGTCGACCTTGCCGCGGAGGAGCCTGTGAACAGGTCGGCATGGGAGGGGTGGGCGGAGACGGGGAAAGAAGCGCGTATGGCGCGTTCTGCAACTCCCCTCCTTCCCGGCGGACTTGTTGTCGTCCAGCCCCTGCGGCACCAGCGCTGTGCCGGGTGCCGGCGTGGGCCGCTGTCTCTGCTCGTGCTGGAGGACGGGGTGCCGCGCTGCCTCCACTGCGCGGACCTCGGGCACCTGGTGTTCCTACCGCGCGGGGACACGGCGCTGTCCCGCAGGGCGCGGGAGGAGAGCACGTTGTGGGCGGTGGTGGTGCGGTTCAACCGGCGCAGGAGCCGGTACGAACGGCAGGGGCTGCTCGTGCAGGAGGCAGCGCTGGGTCGGGCCGAGGCGCGGTGCCTGGCGGACGCGGAGGCGCGGCGCAGGCGGCGGGCGCGGGACGCGCGGCGCAGGGCGGTGGAGGACGAACGGTTCGTGGTGGCGTTCGCGGCGGAGATCCTTCGGCTGTTCCCCGGGTGTCCGGCCGAGCGGGCCCGGGCGATCGCGGCGCACGCTTCGGTGCGGGGCAGCGGGCGGGTCGGACGCAGCGCGGCCGGGCGGGCGCTGTCGGAAGGGGCGGTGATATCGGCGGTCGTGGCGGCCGTGCGGCACGTGGACACGCCGTACGACCAGCTGCTGATGAGCGGTGTGCCGAGGTTTGAGGCGCGGCGGCGGATCGCGGTGGCCGTGGAGAGCGTGCTGCGGGGGTGGGGGGAGGCGGCCGAGGCCGGCTGAGAACGCGTCCGGAAGCGGGGATGGCGTACGGCAGCGGGACACGGCACGGGATCGGACGAGGAGGCGGCCCACCGCCGGACCGCGCCGTCGGAACGGCGCACCGTCGCGGCGCCGTCCAGCGGGGCGGGCCAGGCCTGCTTTCCGGCGCAGCCGCGCCCACGCCCTCGGAAGCGGCCCTGCTCTCCGACCCGGCCCTGTTCGCTGACGCGGCTCTGCTCTCCGACCCCACCCTCTCTCCGACCCGGGCTCTCTTCGCCGACGCGGCTCTGCTCTCCGACGCTCGGGGTGTTCTGCGGTTTCTCCACCTTCGTGATGCGGGGGCTGGCCGCGCTGCCTTCCGCGCAGGGTGCCGCCGCGATGAACGCGATCAACGTGGCCGCTGTGGCACCCGCCTTCATGCCGGTGTTCATCGGTTCGACGGTGCTGTGCGGGATCACCGCGGTGGTGACGTTCGTGGTGTGGCCGGGCGAGGGGAAGGTGGAGCTGCTGCTGGGCAGCGCGCTGTTCCTGTTCGGCTCCTTCGGGCCGACCGTGGTCGCGAACGTGCCCCGCAACGACAGGCCGGCCGGCATGGCGCCGGGCAGCCCCGAGGCCGCGGTGTCCCGGCCGGTGGACGTGCGCGAGTGGACGTTCTGGAACCACGTCCGCACGGTCGCCTCCGCCGCGTCCGCGCTCCTCTACGTACTGGCCCTCGCCTGAACGTCCCCTGCGGGGGACCCGGGGAGCGAACCCGGCTCCGTGCTGAGGGCCGCCTTCCAGAAAGCGCTGTCCGCCGCTCTGCGCGGCTGACGGTGCGGACGTATGGTGGCCGAAAGAGTGCGGCCCGATGCCGCACGGCCCGTCGTACACCCAGTACCCCCCGGTGCACGTACGCGAGGAAGACGACCATGGCCGATCCCAAGGGGTTCATGAACACGCCGCGCCAGGAGTGGCCGCGGCGGCCCGTCGAGGAACGGGCCCGGGACTGGGACGAGGTCTACGTCCCCGGGGCGCTGCTGCCGATCATCAGCAAGCAGGCGGACCGCTGCATGGACTGCGGCATCCCCTTCTGCCACGACGCCTGCCCGCTGGGCAACCTGATCCCCGAGTGGAACGACCTGGTCTCCCGCGAGGACTGGCGGGCGGCGAGCGACCGGCTGCACGCGACGAACAACTTCCCCGAGTTCACCGGGAGGTTGTGTCCGGCGCCCTGCGAGGCGGGGTGCGTGCTGGCGATCAACCAGCCGGCCGTCACCATCAAGAACGTCGAGTGCGCGATCGCCGACCGGGCGTGGGAGGAGGGTTTCACCCCGCCGCGGCCTCCGGAGCGGCTGTCGGGGAAGACCGTCGCGGTGATCGGCTCCGGGCCGACCGGGCTGGCTGCGGCCCAGCAGCTGACCCGGGCCGGGCACACCGTCGCCGTGTACGAGCGGGACGACCGGATCGGCGGACTGATGCGGTACGGCATCCCCGAGTTCAAGATGGAGAAGCGGCACCTGGAGCGGCGGCTCGAGCAGATGCGGGCCGAGGGGACGAGGTTCCGTACGTCGACGGCGGTCGGGCGGGACGTCCCTGCGGCCGATCTGCGGGCGCGCTACGACGCGGTGGTACTGGCAACGGGCGCGACGGCGTGGCGGGAACTTCCGGTGCCGGGCCGCGAGTTGCAGGGAATACACCAGGCAATGGCGTACCTGCCACTGGCCAACCGGGTCTGCCAGGGAGATCTGGAGATCTCGCCGCTGTCCGCGGCCGGCAGGCACGTGGTGATCGTGGGCGGCGGGGACACCGGGGCCGACTGCCTGGGGACCGCGGTGCGCGAGGGGGCCGCGTCCGTGACCCAGCTGGACATCTACGCACAGCCGGGTGTCGAGCGCGACGAGGACAGCGAGCCGTGGCCGACGTACCCGAAGATCTACCGGCTGTCCGCCGCGCACGAGGAGGCGCGGGACCTGCGGACGGCTCCGGCGGCGGACGCGGACGCGCGGCTGTTCGCGGCGTCCACGCTCCGATTCACCGGCGACGACAGCGGGCACGTGCGGTCGCTGCACCTGGTCGAGGTGGACGAGCGGAGGCAGCCGGTGGAGGGCACCGGGCGGACGCTGCCGGCCGATCTGGTGCTGCTCGCGCTCGGCTTTTCCGGGCCCGACCGGGAGGACGGGCTCGTCGATCAGCTGGGGCTGACGATGCAGCCGCGAGGCACGATCGCCCGCGACGACGGCTTCGCGACCAACGTTCCCGGCGTGTTCGCGGCGGGGGACGCGGCGCGTGGGCAGTCGCTCATCGTGTGGGCGATCGCGGAGGGGCGGGCGGTGGCGGCAGCGGTGGACCGTTACCTGACGGGCAGTTCGCAGCTGCCGGCGCCGATCTCGCCGTACGACCGCCCGATGGCCGTGTAGCCGAACGGACCACGGCGGTATCGGCGCCGCAGGTGCCTCGTCAGCGGCGCCGTTCGTCCGTGCCCGCCACCTTCCCCGTCGCGAGTGCCACCCGGTTCCAGGTGTTGATCGCGAGGATCAGGGCCAGTACCTGAGCCAGTTCCGTCTCCTCGAAGTGGGCGGCGGCCTGCGCGTAGACCTCGTCGGGGACTCCTGCGTCGGCGACCCGGGTGACCGCCTCGGTCAGGGCGAGGGCCGCCTGTTCCGTCGGGGTGAAGAAGTGCCGGGCCTCGCGCCAGACGGCGACCATGTGCAGGCGGTCCTCGCTCTCGCCGGCCCGGCGGGCGTCGCTGGTGTGCATGTGGAGGCAGTAGGCGCAGTGGTTGAGGTGCGAGGCGCGGATCTGGATCAGCTCGACGAGGGCGGGGTCGAGGCCCTCGCGGGCGGCGGCGTCGAAGCCGATGAGGGCGCGGAAGGCCTTGGGGGCTGCCTTACCGAAGTCCATACGGGTGCGGGCCGTTCCGGCCGCGGCGATCGCGGCGGCCGTGGTGGTGCTCACTGAGGTGACCGTGTTCGTCGTCATGTGCTCCAACCTATGCGCGGAAAAGACCGACTGTAGGGTGCATTTCCATGGCGGAATCGTGGGTCAATTCTGCGGAGCGGATCGGTGTGGATCTGCATCTGGAGCTGTCGGGGCCAGGCGGGCGTCGGGCCGCGCTGATCCGGGCGCTGCGCGAGGCCGTGCGCAGCGGGCGGCTGGCGCCCGGCACCCGGCTGCCGCCGTACCGGTCGCTCGCCGCCGACCTGGGCGTGGCCCGCAACACCGTCGCCGACGCGTACGCGGAACTGGTGGCGGAGGGCTGGCTGACCGCCCGCCAGGGGTCGGGCACCCGGGTGGCGATGGGGGTACCTTCCACGCCCTTCGGGCAGTGGGGGAGGCCGGAGCCGCTGCGCCACGTCGAGCGACTGCCCCGGGCGGCAGCGCGTGGGCCACGGCACGACCTGAGGCAGGGCACACCGGACGCGTCGGCGTTCCCGCGTGCGGCCTGGTCGGCCGCGTACCGGCGGGCGTTGCAGGCGGCGCCCGCCGAGGCGTTGGGGCCGGGGGATCCCGCCGGGCGCCGGGAGCTGCGGGAGGCACTGACGGAGTACCTGGCACGCGCGCGTGGGGTGCGCACCGAGCCGGGCCGTATCGTGATCTGCTCCGGCTTCGCGCACGCGCTGCGGCTGCTGTTCGGCCAGGGCCGGGAGGGCGTGTTGCGCGGTCCGCTGGCCGTGGAGGCGTACGGCCTCGACTTCCACCGGGGCCTGCTCGCCGCGGCCGGCGTGCGGACCGTACCGCTCCCACTGGACGAGCACGGGGCCCAGGTGAGCGGACTGCGCCGGGAACGGGCCGTGCTGCTCACGCCGGCGCACCAGTTCCCGACCGGGGGCCCTCTGCATCCGGAGCGCCGGGCGGCGGTGATCGACTGGGCACGCGCGCGTGGGGCGGTGGTTCTGGAGGACGACTACGACGGCGAGTTCCGGTACGACCGCAGGCCCGTCGGCGCGCTCCAGGGGCTCGACCCGGAACGGGTGATCCACATCGGCTCGGTCAGCAAGAGCCTGTCGCCGGCGCTGCGGCTGGGCTGGATGGTGCTGCCCGAGCGGTATGTCGGGCCCGTGCTCGCGGCCAAGGGCGAGCGGGAGGCGTGGGCGAGCGTGCCGGATCAGCTGGCCCTCGCGGACTTCGTGGTCTCGGGGTCGTACGACCGTCATGTGCGGCGCATGCGGCAGCGCTACCGGCGCCGGCGCGACCGGCTGGTCGCGGCGCTCGCCGCCCACGCGCCGCACGTCGAGGTGACCGGCATCGCGGCCGGACTGCACGCCGTGCTCAGGCTGCCGCCCGGCACCGAGCGGTCCGCGGTGAAGGCGGCCGCATGGCAGGGGGTCGCCCTGGACGGACTGGCCTCGTTCCGGCACCCGGAGACGGCGATGCCCGCGTCCGACGGCCTGGTGGTCGGATACGCCACACCGCCGGAGCACGCCTACGGGGCGGCCCTTGAGGCGTTGTGCGGGGTGCTGCCGCCGGGGTGAGGGCTCAGAGATCGAGGTCTGCTCCGTCGCAACTCGCTTCCGTTGCGGCCGCAGATGCAACCCCGGTGCCCGGTCCCCCTGCCGGTGTCGCCTCGTGGCGACCGCCGGTGACGCGAGTGTGCACGTCACCGCGATACCAGTCGTCCATGCGCGCGGGATGCGGCCTGCTGGTGTCGATCCCGACGGCCCTCGAGTCCTGCCCTGTCATGGGGCACTCCGTGAGCGTCTGACGCCGTGCGAGGTCAAGTCGGCACACAATAAGAAAGGTGGCTGAGAACAATAACCATCGGCGGTTCAGGAGAGCAGGAAGTCGGCCTCCCCCGCCTTGGCGCCCTCTATGAAGGCGGTTATCTCGTCCGTGGTGTAGATCAGCGCCGGTCCGTCCGGGTCGGTCGACTGGCGTACGGCGATCCGGCCGTCGGCGAGCTTCATCGCTTCCAGGCAGTTTCCGCCGTTGCCGCCGCTCCAGGGCTTGTGCCACCCCTCGCTGCCCAACTCCCGCGCGGGCATGCCGTTGTAGACGCGACTGCGCGGCTCGATGCGATCCATTCACAGCTCCTTGCGGAGATCCCGGAGGATCTCCTTCGTGCGTTGCGCCGTGGCGGCCTGCGCCGCCATGCGGTCCATGACCTCCAGGTGGGTCGCCACCTCGGAGCGCGCGTCCAGGTAGACCGCGCCGGTGAGGTACTCGCTGTAGACCATGTCCGGCAGCTCCGACACGGCGAATCGGAACAGTACGAAGGGCCCGTACGTCCCCGGGTGCGGCCCGTTGGCGAACGGGGCCACCTGGAGCGTCACATTCGGCAGTGTCGTGGCCTCGAGCAACTTGTCGATCTGCGCACGCATCACCTCCGGGCCGCCGACCGGCCGGCGCAGGGCCGTCTCGTCCACCACCGCCCAGAAACGGGGGGCGTCGAGACGCGTGAGCAGGTTCTGACGCTGCATGCGCAGCGCGACATGGCGTTCGATCTCGTCGGGGCTGGTCTGGCCGATGGCACCGGACTTCAGCACGCCGCGCGCGTAGTCCTCGGTCTGCAGCAGGCCGGGGACGAAGTGCGGCTCGTAGGAGCGGATGAGGGCGGCCGCACCCTCCAGGCTGACGTACATCGAGAACCAGCCCGGCAGGATGTCGTGGAACCGCTGCCACCAGCCCGGCCTGTTGGCCTCCTCGGCCAGTTGGATGAAGATCTCGGCCTCGTCGTCGGGAACTCCGTAGGCCTTCAGCAGCAGTTGCAGGTACGGGATCTTGAGGCCGACCTCGGCCATCTCCATGCGGCGGATGGTGGCGGGGGCGACACGGAGGACACGGGCGGCCTCCTCACGCTTCAGCCCGGCGCGTTCCCGCAGGTCCAGCAGGCGCCGGCCGAGGACCACCTGGCCCACGGTCGGCGCGGACCGCGGTTCGCTCACGCTCCCACCTCCGACACAAGAGTCCGCTCCGGCAAAAGAATCCCGACAGCCCTGCGGCGCCGTTCGAAGACTCATTCGAAGATCCGGCCGGATCGTCGACGGTCCCAATTGGCGCCGCTCGAGGTGCTGTTGCGAGCAGTGTGCCACGGCCACTGACAGAGTCACACAGCACTCTGCATTTTTCAGAGTGACACTTGCCAAGTGTTCACGCCGGGGAGATAGTGGCAAGCGTGATTCCGTCCGCGCCTTTAGGAACAGACGCCGCCGCAGACCGTCTCGGTCTCGGTGCCGCTGGGGGTCCCCACTCTCGAACATGTTCGAGCATGGGAGAGGGAGCAGCCCCTGGTGGGGGCGCTGCCGAGCGCCGGTTCCGCTTCGAGCTGGCCGCCCATCCGGGTTCCCCCGCGCAGGCGAGACGCCTGACGCGTTCCCGACTGACCGGCTGGTCGGTATGCGCGGACACCTGTGACACCGCGGCCCTCGTCATCTCCGAACTGGTCACCAACGCGATCGTGCACACCGCGAGCACTCGGGTGGTGTGCGAGCTGCACGACCATGACGACACGGTGCGCATAGCCGTGCACGACGAGGGTTGTGCGCCCGGTGAGCCCCACCCGTCCCCGCAGCAACCCGATGAGGAGCACGGGAGGGGGTTGCTTCTCGTCGACGCGCTGTGCAGCTCCTGGGGTGTCCAGGAGCACGGGCCGGGGCTGCTGGTCTGGGCGGAGCTGGGCCGCCGGACCGACGCGGCCTGCGACACCACCGAGCCCTGGAACGACCTGGGCTGGGGTGCCCGCCCCAAGCCGGACCGCCCGCCGCCCGGTCCGGGTGACGAGGAGGAAGCGCAGGCCCGGCACGGGGCACCGCCGGCGCGGCACCCCGTGTGGGGGCGGCCGTGAACGGTGCCGCCGATTCCGGTCGGCCACTCGGCCTGGACACCCTGGTACGCCTCGGCCGCCGACAGCATGCGCCGACCGCGGTCCGCCGCCTGCCGGTCCCGGAGGGCATGACGTCCCCGCTCGGCTGCGACGCCGTGGCCGTGCCCGACCGCCTCGCGGCACTGGTCGTCCCGCGGCTGCCGCGTGTGGGATGCGTGTACGCCGACGGCGCGCACTGGTGGTGGCTCGTGCCGTCGCACTCCGACTACGCCCTCCCCTGGCCCGCCCCCGCCCACTACGCAACGGGCGCCCCGGTCCCCGCCACCGCCCGCCTGATCCATCGCCCCGAGGGGACGGTCCCCTACACCCCGCCGATCCCCCTGTACCTGGCCCTGTGCCGGGTGACGGGGACGACTCCGGACTGGTCCCGCCCCATCTCGGCGTGACGCCGCGCTCGTCTCGGCCGGGGGTTTGCGGGCGGAAGCTGTGAGCCGGGGGCGCCAGAAGGCACTCGAACTGGACCCGCCTGACGGGTACGGGTGCCGTCCGATCTGACGGTTACGGGCGCCTGACGGGTACAGGTGCCCGTACGAATCCGACGGGTACGGGCGACGTACGAATCAGCGGCCCCGCACGCCCAGGTTCCGAGAACGTCACCTTCAGCCATCCGGGTGATGCGGACCGGCACGAGACACCGCCGGCGCGGCACCCACTCACCGGGCCGCCCCGGTCCCCCATGCCACCGCGTCTACGCGGAGCTTCCCAACGCTGCAGGCACGCTGCCTGCGGAGCAGTTCACGGCGGAGCAGCCGGCCTGGGACGCCTCACTCGGTGCCGTTGCCGCCGCGCACGATGACCAGGAACGTGTCCGTCGCGAGGTCCATGACGACCTCGGCGCGCAGGCCTTCGAGGCGCCGCGCGTGCGCGAACTCCTCCGCGGGCCACGACCCGCGTGGTCCACCTGCGGGAAAGCGCTCGAGCACTGTTCGCCCGTTCACCATCTCGCACCTCCAGAAAGCGTCGTACTTGTAGGAGTTAACGCTCTGGAGAGGGGAAACGCCTCGCTCAGTGACCCGACTGAGACATTGTTGACACGCGTTCACGGCGGATGGTGAGAATCCGCTCACCTTGCGACACGAACGACACGTTCGGCGACAATTCCGCCACCGTCCCCGTCTTATGCGTCGTACTCGTCGTGATACCGGAGCCGGTCGCTGCCCCGCGGGTCGCGGCCGAGCGCGGTCAGGTCGAGCAGGCCGGAGCGGACCGGCACGTCCGGATCGCCCCCGGCTCCTCGCGCGCGTACCGCACCGGCAGCGCCACCAGGCCCCGCGCGCGCAGCGACGGACGCCACCGCAGGTCCTCTTCCGCGAGGGCCAGAGCGGGGAACCGCTCCAGCAGGGCCGCGAGGGCGATCTCCGTCTCGGTACGGGCCAACGGAGCGCCCAGGCAGTAGTGGATACCGTGACCGAGGGCGAGGTGGCCGGAGGCGTCACGGGTCAGATCGAGGCGGTCGGGGTCCGGGAAGCGGGCGGGGTCGCGGTTGGCGGCGGACAGCGAGACCCAGACCGTCTCCCCGGCCGGGACGGTGACCCCGGCGATCGTCACGTCCTCGACCGAAAAGCGCCGGATGGCGAGCAGGGCGGGGCCCTCGTATCGGGCGAACTCCTCCACCGCGGTGGGGAGTTGCTCGGGATCCCGGCGCAGGGAGGCGAGCTGGTCGGGGTGGCGCAGCAGGGCGAGGACGGAGTTGCCGATGAGCTGCACGGTGTTCTCGTACCCGGCGAAGAGGATGAGGAAGGCGAGGGACATCAACTCGTCCTCGCTGAGCCGGTCGCCCTCGTCGCGGACGGCGATCAGGTCGGAGAGCAGGTCGCCGGCGGGGGTCCTCCGCTTGTCGGCGAGCAGCCGGGTGAAGAAGCCGAGCATGGCCACCACCGCCTCCTTGCCCGCCTCAGGCCGTGCCGGATCGGGAGCGACCAGGCAGTCGGTCCACGCCCGGAAGTCCATCCGGTGCTCCTCGGGAACGCCGAGCAGGTCGCAGATGACGGTGATCGGCAGCGGGGCGGCGTAGGAGGCGATGAGGTCGGTGGTGCCGTGCGGGCCGAGGGCGTCGAGGAGCCGGTCGGCGGTCCGCCGGATCGGCTCGCGGAGTCGCTGTACGCGGCGCGGGGTGAAGGCGCGGCCGACCAGGCGGCGTATGCGGGTGTGGTCGGGCGGGTCCATGTTGAGGAGGTTGGCGTCGAGCGCGGGCGGCAGGGAGAAGCCCTTGTAGGTGCCGGCCGTGGCGTGCCGCTTGTCGAGCGAGAGCCGTGCGTCGGCCAGGGCGGCGCGGACGTCGTCGTACCGTGTGACCAGCCAGGCGGGGGTGCCGTCGGGTCCGGTGACGCGGTGCACGGGCGCGGTGTCGCGCAGGCGCCGGTAGACGTCGTAGGGCTGGTCGAGCAGGCCGTCCGCGAGATCCATGGCAGGCAGCCTACGCGGACTCAGGTGTCGTACTCCCGGATGCGCCGCCCGTGGCTCCGGTCGGCGAGAGCGGGCAGCCGCTGCTCCAACTCCCTTACCACGGTGGGCATATCGTGGGTGAGCAGTTCACGGTCCCGCATCGGCACGCGGCTGTCGGCGACGGTGGTGCGGACGTCGGCGGGGCGGGCGCTGTGCACGAGGGTGGCGGCGAGGTCGTGGACCGGCTGGGTATGCGGGCCACCGACGTCGACGAGGACGAGGCCGGCGCGCCGGCAAGGGAGCGAGGCTGCAATGCCGATACTGCCGCCGAGTCCGACCGCGCGGGCGCTCGGCAGCGTTGCGCCGTACAGAGCCTGACGCCAGGTCAGCCGGTGAAACCTACGACAGTGCCGTCCCACCGGGTCAGCCGAACCGCGCCTCGGGGCCGGCTCTGCGGCTATGCGGCGGCGGGCAGTCCGACCCCCTCCCGCCGCCGCTCCACCTCGTGGAGCAACTCCTCCAGTTGACGGGTGTGCAGCGAGGTGAGGCGACCGGCGTCGTCGAGGTGCACGGCACAGGCGGTGGCGGTGTCGACGAGGCGTTCGAGGACGGCGGCGACGGCGTCCGTGCCCTCGGTGTGCCGGGCGAGGGCCGGCAGTTCGGCGGCGGCGAGCGCGATCGCGGTACGGGCCTCGGCGAGGGCGCGGTAGGCCTCGCGGCGCAGCGCCCACCGTTCCGCGCGGTCGCCGGACTCGCTCAGGACGTGCACGAGATAGGCGTGCGCGGCCTCCCCGGCGGCCGCGAGCCGGGCCCGTACCCCGCCGCCCCGCTCCCCCGGCATCGGCAGATGCCCGACGATCAGCACGATCACGCAGGCCAGCAACGTCTCCCCGATCCGGCTGACAGAGGCCGGCGGCTCGCCGCCGACCATGACCAGGGCGAGGACGAGGACGGTGACGACGGCGGTGAGGGCGGCGAAGTTCCGGGTGGAGACCGGGACGAGCGCCCCGCACACCGCCACCAGCACGATCAGCCTCTCCGGCCGCGGCAGCGGCGCGGCGAGACCGGCGAACGCCAGGGCACCGAGGACGGTTCCGGCGGCCCGGCACAACACGCGGGAGGCGAGCGGCCCGAGGTCGGGCTTGACGAGGAAGACGGCGGTGGCGGGCAGCCAGTACCAGTGCTGGTGCTGCCCGTGCCAGCGGGAGTGGTGCAGGGCCTGGGCGACGGCGGCGCCGGACCCGAAGCACAGGGCGACGCGCAGCCCGTACTCCCGACCGCCGGTGCCGAGCGCGGCCCGCACCGCGTCCCTGGGGCCGCGCCGCCGGGCGTGCAGCCGGCGTTCACCGCCCTCCTCGGCCCGGTCGAAGGTCTCCGCGGCGCGCAGCAGGGCGTCGTCGAGGGCGCGCAGGGCGGGCGCGGACCGGCTGGGTGCGGGCAGCGGGCCGGTGCCGGTGTTGCCGCGAACGGCGGCGGCGAGCCGCCGGGGCCCTTCCGCGGCGCGCGCGGGGAGGGGGTCGCCCGCCCAGGCGAGGGCGGTGGCGGCTCGGCGAGCGGCAGCGCCGCGGCGTACTGGGCGTGCAGCCGGCGCTCGGCCGCGGAACTGGCGTGCCGGCGCAGGCGGGGCCCGGCGAGGGCGTCCTGGGCATGGTCGAGGGCGGCGGTGAGCGCAGCCCGCCGGGCAGTCGCGCCCTCGCCGCCCACGGCGTCGAGCAGCATGGCGACGGCCTCGTACACGTCGGCGACCGCCTCCCGCTCGCCGTCGAACCGGAAGTCCCCCGCGAGCGAACCGGGGGTGGGCAGGGCCAGCCGCAGCAGGATCAGCCAGCCGGCGCCGGCGAGAAAGGCGAGGGCCCGCTGCCAGCCGCTCTCCGCCGTCGGCATCCCGGCACCGATGGCGACCGTGACGAGCAGCTGGGTACCGGCGGCGGAGGCGACGGGCCCGACGGCGCTGATGCCTCCGGCCGCCAGTCCCAGCACGGTCAGCAGCAGGGTCAGCGGCACGGCGGGCAGGTGCTGTCCGCCGCACGTCCCCACGAACAGCCCAAGGGCTCCGGCCAGCGCGGGCACCCCGAGCCGCCGGACGGAGGCCCGCCTGCTGCCGGGCCGGTCGTTGATGCCGGCGAGCATCGCGGCGATGGCGGCGAGGACGCCCCCCGAGACACGGCCGCCGATCACACCGGCGAGCAGCAGCGGCCCGGCGGCGAGCGCGCCCCGCGTCACCGCGCTCCACGGGACGGGCCCGCGCTGGGCGCGCAGGGCATGGGCGAGCCAGGGGGGGGCAGTGACAGTGCGACGGGGCGCGACACGGGGCTCCTGCTCATACGAGGGCGGGGCGGGCCTTCGGACGACGGTGGCCGGGCTGCGGGGTGTGCATCCCACGGTAGATCGCGTTCCCTGAGCAAACGGGGCGGTCACGTTTCAGGGAGGTGAAAGGTGGCGGGGGTGGGGGTTTCGTCATGAACGCAATTCCTCCGGTCACCGTCCGAGGAAGGGCGGAACGAAGGGTCGCGGCGGCCGTGTGTCCATGGCTGGGCTGCGTGCTCGGGGACGGACCACGGAGCTCGTACGCCGGTTGCTGGGCGAGCCCGATCCGCTGCGCGCCAATCCGTACTCCGCATCGGCCCCGCCGACCCGGCTCTACCGCGTTGAACAGGTCGAAGCAGCAGGGCAGAGCGTCGAGTTCAGGGCCGTGGCGGCGGCCGCGGTACGACGGTCCCCAGCGGCGAAGACCGCCGCACGGCGCAGGGGGCGGGAGGTGTCGGCGAGGGTCGCGACGGCACGGGGGGTGCCTCTATGTCTTCCGTCAAGGCACTCCTGTCGGGTTTGGGGTGGTTCGGGGTTGCTGAGGTTATGCGGCGAGCTCGACGTCTTTCGG